>CALAJK010000043.1 GCA_937922795.1 uncultured Anaerolineae bacterium
CTGGTTAGTCCAAGCGCAAATCGTCAGCGCCGTCAGTCAGCCGTGGTACTTGCTGACCGATTGGCCGGTGGGCGCTTGCTGGCGCACTTAAGTGGCTGGGAGCCGCGGGCGAACCGACCGCCGGGCAAACTGATCTTGACCCGCGGCTTACCACGTGTGCTCGATCTCTTGGCGACCCATGCCATTTTAGAGCGGCACCTTGAGGAACACGGAGATTTACCCCCTTCGTCAAGCATTTGTTCGCCGCTTATGGCTTTTCTCTTCGCCACTGATTTATGTCCGGTTCTCAGAAATCCCGCGCTGCCGCCGCCCCAAAAGAGCGGCAGTGCACCAGTTTTCAGACTGAAGTGCCGCCCCTGGCCGCCATAGGCGGGGACAGCGGGCGAACGCGCTCCCTTTCCCACAGCGTTCAGGACGGCCGCCCCGGCCTTCGCCAGAGACAGAGCGCGCGCTGCACCCAGATCAAACCGTCTACAGCAGGTCTTTGGCGGCGGCGACCACTGCCTCCACTGTCAGGCCGAACTCGCGGTAGAGCGTCTCATACGGGGCGCTGGCGCCAAAACGGCTCAGCCCCAGCGCGCGCCCCTTGCAGCCGACATACCGTTCCCAGCCCTGGGTCACGCCGGCCTCGATGCTGACGCGGGCGGTCACCGCCGACGGCAGCACGCTCTCGCGGTACTCTGGGTCCTGGGCGTCGAACAGCTCCCACGAGGGCAGCGAGACCACCCGCGCCCGCACCCCGTCCGCCGCCAGCCGTTCTTGCGCGGCCAGCGCCAGCGCGACTTCGCTGCCGGTGGCGATCAAGATGACCTGCGGCGCACCGGCGCAGTCCGACAGCACATAGCCGCCGCGCGCCACGCCAGAATGTATGTGGTCGCCTGCCAGCACCGGCAGATCCTGGCGGCTGAAGGCCAGCACCACCGGGCGCGTCAGCGTCATGGCGGTGCGCCAGGCGGCGGCGGTCTCATTGGCGTCCGCCGGCCGGATCACCACCAGGTTCGGGATCGCCCGCAGCGCGGCCAGATGCTCGACCGGCTGGTGCGTCGGCCCGTCCTCGCCCAGGCCGATGCTGTCATGCGTGAACACGTAGATCACCGGCAGCCCCATCAACGCCCCCAGCCGGATGGCCGGGCGCATGTAGTCGCTGAAGGTGAGGAAGGTGGCGGTGAAGGGCTTGATGATGCCACCGTGCAGCGCCAGACCGTTGACGATGCTGCCCATGGCGTGTTCGCGCACGCCGAAGCGCAGGTTGCGGGCGGCGGGCTTGCCGTGGCCAGTCTCAGCCTGGCCTTTGAGGAGCGTCTTGGTGCTGCTGGCCAGGTCGGCGTCGCCGCCGATCATCGTCGGGATGTGCTTGGCGATGGCGTTGAGCGCCTCGCCCGACGCGTTACGGGTGGCGATGGCCTTGCCCGGCGCATACACCGGCAGATCGGCGTCCCAGCCGTCAGGGAGCTGGCCGCTGAAGGCCGCGTCCCATTCGCGCGCCAGGTCAGGGAACGCCTGCCGCCAGGACGCGAACACCTGCTGCCACTCCCGCTCGTAAGCCGCGCCGCGCTCCAGCGCCCCGCGCAGGTGTTCCAGCGCCGGGCCGGGGACGTAAAACTCCTCCTGCGGCCAGCCATAGGCTTCCTTGACCAGCCGCACTTCATCTTTGCCGAGCGGCGCGCCGTGCGCCTTGCTCGTGCCCTGCTTGTTGGGGCTGCCGTAGCCGATGATGGTGCGCACGGCGATGAGCGACGGCCGGTCGACTGCGGCTTTGGCCTCGGCGATGGCGGCGCTGATGGCGTCCACGTCGTTGCCGTCGGCCACGGTCAGCGTATGCCAACCGTAGGCGCGGAAGCGCGCCAGCACATCCTCGGTGAAAGTTTGGGCGGTGTCGCCGTCGAGCGTGACGCGGTTGTCATCATATAGATAGATGAGCTTGCCCAGCCCCCACATGCCGGCCAGCGAGGCGGCCTCCGCCGCTACGCCTTCCATCAGGTCGCCGTCGCTGACCAGGGCATAAGTGTAATGATCCATCACCGGGTAGCCGGGGCGGTTGAAGTAGGACGCGAGATAAGCTTCGGCCAGCGCCAAACCGACCGCATTGGCCGCGCCCTGGCCCAACGGCCCGGTGGTCGTCTCGACGCCCGGCGTCTCGTGATACTCCGGATGGCCGGGGGTTTTGCTCCCCCACTGGCGGAAATTCTTGATCTCATCCAGCGACAGATCATAGCCGGTGAGATACAGCAGCGCATACAGCAGCATCGAGCCGTGGCCAGCGCTCAGGATGAAGCGGTCGCGGTTCACCCAGCGCGGGTTGCGCGGGTTGTGGCGCAGATGCTGCATCCACAGCGCGTAGGCCATCGGCGCCGCCCCCATCGGCAGGCCAGGATGGCCGCTGTTGGCCTTCTGGACGGCGTCGATTGACAGCGTGCGGATCGTGTTGATCGCCAAAAGTTGCAGATCAGCAGTCAAGGTGAATTTCTCCTGTAGTGCGGGATGATGACGCTTCGTTAGATTATACCACGCCGCGCCCGACCTTTTGGGCTGTCCTGGGCTGTCAATCGCCCAGATAGGCGCTCGGCCTGGGCCGGCTCGTAGTGCGCGCTTTGGTACGCCAAGGCGCTGAACAGCGCGATCAGCGCGGCGGCCTGGGTTGTGTCGCGAGGGGTCACAGGGGGGTGAGTATAGGCGTAGGGACGACCTGTCAAAGCGAGCGTCTCCTGCTGCAGCCGCGGAGTTCGCCATCACCCCCACGAGTTGGCGGATTTGATCTGCTCATAGGCTTCGTTCAGCGCCTTGAAACGCGCTTCGGCCTCGTCTTTAGGCAGATCGCTGACATCCGGGTGCAGCGCGAACGCCAGCCGACGAAAGGCGGCCTTCACCTCATCGCGGCTGGCCTCGCGGGCAAGCCCCAGCAGCGCATAGTACCCGTCGAGGCGGGAGTCGGGCGCGGGCGGCGCGGCGGCGCGGCCGTCGCCCGGGGGGCGCGTCCAGCCAGGGGGCGCGCCCGTTTCTGGCCGGCGGTAGTGGGCGCGGGCGTCGTGTTCTGGCTCGAAGTCGGCCAGCATCCAGTAGCCCTTGACGGCGCGGTGACGCACGTCCAGCCGAAAGTGACGCAGATGGGCGACCGGCATATCGGCGGCGTCGCGCGCCTCGACTTCCAGCCGGTTGACCGAGATGAACTGCACCGGGCGCAGCGCTGGCCCGGCCGACGTCAGCCGGTAGGTGTACAGCCAGTTGCTGGCCAGCGCCGCCAGCGCCACAAACCAGCGGTCGGCGGGGACGCGCTCGCCGGGGCGCGGCAGCAGCCGGCGGTCGGCCAGGAACAGCGTGCTGATGCCGGCGTTGGTGGCGTGCTCGACGATGCGGCGCAGCTTGGGCGGCTTGATCGGCTCATCGACCAGGTGAATGTAGATGACGATGCCCGCCCAGGTCTGGACGATTAGATCGGCATCCCTGACCGGGCTGGCCGTGACCACCTGTTGGGCGAACGTGCAGCGCTGCACGCTCACCAGCTTGAGCAGCGCCTCGCGCAGGTAGCGGCGCACGGCGTCTTTCATCGCTCGCTCTCCTCACGCAGCGCCCGCCAAGCGAACGCCAGCCCCAGCCCGGCCAGCGCGCCGGCCAGCGCCCAGGCGGGGACGCGCGCCAGCAGCGCCAAGATCAGCGCCGGCGGATAGTCTGGGAAGAGGTGGGCGTGCAGCGCGTTCTTGAACAGCATCAGCAGGGCGGCAGCGGGAGCCGTGCCCAAGCCGATCAGCCCGCCGAGCAGCGCGGCAGCCGGGGCGAACCAGGGCGCGGCGGCCGTCATGTCGGCCGTCCAGCGCAGCGCCAGCAGCGCGGCCAGCCCCAGGCCGAGCAGCGCCGGCGGCCAGACGGCGTCGCTCTCCGGCCCCAGCCACAGGAAGGCGGCGGCGCCCCAGGCGGCGGCGAACGGGCGCAGCCGCCGGCGAGAGGGCAGGCGCAGGCTCAAGCTGGTTCGAGGTGGAAGATGTGGGCCCCAAACGGCCATAGGTCTACGTACAGTCCCTTGCCGCCTACGAGATCGCCCTGGCGCAGATACTGGTGGCCGTTCAGCACATCATTGAGCGCCCACGAACGCTGTTTAATTTCCGGCCAGGTTTCCAGGTTGACCAGCGCCTGCGACTGGCGGTCGGTCAGATTGATGATGATCAGCCGGTAGTCGGCGCCGCGCCGCCAGCCATAGGCGATCAGATTGTCGTGGGTGAGGTTATCTTTGGCCACCGGCTCCACCGGGAACAGGCGCCAGTCGCCGGTCTGGTAGATGGGGGCGCGCGTCTCGGCCAGCAGCTTCAGATAGAAGCGCTTCAGGTCTTCGTTGGGCGGCTCATATGGCTGGCGGCCGATCTGCACCGGCAGCTTCACCCGCCGTCCGATGAGCTGGCCATCGTGCAGCAGCACCGCCCCCGGCAGCGTGCACACCAGCGCCGCGGCGGGCTGGCTGGCGCGCAGGCCCAAGGTCTCGGCGGCGCGCTGCTCGTCGTGGTTCTCGATGAAGCGCACCTGCCGCTGCTGGAAGTTGAGCGCCGCCTGCAGGTGGTCGCGCACTTCGCGGGGGCGGCGTCCGATCAGCCGATCGTACAGGCGTTTGTCATAAGTGTAATCAAAACCCAATTCCAGCAGGCGGGCTTCCATGTCCCAATACACTTCGGCGATGAAGGTGAAATGGGGATGACGCAGCCGCACCGGCGGGATGACTTCCGACCAGAACTCGGTGGCGGGCGGCGCGCCCACAAAATTCTGCCAGGTGTGGGCGAAGACGTCATTGACCAGCAGCATGGCCATGTCACAGCGCACGCCGTCGCACTGGTCGGCGATGTCCTGCAGCGTCGCCAGCAGCGCCTGGCGCGCGCCGCTGTGGAAGATGTTGACCTGGGCGGTGTCGATCCAGCCGGGGAAGTAAGGATCGCGCCCGTGGGCGACGACGATGGTGCGGCCGGTGGCATCGCGGGCGGAGAAGAAGTTGCCAGGCGTCTTTTCGATGTCGCGCGGCGTCCCCAACACCAGATATTCGGGGTGAATGCGCACCCAGGCGTGATCGAGCGCCACGTGATTGGGCACGAAATCCAGCACCAGGCGCAGCCCGCGCTGCTGCAAGCGCTGACGGAAGGCGGCCAGCCCGCGCCGCCCGCCCAAGTTCTCGTCCACCTGGTAGGAGCCGATGGCATAGGCTGAGCCGATGATGTCGTCGTAGGTCAGGTCGGGCAGCGCCGACTTGTACTGAGCGGCGTATTTGAGGGCGCTGGCGCGGGCGGCGGCGCTGCGCGTCCAGATGCCCATCAGCCAGATGGCGTCCACGCCGTAGCCGGCCAGCTCGTCCAAAATCTTATCCGGCACGTTCTCCAGCGTGATCGGCCAGTTGTAATCTCGGCTCAGACTGCTCAACCACACCCAGGTGTTGATCTGATAGATGAACGGTTTGGTCGGCCAGGGCATCACAGCGGCAGCCACTCGGACATCCTCATCCACAACTAACGCAGTTGGCGGATCACTACGCCTAGCTCTCGGGTTTCTCATGGACGATCACGAATCCTATCAGCGATTTGCGCGCGGCGCATCCTCAAGCGTCAGCGGTTGAAGTCCACTCATCGCAAACAGCGAGTGCCAATTGGTGTCTGGCCTGCGCTCCAAGCATAGCATATATTTATAGCGTAGGGTCGCAAACTCTCATGAGCATTTTACCGGAGCACGCTGCTGATGGCCGACGGCTACTTCATCCTCCCTCAGGACGCTGAGCAGATCGAGATGCTGGCAGGCATTCACCGCCGCACGCTGGGCACAACCGATGAAGTCATGTTGTGCGAATTCTTTCTGGAGCGCGGCGCGGTCGTGCCGCTGCACAGCCATGATAACGACCAAGTGGGCTACGTAGTCTACGGCCGGCTGGAGATGACCATCGGCGGCCAGACGCGCGTCCTGCAGCCGGGCGACAGCTATGCGATCCCCGGCGGCATCCAACACACCGCCCGCGCTGAGGTGGATACGCTGATCATCGACTGTTTCTCGCCGCCGCGCGCCGACTACCGCACCGAGGCGCGTTGAGAAGAAGCTGGCGGGCTGTGAACTTCCGTCTTCGCGGCCTCGCCCGCTCGCCGCCCGTTCACAAATCAGGAGGCTGACCGCCAATGGGATTGCTACAGGAACTCCGCTACTACCTGCGCAGCCAGTCCACCAGCCTGCCGCGCTACCTGCTGGAGCAGACGCTGATGAGCCTGCTCGGCGGTCTGCCGGGGCTGCTCGGCATCGGCCTGCGCGGGATCGCCTACAAGGCCATCCTGCACGCGGACGGCGTGCCGATCATCGAGCATAACGTCCGGCTGCTGAACCCCGCGCGCATCCGGCTGGGGGCCAAGGTCTATCTGGACACGGGCGTGTACCTGAACGCGCTGCCCAGCGGCATCACCATCGGCGCGGGCACTAACCTGATGCACGGCGTCATCTTCCACGTGTTCAACTATCGCGATCTGCCCCATGCCGGCATCACCGTCGGCCAGAACTGCTTCTTCGGCGAGTACACCTGCATCCGTGGGCAGGGCGGCGTGCGCATCGGCGACGGCGTCTACACCGGCACGCAGGTCAACATCGCCGCCGTCAACCATGTGTTCGCTGATCCGAACCGGTTCATCAAAGATCAGGGGATCACCGCCGACGGCATCACTATCGAGGACGACGTGTGGCTGGGTTCGAACGTGACGGTGGTGGACGGGGTCACCATCGGCCGGGGCAGCGTCATCGGCGCTGGGGCGGTGGTGACCAAGTCTATCCCGCCCTACAGCATCGCCGTCGGCGTGCCGGCCAAGGTGGTCGGCGATCGGCGCGACCCGGAAGCGGTCAAGCGCTTCAACGACGCCAAAGTGTTCTACGGCGAGCTGGAAAAACTGCGGGGGCAGGAGTAGGCGCGCCGCTGGCGATGACTCTCATTCCAGCTCCCCCCCGCTCCTGCTCTCGAACGCTGCGCCAGGAGAAGAGGAGACCGATGAAGTCCCTCTCCCAGGGCTGTAAGCCCGTTCGGGAGAGGGATTGA
Source organism: uncultured Anaerolineae bacterium (assembly GCA_937922795.1). Lineage (GTDB taxonomy): Bacteria > Chloroflexota > Anaerolineae > Aggregatilineales > Phototrophicaceae > CFX2. The sequence continues at coordinate 7,031 of CALAJK010000043.1, forward strand.
GAGCGGGCGCAAGCTCAGGTTAGGCGCTGCCGCTCAAGTCCAGCAGGGGCGCTACTTGGCGTTCTTCTTGCGGGCGTCAATGTCGCCCTGGTAGCTGAGCGCCTCTTTGCCTTCTTCGCCCGTGCTGATGCGGATCACCCGGTCGACTGGGTAGACGAAGATCACGCCGTCGCCCTTGTCGCCAGTGTAGGCGGCGCGTTTGATCGCCTCCACCGTCGCCTCGACGTTTTCATCGCTTAGGATGATGTTGATCTGCTTGCGCGGCAGCAGGTCCACGACGTACTTGCCGGTGCGCCACTGGAGCTCGATGCCGCTGCCGCGCCCGCGGCCTACCACGTCGAACACCGTCATGCCCACGATGCCGATGTCTGACAGCGCCTTCTTGACCGCATGGAATTTCTCCTCGCGGATGATCGCTTCGATCTTCTTGGTCATATCGGCTTACCCCTTTGCTCGCTTCGTTTCGTCTTATGAAGAAGCCACCGGCTCGCTAGGCGAGTTGGTGAATTCTGGGTAGGCCACCATGCCGTGCTCGTAGATGTCCAGCCCCAGCAGTTCGCCTTCGCGCGAGGCGCGCAGCCAGCCGATCGCTTTGAGGATTGAGAACATGATCGCCGAGGCGATGATGACGAAGGCCGCCACCGCCACGATGCCGATGATCTGGGTCACCAACTGGTTGGCGCCGCCGCCGTGCAGCAGGCCCAGCTCGCCGTGGAACAGGCCAACCGCCAGCGTGCCCCACACGCCGCTGAAGCCATGCACCGAGACCGCCCCGACCACGTCGTCCACGCCGCGCTGCTCCAGGAAGTTCACGCCCAGGTACATGACGATGCCGCCGACCGCGCCGATGATGATGGCCTCGAAGGGCGTCACGAAGGCGCACGGCGCGGTGATGGCGACCAGCCCCGCCAGCGAGCCGTTCAGCGCCCACGGAAGCTGCGGCTTGCCCACGAAAAACCACCCCATGAACATAGCTGCGATCGCGCCCGCCGCCGCCGCGGTGTTCGTCGTCACCGAGATGAGCGAGATGGCCGCGCCGTCCGCGTTGAGCTGGCTGCCGGGGTTGAAGCCGAACCAACCCAGCCACAGGACGAACGTGCCCAGCGACGCCAGCGCCATGCTGTGCCCCGGCATCGGCATGCCGTCTGAGCCGAAGCGGTTCAGCCGCGGCCCCAAGATGATAGCACCGACCAGGCCAATCCAGCCGCCGACCGAGTGGACGACCGTTGAACCCGCGAAATCGACGAACGGCGTCTCCAGCGTCGCCAGCCAGCCGCCGCCCCAGATCCAGTGGCCAACGATCGGATAAACCAACATGGTCACCAGCAGGCTGTACAGCAGGTAGCCCTTGAATTCGGTGCGGCCGGCCATCGCTCCAGAGGCGATGGTGGCCGCGGTGGCCGCGAACGCGAACTGGAAGAAAAAGAAAGCGTAGCCGGGGATGGTCAAGCCTGGGTATACCTCCGGCAGCCCGTCGAGGAAGAACCACTCAGCGCCGAAGAAGGCGTTGCCAGCGCCGAACATCAGCCCGAAGCCGATGGCCCAGTAGGCGATAGCGCCGACGGACAGATCGAAGAAGTTCTTCATGAAGATGTTGACCACCGTCTTGGCGCGCACGAAGCCCGCCTCCACCAGCGCGAAACCAGCCTGCATGAAGAACACCAGGAAACTGGCGATGAGGATCCAGACGGTATCCAGGTTGTTGATCTCAGCCGGCGCTTCCTCAGCCGCCGCTTCGGCCTCGGCGGCCGGGGCGGCGTCGGCGCCGGCGTCCTGGGCCAGCACCCCGCCGATGGCCGTCGACGCCAGCACATAGGCCAGGACGAACAGGATGAGAATGGTGAAACCACGCTTGCGCTCTCGCATACCCATACCCCTATCTGTGGAAATGAACCCTGATGCGGTGAGGCACATTCTACGGGCTGGCAGCGCAGAGTCTTTATTGATTTCTACCAATATTAACTGGTTAATTTGTGGGAAAATGACAATAGAGGAATAGATGGATGCAGACCAAAGACGCAAGGTTATGCAGTCTACCTAAAAGACACGGACTGGACAGCCTCACTTTTGTACAAGATCGACTCTGGTCTGGCTGCAAGCGGTCCAAAAAGAAGGGTTGGCGAGCCGCCGATTGCGCCACGGCTTACTCTCTTTGGGCTTCAGCTCACGAGAAAGCCACACCGGTTTCTACTAGACGCAAGGCCTACAAAATCCCCCCTCACCCGCCCGCGATCCGCGCCAGCAGCGCGGCGGTGGCATCGGTCACCTGCGCCCACTGCGCCGCCGGGCTGAGCGTCGCCGGCGCGTCGCCCGGCTGCAAGCCGTAGTCGCCGAAGCCGCTGTGGTTGCCGCCCTCGATGGCGACCCACACGGTATCCGCCGGCAGCCGTTCGCGCGCGCCCTCCACCGTCTGGCGGCTGGCCACCGCGTCCAGCGTGCCGTAGATCGAGACGACTGCCAGCCCCTCGATGCCTGACAGATCAACGTCCGGGTACGACGCCCACAGCGCCAACCCCTGCACAGCGTCCGGGTGAGCCTGGACGAAGCGCGCCGCCATCGCCCCGCCCAGCGAGTGGCCACCGATGGCCCAGCGCTGGATGTCCGGGGACGCCTGGATGACGGCGGCGGCCCGCTCTACGCCGAACACGGCCAGGTTCAGCGGCATGGGGATGAGCGCCACCAAGTAGCCGCGGGCGGCCAGATCGCGCAGCGGGGGCGCATAGGCGCGGGCATCCACCCGCCCGCCAGGGTAGAAGATGAAGCCCGCGGTGGGCGCGCCCTGCGCCGGCCGGAAGACGATCCACTCGCCGGTTTCGACCGTCACCGCCGCATCGGATTGCAGCGCGGCCAGCGCCGCCGCCGCTGGGGCCAGCGGCGTGTTGGCCCAGACGACGAAGCCGGCTGCAGCGGCCGCCGCCAGGATGATCACCGCCAGGAGCACCCACCGCCACTTGATTTTGGGCATCGCACTCGCTCACTTTCGCCGCATACGCGTAAACTAGGCTGCGAGTATACCGCAGCCGGCTGAGCTGGCCGTGTGGGCGTTCATCCGCCGACGGCGGGACGCTACTCAAGGTTGGCGTGGCGTGTGAACATCTGTTCCGAGGTGAGGTTGCGCTCGCGCATCATCTGGATCGTGAGGATGTCGAGCAGCACCAGCAGTGACTGCTCGAACACGTTGGCCATGGGCTGGATGGACGTCACCGCGCTGGCGACTTTAGGCGAGGCCGCCGGGATGTGCACCACGATGTCCGCCTGCTGGCCGATGGGCGAGGCAGGCGTAGCGGTGATGAGCGCCAGCCGCGCCTTGAGCGCCTTAGCCCGCGCCGCGTACTGCACCAGCGACGCCGTCCCGCCTGACCCTGAGCCGAGCAGCAGCAGGTCGTCGGCCTGCAGGGCGGGCGTGGTCACATCGTCCACTACGAACACGGTCAAGCCCATGTGCATGATGCGCATCGCAAACGCGCGCAGTTGCAAGCCGGAGCGCCCCTTGCCGGCCACAAACACGCGCGGCGCCTCGTTGATGGCCTGCCGCAGCGCGTCCACCGCCCGCGCGTCCACCGCCTGGAGCGCGGTCAGGAGTTCGGCGCACACGTCTTTCACCAGCCCTTGGTAATCTAGCATCGATGAATCCTTTCATGCATCCGCCGCGCCACCTCGGCCGGCAGCACGGCGCGGGTGATCGCCCCGCCCACGATCACGATCGCCGGCGCGAACGCCAGCACGCCCTCCAGCGTCTGCAGGTTGATGCCGCCCGCCACCGCCAGCGGCGCGTCGGGCAGTCGTTCGCGCAGGCGCTGGAGCTGGACTAACGGCGCTTCGCCGCCCTCTTGAAGGTCATAGGCCGTGTGCACACACAGGTAATCGCAGCCCAACGCCAGCAGCTCGGCAGCGCGCGCCTCGATCGCGCTGACCTGGAGCATATCCGCCAGCGTCTGTTTGCCGCTGCGCCGCGCCGCCCGCACCGCGCCCTGCACCGTGGCGTCGTGTGCCGCGCCCAATACCGTCACGAGATCAGCGCCCGCGGCGAAGGCGATCATCGCTTCTTCCTCGCCCGCGTCCATGATTTTCAGGTCGGCCAGCAGCGTCAGGTGCGGATAAGCCGCGCGCAGCCGCCGCACAGCGTGCATCCCCTCGCGGAAGATCAGCGGCGTGCCGACCTCTACAATATCCACATGGGGGTGAACCTGCGCCAGCACCGCCGTGCTGCTCGCCAAATCGCCGTCGAGCGCCAGTTGCAGCCGCATGAACTGCCTCGGTTTGCAGAGGGGATCAACCCCGACCGGGTAAAACGTGGAACATTGTAACGCGGAGTTCGGTCAGGCTGCCACTGAATTGATCTGGGCTCTGGCCGTTCACGCCCCCGGCGGGCGCAAATCCGGGAAACCCAAATCGGCCATCCAGCCGCAGACCACGGGCGGCAGTGGGTCGAACGCCGGGCCGCCGTAGTCCAGCGGTAGGCCGTTGTAGCCGCGCAGGTAGCCCTGCGAACCGTCAATCTGGGCGCGCGCCGCCGGCGACAGGTCGCGGTCGCCCACGGCGATGGCGTGGATGTGGATGGGCGAGCCAGGGTAAAGCTCGCCGGCATCGCGCAGCCAGGCGGCGAAGCCGGCCGTGCGCAGCGCCGTCAGCAGCAGCGGGATCTCATCGGTCAGCACCCGCCCGTCAACCCGGCTGCGCACCGACAGATCGACCGCGCCGCCGCCGTCGTGCGTGCCGAAGCTGGCCGCCACCCCGCCGGGGTTGTAGCTGCCCTGCATCAGCGCGTCGCGCAGCCGGACGCGTCCGCCTGCCGCCGTCAGCAGCGCCTGAGCATGGTCGAGCATGGCCAGCGTGCGCAGGTTGAGCTGGACGTGCTCAACCCACAGCCGGGTGTAATCGTCCGGCGGGCGCTGGCAGCCGGGCGGGTCATCCGGGCGCGGCGGGGACGGCTCCTGGCCGGCCAGCGGCTCCAGCCAGGCGGCAGCCCCCAAGCGGCGCTCAGCCGCCCAGCCGGCCGTTCCGGCGTACGCCACCGCCCACCAGACATAGCCGGCGGCGCACTGCGGACCGTCGAGCACGCGCACGATGTCGCCGGCTGGGATGCGCGCCAGCGCTGGCGCGGCCGTGGTCGGCTCGGCGCGCAGGTTGTGAACGTCGTCATGGGCGACCCGCGCCCACAGCCCGGCCGCCAGCCCCGAAGGCAGATCGGGCGGGCAGGCGTCCTGGGCGAAGGCCGGCCGGGCGAAGACGAATACCAACAACAGAATGCAGGGGCGAAGCATGACCAGCCTCCAGCGCCAGACCGCGACCAGACAGCGCCTAGCCCGGCTGGCTGCCGCTCAAGCCTCGACGCGGTTGTAGTGCGGGTTCTCGCGCACGATCAGCGCCGCGCAGTTGTCCGCGCGCGGGTCCGTGATGTGGTTGCACAGGATGCCCTTCACCACGAAGCCGTTCTTGATCTGCATGGACAGCGTGGGATCGTGCAGCTCGCCGGCGCTCACCTTCTCCACGTAGCGCTCGATGCTCATCTGGTCGCGGTAGCGATGATAGCCCGGCATCATGCCGCCCGCCACTTCGCCGCGCAGGTTCAGCCGCCGCACCGCCGCGGCGCGCGCCTCGTACAGTTTGCTGCCGATGCCCAGGCCGCGGAAGTCCGGGTGGACGCTGACATCCGCCCCGTACATCCAATCGCCATTCGGGTCGTGTTTGGTCAGCCAGCCGCCGTCGATGGCCTCCAGAAACGTATGCGGCTTTTGCACAAACTCCCAGGTGGTGAGGAAAGTGCTGGTCGAGCCGACGGCCAGCCATCTGCCGTTCACCCACGCCAGGGCGGTGAACTGGCCTTCAGGGAACAGCTCGATGTGCTTGAGGTAATGTGCTTCGCGCAGCAGTTCTTCTGGGGTCAGGGTGGGGAAGATCAGCGGCTGCATCTCCGCCAGCCGCCGCGCGTATTCACGGGTGGTGGGGACTACGGTGATCGCGGTTGGACGCTTGCTCATGGCACGCCTCCTATAAACACAGTTTTGGTCTCTTGGTAATCTTCCAATCCTTCCAGGCCGCACTCCCGGCCCAGGCCGCTCTGCTTGACGCCGCCAAACGGCGCTTCGGGCGTGGCCGGCAGCCAGTCGTTGACGCACACCATGCCGTATTCCAACGCTTCGACCATGCGCGTGGCCGTGTACAGGTCGCGCGTCAGCACGAAAGCCGCCAGGCCGTATTCCGTATCGTTCGCCATGCGCAGCGCCTCCTCAGGATCGCTAAAAGGGATGACGGGCATCACCGGGCCAAAGATCTCTTCGCGGTACAGCCGCATATCCGGCTGCACATTGGCGACTACGGTCGGGCTGTAGAAGTAGCCGCGCGGCAGATCGGCCGGCCGGCCGCCGCCGGTCACGACTTCAGCGCCGGCCGCCGCCGCTTCCGCCACCAGCGCCTCGACGCGGTCGCGCTGGACGGCGTTGATCAGCGGCCCGGCCTGAACGCCCGGCTGCAAGCCGTCGCCCACCCGCAGCCCGCGGGACAGCGCCGCCGCCTGTTCGATGAACGCTTCGGCGATGCGGGCATGGACGAAGAAGCGCTGCGGCGCGATGCACACCTGGCCGCAGTTGCGATACTTCCAGGCGACCGCGTCGCGCGCGGCCTGGGCGACGTCCACATCCGGGAACACCAGCACTGGCGCATTGCCGCCCAGCTCCAGCGCCAGCCGAGTGATGGTCTGCGAGGCCCCATCCATCAACAGCCGCCCGACGCGGGTGCTGCCGGTGAAGCTGATCTTGCGCACGCGCGGGTCAGCCAGCATCACCTGGGCCATGGCGGCCGGGTCGCCGTTGATGCAGTTGACGACGCCCGCCGGCGCGCCGGACTCGTGCAGCGCCTGCGCCAGCAGCATTGCCGACCGCGGCGTGTACTCCGACGGCCGCCCGACGACGGTGCAGCCGGCCGCCAGCGCCGCCGCCCAGGCGCGCACCACGTTGTAGACCGGGAAGTTCCAGGCGGTGATCGTGCCCACCACGCCGATGGGCTGGTGGATCACCTGGATGCGGCGGCCGGGGGCGCGCGCCGGAATGATGCGCCCATAGGCGCGCTTGCCTTCCTCGGCGAACCAGGTGAGGTAGTTGGCGGCGCTGCGCCATTCGGCCAGCGACTCGCTCAGCGGCTTGCCGCACTCCTCGGTGGTGATGACCGCCAAACGCTCGGCGCGTTCCAGCACCCAGGCGGCCGCCTGCAGCAGCACCTCCGCTCGCTGGTACGGCGTCTGGCGCGACCAGGCGGGGAAGGCCGCCGCCGCCGCGTCCACGGCCGCCCGCGCGTCCGCCGCGTCGCCGTAGGGAATCGGCATCAAGACCTGCTCGGTGGCCGGGTTGACCAGCGGCCACTCGCCGCCGGCCGCCGCCCCGACCCACTCGCCGTTGATCAACTGCTTGAAGATGAACCCGTCCAAAATGGTCTCCTAAGGTGGGAACGCCAATAGTCCGCCCAGGCCGGCCGCGCGGTCGCAGCCCGGCGCCGGCCAAAGCGCTGCCGTCAACGGTGGTCAGCAGTCGTTGAGGAAATGGAAGGTCAGCAAACGGGCGTCAAGCCGGGGGACGAGAGGGGCAGCAGTGCATGACGCTGGGTATAGGATCAAACTTCCAGCTAGGCGTCTGGCCGGTCGGTCAACGTCCATAAAAGCACCTGGTCAGGCGTCGCTCGGGTCTTCGGATCGCAGCCGCCGGCTGGCGGCGCTGCGTCTGCCCTCGATTGTAAACGGTTTTGGGCATCTTCAGACGAAAGATTTCATTTGTTCAGAATCGCACATCAAGTCTGTCTTCACCCCCGCTGTGATCGTCTCCCCTTGGCTGGCGCATAAATGAAGCGCCCGATAGGGGACAGATGCGGCGCGGCAAGAAAACGGGGCGCAGCGCCTGCGCCCCGAACTTCTGCTATCCCCAGGCGAGGATGTCGCGCTACTTGATAGGCTCTACCCAGTAAGCGCTGCCCATGCCTTCGGTGACCCAGCCAACGCGGCCTTTGTAGTCCACCTGCCACCAGTTATGCGGACCGGTGGCGCAAAACGGGCCGTTGAGCACTTTGAAGGTGTCGCCGCTGGCTTTGTACATCACCGTTAGCACGACGTTGCTGTCCAGCGCGGCGCGCAGGCTGCTGTAAACCTGGGCTGGGCGCGCCATGCCGCCGATGACCAGGCGCGGCGCCGGCGCGCCGGGGCAGGCGCCCACGTTCAGGACGGGCGTCAGCGGCGGGAGCGCCGTCGGTATAGGGGTAGGGGTGACCGTCACCGGCGCAGGCGTGACGGTCGCCGGCGTCGTCGTCACCGGCTCCACCCAGTAAACGCCGTCCGTGCCTTCGGTCACCCAGCCGGTGATGCCCATGTGCTGCACCTGCCACCAGTTGTATGGACCAAAGCCGCAGAACGGACCGTTGACGACGGTGAAGGTGTCGTTGTTGGCGCGGTACATCACCTTGAGGATGACGTTGCTGTCCAGGCCGGCGCGCAGGCTGCTGTAGACCTGCGCCACCCGGCCTGTGCCGCCGATGACCAGGCGCGGCGCGGGCGCGCCGGGGCAGGCCCCGGTGACCGGCGTTTGGGCGCTGACCAGCGCAGGCACCAGGATCAGCCCGACGAAGACCAGCAACAGGATGAGGACGGAGCCATGTTTTCGCATACCGATTGCCTTTGCAGATAGCACTGCTATAGGACTTTATTTTTCATGCTAAGCATATAACAGAGTTGTGATTTTCCGCAAATCGGCGCACCCACCCCGACCGATCCCGGCCAGCGCTGCTTTGAACGTCGGTCAACATACATTGTCTACCGCTTGAAAACCGGGTTTAACCAGGCGCAATGCCGACATGTGCGCCGCGCCAATCCACAACTTAGCCGCAAGCGTAGACGCCTACCCGGCCTTCGCGCACAATAATGATGAAACACTCATCGCCGATGTCACGGATATCAGGAATCATTCATGCAGCGCACCCTCACTTTCCCAGCCGTCTCGTTCCGCGCCGCTGTCCGCTGGTTGGACGGCCGTTCGCTGCCGCCCCCCAGCCCGCACTGGCCGCTGCGGGCGCTGGCGCTGGCGGCGCTGGCGCTGACGGCTGCGCCCCTGGCCTACTTGGGCGCGCGGGCGCTGGGGGTGGGGGCCGATGGCCTGGCGTACCTGGTAGATGCCCGCACGCTGGGCGTGGTCTGGAACAGCGTCGCGCTGACGGCCGCCGTCGTGCTGACCGCCTCCCTGATCGGCGTGCCGTTCGCCTGGCTGACGAGCCGCGCCGACCTGCCGCTGCGGCGTTTGTGGTTGATCTTGGGGCTGCTGCCGCTGGTCATCCCGTCGTATATCGGCGCGCTCACGTGCATCTGGGTGTTCGGGCCGCGCGGGCTGCTGGCCGGCTGGCTGAGGCCGCTGGGCGTCGAGTCACTGCCGCCGCTGTACGGCTTCACCGGCGCTTGGCTGGCGATCAGCCTATTCAGCTACCCATATGTGGTGCTGCCGGTGCGTGCCGCCCTGCTCAATCTCGATCCCGCCCTGGAAGAGTCGGCGCACAGCCTGGGGCTCAGCCGGTGGGCGGTCTTCTGGCGGGTGACGCTGCCGCAGCTCCGGCCGGCGCTGGCGGCCGGCGGGCTGCTGGCCGCCCTGTATACCCTCAGCGATTTCGGCGCGGTGGCGCTCATGCGCTACAACGCCTTCACCCGAGTGATCTACTCGCAGTACACCGGCTCGCTCGACCGGAGCCGGGCGGCGCTGCTGGCGATCATGCTGGTCGCGCTGACCCTCGGCGCGCTCGTCCTAGCGCGGCGGGCGGCGGCGGCCGGCCGCGGCTACCGCGCCGGCGTTGGAGCGCAGCGGGCAGCGCGGCCGGCGCGGTTAGGCCACTGGCGCGTCCCAGCGCTGCTGTTCTGCGGCCTGCTGGTGGGCATGGGCGTGATCGTGCCGGTGGGCGTACTGGCCTCGTGGACGCGGCTGGAGGCCGGCGCGGCGCTCGACTGGACTACGCCGCTGCTGAACAGCCTAGGCGCCAGCGGGGCGACGGCGCTGGCGGCGGCACTGGCGGCGCTGCCGCTGGCGTGGCTGGCGGCGCGTTCCGGCGCGGCGCTCGACCGACGGCTGTTCCAGGCGTCATTCCTGGGCAACGGCCTGCCCAGCGTGGTGGTGGCGCTGGCGCTGGTGTTCATCACCGCCAACTTGCTGCCAGGGCTGTACCAGACGCTGCCGGTGCTGGTGCTGGGCTATGCTACCCGCTTTCTGCCGCTGAGCGTGAGCGCCACCTACAGCGCGCTGGCGCAGATCAACCCCCGGCTGGAAGAGGCAGGCCGTGGGCTGGGGCTGCGCCCATGGCAGGTGATGGCGCGCATCACCGCGCCGCTGGCGCGGGCTGGCATCCTGGGCGGGGCGGCGCTGGTATTCCTCAACGCCATGAAAGAGCTGCCGACTACGCTGCTGCTGGCTCCCACCGGCTACACTACGCTGGCCACCCGCATCTGGACGGCGCAGCAGGAAGTCAACTTCGCCCAGGTGGGCGCGCCGGCGCTGCTGCTGGTGGCGGCTTCCGCGCTGTCATTGGCGCTCATCCTAAAGCAGGAACGGTGAAGCCATGACCTCCCCCCATACGCTCGTCCACGATCTGGCGAACACGGCCAGCATCCCGGCGCAGGGCATCCTCAGCCGCACCCTATACGATGACGATCAAGTGCGGGTGGTGCTGTTCGGCTTCTCGCCCGGCGAAGAGCTGTCCGAACATACCGCCTCGATGCCGGCCATCCTCCACATCCTGCATGGCCAGGCGCGGCTGACGCTGGGCGGCGATCCGGCTCCGGCCGGACCTGGCACATGGGTGCGGATGGAGGCGCGGCTGCCGCACAGCGTGCACGCTGAGACGCCGCTGCTGCTTTTACTGACGATGCTCAAAACGCCCGGATGACGGCTGAGACTCGTTCATCTGCGCTGCGTGCGCTGCGCGCAGTGGCGCTGCCAGCCGAGCATGGCGGCTGGGGCTTCCTGCTGGAGCCGCTGCTGCTGGGGCTGCTGGTCGCGCCATCATGGGCCGGGGCCAGCCTGAGCCTGGGCGTGTTCGGCCTGTATTTGCTGCGCCACCCGCTCAAGCTGGCGCTGGCCGACCGCCGGCGCGGGCGGCGCTTCGCCCGCACGGCTGCCGCCGAACGCTTCGCCCTGGTGTACACTGCCGTCGGCCTGGCCGGGCTGGGCGGCGCGGCGGCGCTGGCCGGCTCACAGGCGCTGCTGCCGCTGGCGGCGGCGATCCCGCTGGCGCTCACCCTGCTAGGATACGACGCCGCCAATCGCGCCCGCGACCTGCTCCCAGAACTGGCCGCCCCGGCGGCGCTGGCCGCTTCGGCGGCGAGCATCGCCCTGGCCGGCGGCTGGGCGCTGCCGCCCGCCCTGGCGCTGTGGGCGATCCTGGCGGCGCGCGCCATCCCCTCGGTGCTGTACGTGCGCGCCCGGCTGTGGCTGGAGCACGGCCGGCCGACAGCGATCGCGCCGGCACTGCTGGCGCATGTGGGCGGCCTGGCTGCCGTCGTCCTGCTGAGTCTGGGCGGGCTGGCTCCCCGGCTGGCCGCGGCGGCGCTGGTCGCGCTACTGGCGCGGGCGGCGCTGGGGCTGTCGCGCTGGCGCCGTTCGGCGACGGCCAAAGTGATCGGCTTCCGCGAGATGGCCTACGGCGGGCTGACCGTCCTGGCGACAGCGGCCGGCTGCGCGCTAGGGGTGTGAGCGCCCCATGCACGTGCTGCACTGCGAGGGACTGTTCAAAGCGTTTGACGGCCAGCCGGTGGTGCGCGGCGTCGATCTGCGCGCGCGCGCTGGGCAGATCATCGGCCTGCTGGGACCGAGCGGCTGCGGCAAGACCACCACGCTGCGCTTGATCGCCGGCTTTGAGTGGCCGGACGCCGGCCGCATCGTCATTCAAGGGCGCACGGTGGTTGGACCCGGCGAGCGCGTGCCGCCAGAGGCGCGGCGGGTGGGCATGGTGTTCCAAGAGTATGCGCTGTTCCCGCATCTGGACGTGGCCGGCAACGTAGCTTTCGGCCTGAACCTACCCCCGCGCGAGAAGGCCGCCCGCACCGCCGAGCTGCTGGCGCTGGTCGGGCTGGCCGACCTGGAGCGCCGCTCGCCCCATGAGCTGTCCGGTGGGCAGCAGCAGCGGGTGGCACTGGCGCGGGCGCTGGCTCCGGAACCGCAGGTGCTGCTGCTGGATGAACCGTTCTCCAACCTCGACGCCGCCTTGCGCGCCCAAGTGCGGGGCGAAGTGCGCGCCATCCTCAAGGCAGCCGGCACGACCTGCGTGTTCGTCACCCATGACCAGGAGGAGGCGCTCAGCCTGGCTGACGAAGTAGCGGTGATGTTCGATGGCCAGATCGCCCAGTGCGCCGCGCCGGAGACGCTCTACCACCGGCCGGCCAGCCGATCAGTAGCCGCCTTCGTCGGCGAGGCCAACTTCCTGCCGGGCGAGGCCGCCGGCGACGCAGCGCGCTGCGCCCTGGGACTTGTGCCGCTGGCCGAACCGACGCGCGGCCCGGTCGAACTGCTCATCCGCCCTGAAGGCCTGCGCCTCGATGGAGATGGTGCGCCAGCGCTGGTCATCTGGCGCGAATTCTACGGCCATGATCAACGCGTCGGCCTGCGCCTGGCCGATGGCATGCTGCTGGTGGCGCGGCTCGACGCCCGCCAGTCGGTCGCGCCCGGCGACTCGGTTCGGGTGAGCGCCCGCCCGCCCGCCCGCGCGTTCCCTGCCGCTGGCTGAGGACGGCGCTGGTTGGCGCTTTGGCCGGCGAAAAGCTAGACTCAGAAGCAGCGCAGGTGAAGCGTGGACGAACTGATCCCCTATGAGAAATATCTACCGGACGCTGCAAGATACCGACGCGGGCGTGCTGGCCGTCCTAGCGAAATGCTGGAAAGTGAACATCTCCGGCCTCGATCCTCAGGCCGCCATCCAAGCCATTGGCGCGGCCATGCTCGACCCGGCTCAAGCTGAGCGCGTCTGGGCATCGCTAACCGATGACCAGCGCGGCGCGCTGCAGATGCTGATCGGCTCCGGCGGCAAGATGCCGCTGGCCAAATTCGCCCGGCTGTTCGGCGACATCCGCCAGATGGGGCCGGCGCAGATCGCCCGCGCCAACCCGCTGGATAACCCCGCCTCGGTGGCCGAGGCGCTGTATTACCGCGGGCTGATCGCTCAGGCGTTCGAGCAGGCGGACACCGGGCCGCGGGTTGTCGTTTACGTCCCCCCCGACCTGGTGAAAGAACTGCCCGTCCACAGCACCTCATACTCTAACCTTGGCGCAGCCGCCGACCAACCAGCGGCCTTCGCCGTGCTGGAGACGGTCGCAGACGTCCAGCCCGCCGACACTTCCATCGTGGACGACCTGACCACGCTGCTGGCCTTCGCCCAACTGCACACGCCGACGCTGGCGGACGAGACGCTGGCGGAAGCGGACGCCCGCGCGCTGCTGCCGCACCTGCTCAAGCCGGACGCGCCGCGGCTGGCCTTCCTGGTCGGGCTGGGACTGAGCGCCGGCCTGCTTGAGGTCCAGGGGGGACGGCTGTATCCCCGCCGGCCAGAGACGCGGCGCTGGCTGCCGGCGGCGCGCGCCGTCCAGGTGCAGGCGCTGGCCGAGGCCTGGCGCGGCAGCACGCTCTACCGCGAATTGTGGCATGTACCCGGCCTGCATCCCGAGCCGGGGGGCGAATTGGACGAATACGACGCCTCGGTCGCCCGCGGCAACGCGCTGGAGCTGCTGGCTTCGCGCGCGCCGCGCAGCGACTGGTGGTCGATCGAGTCGTTCATCGAAGTGATGCGCGCCGCCGACCCTGACTTCCAGCGCCCTGGCGGCGACTACGATAGCTGGTATATTCGCAACGACAAGGACGAGTACCTGACCGGCTTCGAAAGCTGGGATGCCGTCGAGGGCGCGCTGCTGGAGTTTTACATCGTCGGCCCGATGCACTGGCTGGGGCTGGTGGATCGCGCCGAGGACGCCGCCCGCCTGACGGCTTACGGCCGCGCCTTCTTGAACATGGGCCCCTGGCCGACCGTGCCCGACCCTGAAGACCATATCACGCTCAAACCGGACGGCATCCTGCTCATCTCGCGCAAGATTTCGCGCGCTGATCGCTTTCAACTCGCCCGCGTGACCACCTGGCTGGCCGCCGGCGACCCCTACCAGTACCGCCTGGACGCCGCCAGCCTGCGCCGCGCCGCCGACCAGGGCATCACCCCGGCGCAGATCGCCGGCTTTCTGGGGCGGATGCTCGGCGACCAGCCGCTGCCCAAAGCGGTGGCGGATCTGCTGGGTAGCCTGCCCGCCGGACCGTCGCTGGCAGTGACGCTGGAACGCCTGATGGTGCTGCGGACGACCGCGCCGGAGACGCTCGACCGCATCTACGAGACGCCAGCGCTGCGCCGCTACCTGGGCGCGCGGCTGGGGCCGATGGCGGTCACCGTGCGCGACGGCCAGTGGGAAGCGCTGTGCGCCGCGCTGGCGGCGCAGGGCATCGAGGCCGAGGTGCGGGAGTGAGGGTGAACGCATGATCACTCAACTGCACATCGAGAATTTTAAGGCCTGGGCGAACACCGGTATGCTGCGTATCGCTCCGCTAACCGGGTTCTTCGGGACGAACAGCTCCGGCAAGACCAGTCTGCTGCAACTGCTGCTGCTGCTCAAACAGACGGCGCAGTCTCTGGATCGGCGTCAGGTGCTCCGTCTGGGCGATAAAGATTCATTAGTTGATCTGGGCACGTTTTACGACATCATTCACACACACCAGCAGGACGATCTCGCAGTGCGTTTTGGACTGAAGTGGACGCTGCCCGCCCCTTTACAAATCGCTGACCCCAAACACGCCCTGAGCCTGGACGAGATCGTCTTCCAGGCAGCTATCCGTCGCTGGGACCATATCGTCCAGGTCGAGTCATTTGAGTATCAGGGCGGAAATCTGCGCGTAGGCATGAAGCGCAAAGGGCAGGACGACTATGACATCTCGATTGAAGGCTACGACGCCAAACGCAAGCGGGGCCGCCCGGCGATCATCCCTGCGCCGGTCAAGTTTTACGGGTTTCCAGATGAGGCGCTGGCGGAATATCAGAATGTGGGCTTCCTGGCCGATCTAGCGCTGGCGCTGGAGCAGCAGTTGGGGCGTCTCATCTACCTCGGCCCGCTGCGCGAATATCCGCAGCGCAGCTACCTGTGGGGCGAAGAGCGCCCGACCGATGTAGGCCGGCGCGGTGAACTGGCAGTGGCGGCGCGGCTGGCTGCCAATGCGGCGAAGATGCAGTTTTCCCGCAACTGGCCGAAAGATTTCTTCGGCGACCAGACCGGCGACCTCATCGCCATGACGGAAGCCGCTATGCAGCGCCGGCTGAAGGCCAGGGCATGATTGCGGTCATAGATACCAACGTGCCGGTGGTCGCTAACGGTCGGGCTGACCAAGCGTCGCCGGCCTGTGTGCTGACCTGCGTTGACCGACTGAGAGCTTTGATGGATGTGGGTACGTTGGTGTTGGATGCCGATTACCGGATCCTGACGGAGTATCATCACCACCTGCGATCTTCCGGGCAGCCGGGCGTCGGCGACGGATTTCTACGTTGGGTGCTGACGCATCAACGAACGCATCGCTGCAGCTATGTACAGTTGAGGCTGGCAGAGCCAGGTGACCCTAACAGCTTCGTGGATTTTCCTGACGACCCGCGCCTGGCCGCATTCGATCCGTCGGATCGCGCGTTCACGGCGGCGGCGCGCGCCCATCCCGATCATCCGCCGGTCTGGGAAGCAGTAGATACCGACTGGCAGCAGCACGCGCGAGCGCTTCAAGAAAATGGCGTCGCGATCGAGTTTCTATGCCCCGACGATATTGCTCGCTAATCTCGCTCATTTTGTTCTGCCTGCTCCCGCTGGCTGCGCCCGCCCATGCCCAGCCGCCGGCTTCGTCCACCGCGTTCCCCACGCTGGCCGCGCTGGAAGCGGCCGCCCCGCCGGCGGCCGACCCGGTCGCGCTGGCGCGGCGGCTGCGCGGCGTCCAGCACATCCCGCCGCCGCCCGCCGCTGTCCCGACGCGCCGGGTGGGCGAGCGCCAGCGTTTCTGGGTGCTGAACCCCGACGAACGCCGCGAATTCCAGGTGTGGGCGCGGCTGCGCGTCGTCAGCGAGCATCTGTATTTGTGGGTGCAGGATGAGCTGCCCGACGGGACGCCAGTGACTGTCTTGCGCGACGACGACTTGCAAGCGCTGGCCGGCGCTTTCGACGCCCGCATCTACCCGCAGGTGCGCGAGCTGTGGGGGAGCGAGGCATCGCCCGGCGTGGACGGCGACCGGCGCATCTACGGCCTGTTCGCCTTTGGGCTGGGGCCAGGGCTGGCCGCCTACTTCGCCGGGCGGCATATGTATTCGGCGGCGGTGTACCCCACCAGCAACCAGCACGATATGTTCATCTTCAACCTGGACGCTTTGGGCGTGCGGCCCGCCCGCGCTTCAGACGCGGCGCGGCTCCCACTGGCGGCGGTGGAGAGCGTCGTCGCCCATGAATTTCAACACATGATCCGCGCCAACTTGCAGCTCAACGACGCCATCTGGCTGAACGAGGGCTTCTCCAGCTTCACCCAACTGCTGCTGTACGGCGACCCCGGCGCGGCGCTGGCGTTTCTGACCAGCCCGGCTACGCAGCTCAACACCTGGGCTGAGGACGGCCCGCGCGCGCCGCACTACGGCGCGTCGCTGCTGTTCGTGACTTACTTCTACGAGCGCTTCGGCCTGGAGGCGCTGCGGCAGGTCAGCGTCGACCCCGGGACGGGGCTGGACGCCTTCGACCGCGTTCTGCGGGCGCGGGGCGAGCCGGGCGTGGACGCCTTCTTCGCCGACTGGGCCGCCGCCAACTACGTGATGGATCCCGCCCTGGCCGACGGGCGCTACGGCTACCGACTGCTGCCGCCGGGGCTGCCGGGCGCGCTGCCGCTGACCACCGTCACCGCTTACCCGTATGAAGCCGCTGGAAGCATTCCGCAGTACGCCGCCCTGGCCTATACGCTGGCCAACCTGAAAGGGCTGGCGGCGCTGGAGGTGCGGTTGGACGCGCCGGCAGAGGCGCCGCTGATCCCGCAGCCGCCCCCGGCCGGACAATGGTTCTGGACGGGCGGGCGCGGCGACATGAGCAATCCCACGCTGACGCGAGCGTTCGACCTGACGGGCGTCGAGGCGGCCACGCTGCGCTACCGCGTCTGGCATCACTTGGAAGATCGTTGGGACTACGCTTACCTGACGGTCAGCGCGGATAGCGGGCAGACCTGGGACATCCTGAGCACGCCCTACATGACCGCCGACAACCCGCACAGCACCGCCTACGGGCCGGGCTATACCGGCCTGAGCGCCGGCTGGCTGGAAGAGCGCGTGCCGCTGGACGCTTACGCC
This sequence comes from uncultured Anaerolineae bacterium, assembly GCA_937922795.1. Lineage (GTDB taxonomy): Bacteria > Chloroflexota > Anaerolineae > Aggregatilineales > Phototrophicaceae > CFX2. Next base: position 24,422 of record CALAJK010000043.1, read on the forward strand.
GGGCGGCAAATCCTGGTGCGGTTTGAGGTCATCACCGACGATGCGGTATCGCAGGCGGGGCTGGCGCTGGACGACATCGCTGTGCCGGAGATCGGCTACGCCGCTGACTTCGAGGCCGACGGCGGCAGCTGGGAGGCGGCCGGCTGGGCGCGGGTGGATAACCGCCTGCCGCAGCGCGTCTGGGTGCAGGCTGTTCAGCACCTGGCGGGCGACGTGCAGGTCGTCCGTTGGCCGGCAGCCGGCGGGGGCGCGTGGTCGCTGGCGCTGGCTCCCGGCGTCGAGCAGGTGACGCTGATGATCATCCCGCACGCGCCCTTCACCACCGCCCCCATGCCGTATACGCTCCAGATCACCGCCCGCTCAGGCGAATGACGCTGCCCGCAGCCTCAGCTTACTGGCCGCACGCCCCCGACGGGTTGACGAAATCGGCGCTCACCCAACCCTGCCGGTTTTGGTAGATGACGCGGAACCAGCCGGGGATGCGTTCGGTGGCCGTCCAGGTGGTGTTATACGGCAGCCGGGTGATGATGGCGCTGGTAGTGTTCGGCTCTTCGCGCAGGCGCACCGTCCGCTTGATGGTCACGCGGCAGTTCGTCAGCGCGCCGCCGGTCGCCGGCGCGACCGCCGCCCCTGGCGCGGGCGTCGCACCAGCAAGGGTGACCGCTGGTTCGGGCGCGGCGGGCTGCGGCAGGCCGGCGCTGGTCAGCAGCACCGTGCCGGCCGTCTTGATGACGCCGCAGGTGTAGTCACCATCGCTGATTGCCGTGAGCTGCACCAGCGGCCGCGGCGACTGGTTGGCGTCCAGGAAGAACAGGCTGCCGCCGCCTTGCAAGCAGATCTTGATGTCGTTGTTGAAGACGGTGACATGCGCGCCGTTGCCCAGGATGGCGAACACATCGACCGCCTGGTTGATGCCCAGACCGAGCACGTCAGGGTTGCCGATCTCGGCGGCGTTCACCAGGAAGTTGCCGTTCTGCACCAGAAAACGGCAGTAGACGCCGCCGCTGGAAACGGTGCCGAACGGGATGTCGTAGCGCGCGATCGGGTTCGTCTGGCCGGTTAGGTCGGCGCACAGCGGCAGATTGCGCGACGGCGTCGGCGCTTGCGCGGCCAGCGGCGCGGCCAGGGCGATCAGCGCCAGCCCAGCCAGCATGATCAGGAGCGCAGTCGTTCGTTTCATGGGCTCTACCTCCTCGCCTGAAACGATGTGCGGTCGGAATTATAGGCGCGCAGCGGGACGGCTTCAACTCCTGACCGGCCAGCGCCGGATCAAAAGGACGGCCTGACGCGGCCGTCCTGTAGACTGATAGGGCGCCGCGTCAATCCCGGGCGGCGACGTAGTTGAGGATGAGCGCGGCGATGGCTCCCGGAACCCAGCCGGCCAGCGTCAGCGCGAATACGATGATGACCGTGCCGCAGCCCCGGTCGATGACCGCCAGCGGCGGAAAGACGATGCACAGCAGAGCGCGAAAGCAGCCCATGTCTTCATACCTCCGTTTCAAACCAGCTTCTTGCTTTACGCAGACCAGCAGCGTCAGGTTGCGGGCAGGCTGCCCGGCGCGATGAAGTCTGCGATCAGCGCTCCAGCGCGGCGGGCAGCGTCCGGCGTGAAGTGCAAGCCGTCGAAGGTGAAAGCGTAGCCGCCGCGCGCACGCTCAGTTTCGTAGTCCTCCCAACCGGCGGCGATGCGCCGCCCGATCAGGGTGATCGCCCCCAGGTTCAGCGGCGGGCGTTCCGGCACGTGGGCGGGTGTAAAAGCGGCCAGCAGGTCAAGCGCCGGGACGTTCAGGGCGCGCGCCGCTTGGGCAGCCAACTGGTTGTACTCCCGCAGCGCGGCGGCTGTCGCCGGATTGTATTCGATGGGCGGCAGCCCAACCCAGGTCGGGACGTAGGCCAGCGCCAGCCGTTCGAGCAGCGCGCGGTAGGCGCGGGCGAACTGGTCTGGCGTGACGACGCCGTCCGAGATGCCCTTGGTCTGGGCGTAGTAGGGGCGGGTCGCCGGCTGGCTGTAGGAGATGGCATCGTTGCCGCCGATCATCACGAACGCGCCGTCGGGCTGGAGCGCCAGCGCCGCGTCCAGCCGCGCCAGCAGATTGAGCACGGTATCGCCGCCCACGCCGGCGTTGACCAGCGTATAGGCCGGCAGCCGCCGCGCCGCTTCATCCAGATAGCGGCCGCCGTAGCCACCCCAGGTCAGGCTGTCGCCCAAAAAGACGAGCTTCATCGCACGCCGTGATCCCGCAGGAACGCCGCCACCCGCTCCGCCACCTGCTCCGCGCCGGCGGCGGTCAGATGCACGCCATCGAACGTGTAGGTGTAGCCGCCCTGCCGCCGCCAGCGGTCATACGCCCGCACGCCCACCCGGATGAGCCCGACCCGCCAGTAGTCGCTCCAGCCCACAGCCGGGCGCTCCGGCACGTGCGGCGGCGTCAGCGCAGCCAGCAGGTCGAGCGCTGGCACGCGCAGCTCAGCGCACACCTCGGCAGCGGCGGCATTGATTTGGCGCAGCGCCGCCACTGCCGCCGGGCAGCGTTCGACCGGCGGCAGCGCCACCCAGGGCGTGATGCCCGCGGCCAGCAGCCGCGCCAGCACCGCGCGCAGGTTCTCGCGGAAGGCCAGCGGCGCGACCCGCCCGCCGGGCACGCGCTTGACGAAGCGGTAGTAAAGGCGGCTGGCCGGCTCGCTGTTGGAGATGGCGTCATTGACGCCGATCATGATGAAGACGCCGTCTGGGCGGCGGGCGATCACATCTGTTTCAACCCGCCGGTACAGGTTGAGGCTGGTATCGCCGTTGACGCCCTCGTTGGTGAAGCAGTGGCCAGGCAGTCGTGCCGCCAGCCGCTCCACGTAGCTCGCGCCGACTGTGCCCTGCGTCAGGCTGTCGCCGAAGAAGATGATGTGCATGATGCTGTCCGCAGCTCTCAGGCGGTGATTATGCTGCCCCGTTGATCTGGCCTTGCTAGGCCTCGCCCGCGCCGTTATAATGACGCTTAACATGGATGGCGACGTGGCCAAGTGGTAAGGCAAGGCTCTGCAAAAGCCTGATACGCCGGTTCGAATCCGGCCGTCGCCTTCGACGGACACCCTCAAGCGGGGTGTCCGTTCGCTTTTGCACGGCGCTCACCCGGTCAGGTTCACCCGGAACACGCGCGGCCCGGATGGGCCGTCGGCCAGCGGACTGCCGCCCGCCGGCTCCAAAGACACGCCAAAAGCCTCATAGGCGGAAGCCGGCTTCTCCAGCGGCACGATGATGTAAAACGGCCCGGCGGCGCGGTCGTAGCGGAACAGCCCGCCGCTGCGCGCCCCGGCGGCATCCACCAGCCACAGTTGGAAGGTCTGCTCCTCGCCGAGGATGGGCAGTCGATCAACGCGGATGACGGCCTGCTGCCCATCGGCGGTCATCAGCAGTTCGCCGCCGGTCACGTCGGGCATGGCCGGCGTCAGCGCCACTCGGCGGACATCCGGCTGCGCGGCGATGCGGGCATAGAGCTGCGCGGCGGCGTCGCCCTGCGGCTGAAGCAGCAGCACAGCCGCCGCTATCGCCACCAGCGCCGCCGCGCCCACTGCCGCCAGCGCCCAACCGCGAGCGGACAGACGCCAAGTCGGCGCAAACCGGCGGCGCGGGCGCGAGGCGGCCAAACGGCGGCGCAAATCGGCCTGCAGGTGCGCCGGAGCCAGCCGCGCCGGGGCGGCCAGCGGCAGCGCCTCAGCCACGGCCTGATACTCGGCCAGGCGCTGCTGCGCTTCCGGGTCGGCGGCCAGGGTGCGTTCAAACGCGGCGCGTTCCTCCGGGTCGAGCGCGCCCAGGGCATAAGCCGGGATCAGATCCAAAAGCGTTTCTCGGTCCATGACGTTCAGCGGCGTATCCGCCTCAAACGACCTCCGTGCAATCCTTCACGGCCGCTTCTCCGGCCGCTCAACATTCCGCCCTTCGGCGGCCAGCCAGCGCTCACGCAGTTTCTCCATCCCCAGGCGAATTCGGGTTTTCACTGTGCCGAGCGGAAGCTGTAGATGGTGCGCGATGTCGCTGTGCGACATCCCGTAAAAGTAAGCTAGCTCAATCAGATCGCGCTGTTCCGGTTGGAGTTCCTCCAGCGCCGAGCGCAGCGTGCGGCGCAGATCGGCCAGCCCGTCGGCGGCCAGCGCCGTCTCCCATAGATCGGGGTCTTCATCCAGGAACAGCAGGCCGGTCTGCGGTTCATGCCGCTGCTGGCGGCGCAGGTGGTCAATCGCCAGTCGGCGCGTCATCGTCAGCAGCCAGGTGATGAACCGACCGCGATCGGGGTCAAAGGCCAGCGACTTATTCCACAGCCGCAGAAAAGTGTCCTGCGTCACTTCTTCAGCCGCCATGCCGTCCTGAAGCACGCGATAGGCCACCGAATAGATCAGGTTGGCATAGCGGGCGTGCAGCAGCAGCAGCGCGTCTTCGTCGCCTGCCTGCAGGCGTTTCAACAGCGCCAATTCAGAGATCGAGTTCATAAGCGGAGGCGGGTATGGGCTTGGGAATACCGCGCCACTTTTAGTATAACACACCCGACTCCAGGGCGGCAGAGCGCGCATCGGGGCGACCTCACCCCGGCGCGAACCGGGATGAGGCCGTTTGGCTGCCAGCCAACCATCAAGGCTGCGCGACGAACCACACCTCGCGCACGTTGTGGCCGGTGGTGTCGCCAGGGACAACATCGTTGATCCAGTAGTACAGCGGCATGCCGTTGTAGGTCACCTGACGGCTGCCATCGGCGCGTTCGATCACGCCGATCGCGCCGGTCACGCCCTCGGCGGCGGTCGGCTCCTGGCTGGAGCCCACGGTCAGCGGCGGCCAGTTGATGGCGCACTGATCCACGCAGTTGCTCACGCCGGGCTGGTCGTTCTTGAAGGTGTAGAGCGTCATGCCGTTTGGCCCTACTAGAAAATCGCCCAGCTCATCGCTGCGGCTGACGGCCAGCGTCGGCGGCTGGATCACGAACCACACCTCGCGGACGTTCTGGCCGGTGGCGTCGCCAGGGGCGGCGTCGTTCACCCAGTAGTACAGCGGCATGTCGTTGTAGGTCACCTGGCGGCTCCCGTCAGCGCGGGCGATGACGCCCAGTTCGCCGGTCAGCCCCAGCTGGAGCGTCGGCTCCGCGCCTTCGGCCACGGTCAGCGGCGGCCAGTTGGCGGCGCACTGATCCACGCAGTTGCTCACGCCAGGCTGGTCGTTCTTGAACATATACAGAGTCTTACCGTTCGGGCCCACCAGGAACGCGCCCAGCTCATCATTCCCGCCCAGGCCGACGGTCGGCGGAGCAGCCACAAACCACACGTTGTTCACAGCGTAGCCGGTGGCGTCGCCGGGGGCCATATCCTTCACCCAGTAGTAGAGCGGCATGCCGTTGTAGGTCACCTGACGACTGCCATCGGCGCGGGCGATGACGCCCAGCATACCGGGGACGCCGGCGGCCAACGTCGGCCGTTCGCCTTCGGCCACGGTCAGCGGCGGCCAGTTGGCGGCGCACTGATCCACGCAGCTGCTCACGCCAGGGGCGTCTTTCGTGAACGTATACAGCGTCATGCCGTCCGCGCCCACCAGGAACGCGCCCAATTCGTCATTCCCGCCCAGGCTGATGGTCGGGGCGGCGTCCTGCGCCAGCGCCGCCGCGCTCACCCACACCGCCAGCAGCGCCAGCAGCCACACCATACGCTTCATGATCGCTCTCTCCTTCAATTGTCTCAACCCTTGGTCACCACACAGTCGCAAGCGCTTGCACTGATGTATACGTCAGGAGCGGCGGCTTTGGATGTGCCGGAGCGGGCACGCGGCGGGCGTTGATCGCAAATCAAGACGGCTGCGGCAGCGTCCCCAGATAGGTGGCTTCGGCCACTTTGACGAGCTGGCCATCCGCCAGGTTGATCTTCCACGTGCCGTCGCGCTGGCGGCTGGTCAGCAGCACCGCGCTGTTGTCCTCCGTCCAGGCCAGCGGCTCGACGAAGGTGGTGATCGGGGCGGTCAGCGGGGCTTGGCGCAGGGTCTGCAAATCCACCAGCATGAACACCGTCTGGATGGACTGCTCCGGCGTGCCGAAGCCGCGCACCTGGGCCAGCGCATACACCGCCCGCGTGCCGTCCGGCGAGATGACCACCCCCCCCGCTTGGGTGAAATTGCGGCGCGGCACCGCCGGGATCGTCTGGGTCACGGCTTCCGCGCCGGCCAGGTTGACCACGCGCACATCAAAGCCGCCCAGGTCGGGGCTGACGGCCAGCCGCACCAGCAAGCCCGCGCCGAAGCCCGCGCCGCAGAAGCAGCCCGGTTCGCCGGGCAGCCGTTCCCAGACGCCGGTCGCCAGATTGAGCGCGATCAGCCCGGCGTACTGCGGAAAGGGCGTGAAATCCGCGATGCCGTCCGGCTGAAAATCGAGGTAGAGCGTCGTCTGGTCGGCGCTGAAGGCCACCGGCAGCGCCCGGATGCCGTCGCGCGGGCCGTCGGTCAGGACTGCGCGTTGGTCGCCGCCGTCGAGGGCGGCGATGTAGGTGGTGGTGACCAGGCCGCCGGGCGCGGCGCTGGTCAGCGTCCAGGCGATCTGGCGGCCGTCGGGGGACACCAGCCAGTCCACTCGCCGCGTGTCCGGCGCCGGCTGGATGAAGGGATGCTCGCGCAGCACCCCATCAGGGAAGGCCTGCATCACCCGGTTCAGGTTGGGGTCGAAGTACAGCACCGAGTCGCCGGCAGGCGTAAAGCGTTCGCCGGTGACGGCTGTTCGCGTCTCCTGGCCGCTGAACTTGTCCACGAAGATGATCTCGGCGGCAGGGGGCGCTGGCCGCCGGGTGAACACCAGCCAGGCCGGCGCTGAGGGGACGCGCGGCGTCGGCGCGGCTTCCTGGGCGGCCGCCGACAGACCGAACGCCAGCAGTGCCCCGCACGCCAGCGCCAAAGCCGCGCCCTTAAGCCTCACCGAGCGCCTCCACCAGGCGCGGCAGCGCCTCGCCGGACGGGGCCGGCAGCCACAGGTCGGCCATCGGCGTGATCTGGCTGGCGACCGGGTTGACCTCGATCAGGATCGCCCCGGCTTGTTTGGCGATCACCGGCATGTGCGCTGCCGGCGTGACCACACCCGATGTGCCCACGACCAGCATCACATCGGCGCGTTCGCTGGCCGCAATCGCCGCCTGAATGGCCGCCTGGGGCAGCATCTCGCCGAACCAGACCACATCCGGGCGGACGGGGCGGCCGCAGTACGGGCAGGGCGGCGGCCCAGCCTCGCGATCCCAGTCGAGCTGGGTCACGTCCACCGGCGTCGGTTCGCCTCGGCAGGCCGCGGAACATTTGTTGGCGGCGATGCTGCCGTGCAGCCGGATGACGCCGGCGCTGCCGGCGCGCTCGTGCAGGTCGTCCACGTTCTGGGTGATGAGCTTGAGCGCCGGGAAGCGCCGCCCCAGCGCCGCCAGGGCGTAATGGCCGGGGTTGGGCTGCGCCCGGCGCACCTTCTCCCGCCGGTATTCGTACCAGTCCCACACGCGCTTAGGGTGCTGCCGAAAGGCCTGGGGCGTGGCCAACTGCATCGGGTCGTACTGCGCCCACAGCCCCTCCAGCGCGTCGCGGAAGGTCGGCACGCCCGACTCCTGGCTGACGCCGGCGCCGGTCAGCACCACCGGGCGCTGGCTGGCCTTGAGGATCTGGCGGGCGCGTTCGATGAGCTGCGGGTCAATCATCGGCATGTCCTGGGTGGCGGACTTCGACCCTCAAGTATAGGCAAGCCGCCCGCCGCTGGCCAGCCTCAGGCGCGGCAGGCCGGGCTTGCGCATCCCCATTCGGCACAGGATCGCAACAGACCGCCGAAGATCGGTTCGCGCCGCCAGCAGACGACGATCGCTTTGGGAAGCGCGGCTGCCCAGCCGGCGCTTTACGCCCGCCCGCCGGCGCGCTAAGATGGACGCTGCTGTGCTGAAGGAGAAGAAACGATGGTCGAAGCTCTGCTGCCGATCGCTGACCGCGTGTGGCTGTACCCCCGCGACGATGACGACAACAAACTTCAACCAAACGTCGGCGTCATCATCGCTGGCGGCCAGACGGTGTTAGTGGACGCCGGCAACAGCCCCCGCACCGCCCGCCGCCTGCTGAACGCGCTGGATGCGATCCAAGCGCCGCCGGTGCGTTATGTCATCTATACTCACCATCACTGGGATCACGTCTTCGGGGCTATGGTCTACGGCGCGACCACCGTCGGCCATGACCTCTGCCGCAAGACGCTGATCGAGATGGCCGGCAAGCCCTGGAGCCACGCCTACATTCAGGAGGAGATCCAGCGCACGCCGGCGCGGGAGGCGGGGCTGCGGGCGCTGGCGCGAGCGATCGAAGACTGGCGCCACTTCCGCATCATCATCCCGGAGATCACGCTGTCGCACCTGCTGCGGCTGCATTTGGACGATGTGACGGTTGAAATCCGGCACGTGGGCGGCCAGCACGCCGCCGACTCGGTGGTCGTGCAAGTTATCGAAGCGCGCACGCTGTTCGTCGCCGACTGCTACTACCCGCCGCCTGCGCATCAGCGCCGGCCGGACAGCGCGCTGGATGCCGAGTTGATCGCGGCGCTAGTCAAAGATGACATCGAAATCTATATTGATGGCCACGGCTCGCCGCGCACGCGCGACGAGTTCGCCCGGCTGACCCAGGAGGGGCGGTCAACCAACGGATGCGGCTGAAGCGCTACGATCGCGACGCCGATCACAGCTACACGTTCGGCGTCTTCCCCACGCTGGAACTGCTGGCATGGCAGCCCGGCCAAGCGCGCGAGGTGCTGCTCCACAGCCAGGGAGAGCGCGGCGCAGGCATCGCCCAGGTGCGCGACCGCTGCCGGCGCGCCGGCGTGCCGGTCGAGGTCAATGACCGGCTGGTCGAACGGCTGGCCCCCAAAGAGAACGTCTACGCGGTCGGCGTGTTCGCCAAGTACGCGCCTCGCCTGGCGACGGATCGCCCGCATGTCGTCCTGGTGAACCCATCGGACATGGGCAATTTGGGCACGATCATCCGCACCCTGCGCGGGTTCGGCCTGGGTGACCTGGCGCTCATCCGCCCGGCAGCGGACATCTTCGATCCGCGCGTGGTGCGGGCATCGATGGGGGCGCTGTTCCAACTGGCGTTCGCCTACTTCGACAGCTTCGACGCCTACCGCGCGGCTTTCCCCGGCCACCGGCTGTACCCGTTCATGACCGACGGGGCAACGACGCTGCCAGACGCTCGCTTCGAGGCGACGTATGCGCTGGTCTTCGGCGGCGAGAGCAGCGGCCTGCCGCCGACCTATCGCCAAGTCGGCAGCAGCATCCGCATCCCGCAGACGAACGCGGTCGACTCGCTCAATCTGGCGGTGGCGGTGGGCATCGCGCTGTATGTGGTCAGCCAGTCAGCCGGCTGATCACTTGTCGCGGCCCAGGGCGAATCCGCTCATGAACTGCTTTTGCAGCAGCACGAACACGATCACCGGCGGGATGCTGGCGATAACCGCGCCCAGCATCATCGGCCCGAAGACCAGCGCCGCATCACCGCCGATCAGCGTGCGCAGGCCGACCTGCACCACCTGCCGTTCCTGTCCCTGGATGATGAGCACCGGCCAGATGTACATGTTCCACACATACACGAACTGGATGACGGCCAGCGCGCCGATCGTATTCCAGCTCATCGGCACCAGCACCCGGAAGAGGAACTGGAGCGGCGACGCCCCATCGAGCTGCGCCGCTTCGGACAGCTCGGCGGGGATGTTGCTGAAGTGCTGGCGGAACAGAAACGTGCCGGTGGCGCTGGCCAGAAACGGCACGATCAGCGCGGTATAGGTGTTGCCCCAACCGAGCGACGTGACGAAGTTGTACAGCGCCAAGATCAAGATTTCGGTGGGCATCATCAGCGTGATCAGCACGAAGCCGAACACCAGCCATTTGCCCGGAAAGCGGAAGTAGACGAACGCCAGTCCAGCCAACAGCGACAGCACCGTCTTGCCGGTCGTCACCGCCAGCGCGACCACGGTGCTGTTGAGCATATAGCTGGCCAGATTGCGCTGGATCATAACGATGCGCCAGTTGTCGAGGAAGGATTCGCCTGGCAGAAACCGGTAAGCGAACACCTGCGCGTTGTTCTGCGTGCTGACCAGCATCGCATAAAACAGCGGGAAACCGATGAACAGACACGACGCCCACAGGAAGACGTGGACATACCACCGCTGCGGCAGCCAGGCGAAGAAGCGGGCGCGCGGCTGGGCGTGCGTTTGCAGTTGGGCGCGCTCAAGCGTCGTCATCGTCATGCTCCATAATTCACGCGCCGGCCGGTGCTGCGGAACTGGATCACCGTCAAGGCGATGACCATGAGGAACAAGATGATAGACTGAGCAGCGCCGTTGCCCAAGTCATTGTTCTGGATGCCGACACGGTAGACCCGGTACATGAGCGTCTCGGTGGACTGAAGCGGGCCGCCGCCCGGCGTCAGGTAGTCGATCGTGCCGAACGTCTCGAAAACCGCGTAGGTGGTGTTGGTGATCAGCAGAAAGAAAGTGATCGGCGACAGCAGCGGGAACGTGACCCGGAAGAAGCGCTGGATAGCGTTAGCCCCGTCAATCGAAGCCGCTTCCAGCAGATCTTTAGGGATATTTTGCAGGCCGGCGATGTAAAAGAGAATATTGAAACCCAACGATTTCCACACGCTGGCGAAGATGACCACCCAGGGCGCAAACGTCGGGTCGTTCAGCCAGCGAATGCCACTGATACCAACTTGTCTGAGCAGATAGTTGATGATGCCGCCGGTCGGGTTGAACATCAGCAGGAAGATGACGCCCGCCACCACCGGCGAGATGGCATAGGGCCAGATGAGCAGCGTGCGGTAGATGCGCGCGCCCTTGATCGGCTGGTAGGCGGCCGTGGCGATCAAAAGCGCCAGCGCCATGCTGAAGACGACCACCGCGACGGTGATGAAAGCGGTGTTCCCCAGCGCCTTGAGATAGCTGGCGTCGTTGAGCAGCGCCGTGAAGTTGTCGACGCATACGCCAAACGTGCCGGGGATGCCCAGAATTGATGAGCGCGTGGACAGCCAGAGCGTATCGAGCGAGGGGTAGTACAGGAAGAGCAGGAGGATGATCAGGGTCGGCGCCAGCAGCAGCGCCGGCGTCAGCCAGCCGCGAAATGCGCCGGCCTGGGTATCGCCGATCAGCAAACCGCGCCAACCGCCGCGCAGGCGCTCGACGATCCAGTTGGCCGGCCACAGCAGCAGCGCCATGCCCACGCCCACCAGCGCTAGGCCGATCACATGATCGATCGTCTTGGCCGACGCAAATGTGCAGTATTCCAGCGGCAGCATGAAGACCTGCGCCCCCAGCGCGCCGCCGAGCGCGCCCACGACTGCGCCCACGCCGGCCGGGCGCGCCATGCGCTGGAATGTCAGCGCCATCAGCCCCGCGCCGATCAGGGCTGCCAGTGTGGTGATGAGGACGGGAGTCGTGGCGGACACAGATGTTCCTCGCCGGTTCGCACACAGAGCACAGGGCAGTCTACACCCAGGTGGCCTACGGGGGCGAGATCATCCCCGCCCCCGCAAACCGGTGCGAATGAAGATAGCCTACTGCTGGCCGAGTGCGCGCTGCACCAGCGTGTTGTACTGCGTCAGCGAGGCGTTGGCGTTCTCCTGCGCCTTGGCCAGGATCTCAGGGATGTTGGCGTCAGGCGTCAGCAGGACGGTGTCGATGGCGGTGGTCACGATGCTGCGGATGGCCGGGAAGTTGCCCAGGATCGCGCCGCGCGTCGCCGGCGTAATTTTGCTGTTGGCGAGCTGGTCGCTGGCCACGCGGAAGTTCGGGTTGGCCTCGAACCAGACCTTGCCCTTCGACTCCTGCACCAGCGTGTTGTTCAGCCAGACCGTGCTCGGCCCCATCGCCTCGATGGCGGCGTACCAGTCAGGCGTGTTCAGCAGTTCGACCGACGACTTGCGGATGGGCAGGTAGCCAGTGACCTGATGCCACTCCGCCGCGTTCTCGGTGTTGTTGAACCACAGCAGCCAGGTCAGCGCGCCTTCCTCAACCTCAGGAGCCAGCTCATCCACCAGCCACAGGCTGGCCCCGCCGATCAGGTTGCCCGTCCAGCCGCCTTCGGCATCCTGGTTGTAGGGCAGGAACGACGCGACGACTTCATAGCCGTTCTGCTTGCCGGTTTCAGTGTAGAGAGCAGTATCGCTGCTGCTGTAGATCGCCATCGCCACCTGCTGGCTCTGGAAGGCCTGGTCCACCGTGCCCCAGGAAGCGCCGTCGCGCGCGCCGCTGTAATACAGGTAGCCCTTGTTGCTCATATCCTTCAGCCAGGTCAGCAGCGCCACCGCGGCGTCGCTGGCGATGTTGACAGAAGTGGCGCGGGCGTCACGGCCGTTGCCGTTGTTGGCGTACTCTTGATTCTGCTGCGCCAGCCACTGCTCGAAGAACCAGCCGTGGTTCGGCCAGGTGAAGCAGTACTCCGGCGCGTTGTCCAGCGCCATGACCTTCTCGCAGACGGCTTCCATCTCCGCCCAGGTCGCCGGCGGGGTGTCAACGCCGGCCGCCTTGAGGATGTTCATGTTGCTGAACATGATCGAGGACGAGGTGTTCCAGGGCATGGAGGTGAACTTACCGTCCAGGGTGTAGTAGGCGGTGGTGGGGTCAATGATGTCGTCCAGCGCCACGGCCACGCCGTTGATCTCGGTGCGATCGCCGATGGCGTCCGCGATGCTCTTGAAGTAGCCGCTGTCGCGGGCGTTCTGGGTCGCCACCTCAAAGTACTGCACGATGCTGGGCAGCGCATCGTTGCCGGCGGCCAGCGCCGTCGCCGAGAAGAGCTGCTCGTAGTTCGGATAGCCTTCGACGATCACCTCGTACTGCGGGAACAGCTCGCCAAAACGGGCGGCCTTGTCCTTCGTCCAGTCGAGACGGTTATCAGTGAACGCGATCCACATCTTGATCTGGATCTTGTCCTGCGCCAGCGCCGGGGTCACCGCGACCAGGACGAAGGCAAGCAGGCAAACCAGCAGGAACAACTTGTTCTTCATAGATCGGTTTTCCTCCCAAAACATAAACGATCAAGGCGCATTATCAGCAGTGCGAGTTAAAGATGTGCCATTACACCATTAACGGGATTTGTTAAAAATGTTAAATAGAGTTTAAGAACGCCCCACTTTCTGCCTCAAGCCAGGGGCGGAAGCGGGATTCCGCCACGCCCGGCGGCTGCGCCGGCCACGGTATGGTTGTTCGAAGATACCTGACGGTCTCCGATCCGATTGCTGCATCTATGTGCACAGGCTTGGGGCGTACGCTGCCAAGTCAGGGTTTGTGCCGGGAGCGGCAGAGTCATCGCAGCCACTGCTCGCCTCAACCTGACTCTGGTCAGCCGGCGGCAGACGCGGTAAACTGACGCACACGACGTCGGGCAGTACGGTACGATTGATACAGACGCATGGAGCGCATCGCCGCTGCGGGCAACCTCATCATCGAAATGCAGCCAGATCGCTGGCGGCTGCTGGCCAACGGCAGCGGCCCCAACGAACAGGTGCTGTTGGAAGCCGCGCCCGGCAAGCCCGTGCGTTACATGACGATTTTCGCCCACCGCCGCCGCCTGCCGGACACCGGCTCGATGCCGGCTGACCGGGTGCAGCGGGTGGTGCTGGGCTGGTCGTTCCGGGATCAGTCCTGGCATCTGGGGCTGCTGCTGGTGCCGGAGCTGGCAGAACTGCGCGGCAGCCGCTGGTGCGAGCTGGCCCGCTGGCCTGACCCGCAGGCGGACGCCTATCGCCGGGCGGCGGTGCAGGCCGGTGAGGGACTGGCCGGGGCGCTGGGGCGTCCGTTCAACCTCGTGCCGCCGCAGCCAGCGGCCACGCCCACTGCGCCGCCGCGCCCGCTGCCGCCGCTGCCGCAGCGCTTCGACCTGTGGCGGTTGGAGGCCGGGCGGGCGCTGACGCTCAAACGCGCCGGGCGCTGGTCGCGCGTCCGGCTGTGGCGCGTGATCTGGTACAGCCTGCTGGCGGTGGTCTACACGGGGCTGAGCGTGCTGACGCTTCAGGGGCGCATCGCCCTGCCCAACCCCGCCTGGCTGCCGTACTTGGGGCTGGCCGCCGCCGTCTTGATGCTGGCGCTGGCGGCTGCAGCGCTGTACCAACTGCTGGTCTACCCGAACACGATCCTGGTGGATGAGCGCGGCGTCCAAGCGCAGCGTTGGGGACGCCCCCGCTGGAGTCATCCGCGCGGCGACATCCAGGCGGTGTACGTCAGCCAGGTCGTCGGCAAGAAGGGCAAGAAGCTGGCCGCCGTGTACGGCGAGATCAATCTGCTGCTGCAGAACGGGCGTTTCCGCCGCCTGTTCGAGTACGGCGAGGCCGAGCCGCTGCCGAGCGCCGGTGAGCCGGGCATCTTCCCGCTGGATCAGACCAACTTCGACACCCCCTTACAGGCTGCCGGCCTGTACCTGGCGCGCGCGCTGGAGGCGCCGTGCTACCTTGACCGGCGGCGGTAAGTCAGCTTTTCACCCACACATCATCCATTCTTGATGCTTTCTTAACGGTATTGTGGTTGTATCATAGGTAGAGGCGCCCGCCGGCGGCAGCCGCTGCCCCCATTGTCACTCGCCGCCGGCTGCGCCCTCCCCATCTATCGCAAAAGTAGGTGTCATGTCTCAAGAACGCCCGCTCATTCTTTTCACTAACGATGACGGCATCGAATCGCCCGGCCTGTGGACGGTGGCCGAAGCCTTCGCCGACCTAGGCGATATCCTGATCGTCGCCCCGCGCGAGCAGCAGTCCGGGACCGGCCGCAGCATGCCCATCACCAGCGAAGGCCGCATCTACCCGCGCCAGCTCCCGATGAACGGCGCGCGCTACAAAGCGTTCGCGGTGGATGGTACGCCCGCCCAGGCGGTGCAGCACGGCGTCCTGGAGCTGGCCGACCGCCGGCCGGCGCTGGTCGTCTCTGGCATCAACTACGGCGAGAACGCCGGCAACGGCGTGACCATCTCCGGCACGGTGGGAGCGGCGCTGGAAGCCGCCAGCCTGGGCATCCCGGCGCTGGCCGTTTCGCAGCAGACCCCCAAAGATTTGCACCTGACCTATTCCAACGATGTCGATTTCAGCGCGGCGGCCCATTTCGCCCGGATGTTCGGCGCGCTGCTCATCGCTGACCCGCGCCTGCCGGACGACGTGGATGTGCTGAAAATTGACGTGCCCTGGGGGGCCACCCGTGAGACGCCCTGGCGCACCACCCGGCTGTCGCGCCGGCGCGTGTACTGGCCGACCCGGCCGGAGCGCGTGGCGCTGTCGGAGATCGGGCGTATCGGCTATCACTTCGATACCGACCCGTCGAAAGCCGAGCCGGACTCCGACGTGTACGCCGTCATGCACGACAAAGTAGTGTCGGTCACGCCGATCAGCCTGGATCTGACCTCGCGCACCGATCTATTTCGCCTGCGCCAAATCCTGGCCGGAGAACGCAAGTACGGCTTTCAGCCCTAGCCGCCGGTGATGACCGGCAGCAGCGCCTCGGCGGCCAGCCGGTGCGCCAGCACGCCGGGGTGCGCGTCGAAGCGGTTGACGACCAACTGCGGCGAGTCCTGCCCGCGCAGCACATCGGTCATATCGACTACCGTCACCCCTCGCCCCTCGAAGAACGCTTTCACCCGCGCCGTGGCCGGCTGCGACACGTCCGGCTGGGTGACGTACGGCCACAGCAGCACGATGAGGCGCATCCCCCGCGCCGCTGTCCAGTCGACGATCTGTCCCAGACGCTCGGCCTGCGGCCCCCAATAGGCGTCGTTCAGGTGCGCGTTGACCAGATCGAGCAGATGGTTGGCGGTGCGCGTCGGCGAGGTGAACTGGAGCAGGTTGTAGTACAGATAGTTGGGCGCGAAGAAGTTCAGCACCACCCAGTACAGCGCCGGGTTCTGCGGGAAGGTGAAATGGCTGTCCGGGTTCACCGCCGGGTCTTGCAGCAGGTAGTCAATGTCGTTCAGGTAGTAGGATAGGATGACGATGTCCGGCCGCAGCGGGAAGTTTTCCAGGTACGCCAGGTGCACATCGGTGTCCCACCCGGACTGCGCCACCAGGTTGACATCGTAGTTCTCGCCCAAGTCGCGCTCCAAAATCTGGGCGAAGGTGTCGTCCAAATTGTTGATGCCGTGCCCCATGGCGAACGAGTCGCCGACTACGGCGACGCGCGTCAGCCCCGGCGCGTCCGGCTTCGGCTCATAGTCCCGGTAGCCGAGCGAATTGTAGTGCCCCCAGTAGAAGTTCTTGTACCAGTGGTAGTTCATAGCGGTGAAGCCGTAGCCGTCGGTGGTGATGTAGAACACCCGCAGATAGGCTTCGACGACGCTGAACAGCAGCAGCAGCGTGGTCAAAGTCACCAAGACGCCGGCCAGCCGGCTGCGGCCAAGCTGCGCGCCCATCGCCCGCGCCTGGTCGGCGTCCAGATCGTAGCACAGCAGATACAGGGTCAGCCACAGCAGCAGCAGCAGCCAGGCGTATTCGTGCGGCAGCAGCGCCCGCCCATTGGTCGGCTGGTCGGTGACGACCCAGGCGCCCAACCCGCCGAAGATGACGACCAGCAGCGCCAGCCACAGCAGGCTGGGCCGACGGCGCAGCCCGCGCACCGGCCAGGCGATGACCGCCCGCGCTGGCGGGACGAACAGCCCAGCCAGCATGACCCCGACCATCACCGGCAGCGCGGCGACCAGCCAGGGATGGTCGGGTAGGGGCGGGGCCTGGATCCCGGCCAGCGCCGCTAGGACGGCCGCCAGCGCCCACAGGGCGGCGATCACACGGTTCATACACACCTCGCAGTTGAGCCAGCGCGCCCTATGGTAACGCAGATGGGCGGGCGGAGGTATGGTTTAGCCGGTCGCCGGGGCGGCAGGCGCGTTTGGTCCGCTAAATCTGCCAATCATCAACTATTCATCTGAGGGTGACGTGAATTTAACATCGGCGGCGTATAATAGTAATGTGTTTCATAATGAATAGGAGAAGTTTGCGATGGTCAACACCACCCTGCAACTGACACCGCAGCTCGGTCTATCGGACGAAGTGCGGCTGGGGCTGGCGGACATATTCAAGCGGCTGCTGGCCGACGAGATGGTGCTGTACACCAAGCTGCGCAACTACCACTGGAACGTGACCGGACCGACTTTTGCCATGCTCCACGAGCTGTTTGAGGAGCAGTACACTGAACTGGCCGACGTGATCGACGACATCGCCGAGCGCATCCGGCAGTACGGCGTGATGGCCCCGGGCACGCTGGCCGAGTTTCAGCAGCTCGCCCGGCTGTCCGAACACCCTGGCGAATACCCGGACGCCCGAACTATGGTGGCCAACCTGGTCGCCGACCACGAGGCGCTGGTGCGCACGCTGCGCGAGAACGAAGAGACCATGGACGACGACTATGAAGATGTCGGCGCGCAGGACTTCGTGACCGGCCTGCTGCAGCGGCATCAGAAGATGGCCTGGCTGCTGCGCGCGCACCTAGAAGGCGGCGCGGCCTGACCACGGCGCGGCCTTGACAAGTCGTCAGTACGCCGGCTCCGCCCTCGCTTCAAACGCTTGAAGTGGGGGCGGTTCGCGCGGCGATCATTTCAAGCTGGGCTTCGGCGGCGCGGGCAGCGTCATCCACCATGCCCAGGCGCGAGAAGATCACCATCGCCAGCTGGAGCTTGCGGGCGGCGGTCATGCGCCGGCCCCGCCGCGCCAAGCTGCGCGCCTGCAGGAACATGGTGCGCGCCATCTCGCCCTCGGCGTGAATCTCCTGAAAGGCCTCGTTGGCCACCCGGTAGTAGTGGTCGGGGTCGGCGGCGAAGCCGCTGCTCAAGGTCACCCCGGCCGTCAGGATCTCGGCGATCGCCCGGTTGGCGAACCCGCGCTCCAGCGGCTGCGGGGCGGCCTGGGCGATCTGATAGGCCGCCAGCGCCTCCTGCTTGGCGCTGTCCAGATCGCCGGTCTGCAGATACAGCGCCGTCAGCGCGTGATGGATCTCGCATAACAGCCCGCTGCGGTCGAGCGAGTCGGGCGGGATCTGCAGCGCCAGCCGGCGGCCTTCCAGCAGATCGGCGCGCGCGGCCTCGATCTGCCCCAGGCTGAGCAGCATCTGCCCCTTGTTGCCGATGGCCATCGCCTGGCTTTCCAAGTCGGCTGTCCGGCTGAACGTCTCGTATGCCCGCTCGAATAGCCGGCGGGCGCGTTTGAAATCCCCCTTGTAGCGAAACGCTTCGCCCATGTTCAGGTCACAGATAGCCATGCGCCGCTGGTTATTCACCCGGGCGTAATGCGCGCGGGCGCGCTCGTAGTGATAGATGGCGTCATTCAGCCGACCGCGGTAGCCCAACATGTAACCCAAAAGCTGTTCGACGCGCCCCTGATCTACCGGCAGATCATCGCGGGCGGCCTCGCGCCCCAGTTCGATCAGCGCCTGGCTGGCTTCGGCGTAGGGCAGCGCACCGCTCGACCACTGCTGGATGACGGCCAAGCAGCGCTCGTTGAATTCGGGGGTGGGTTCTTGTTGGTTAGCCATCAAATAATCCTTGCTCAATAGCCTAATAGATGAATAAAAGCTTGTGAAACCCTATATGCGGCTGGATTATACAAAGTTCATCAGGTGATCCAAACTGAACGGCGCGCACTGCACCGCTAGCTGGAGCACCCCAAGATGAGCCGTCGCAGCACCGACGGCGGGTCGCGGCGGGTGGCGGGTCCGTTCGGGCGCGGCGGCCGGGTTCTTGCCGCTAGGCGCGGGGCGCACGTTAATCTTCATCCTCATCTTCGGGTTCATCTTCTTCTTGCCATCCCCGCTCATCTTTTTCTTGACCGAAGGTCGCCAGCAGCCCCGCCATCAACCGGGATTTCTGCTCGGCGGACAGGTTAGCTTCCGGGTGCAGCGGCAGATAGATCGGTTTTGGCATCCGGCCGGACTCGATTTGTTCGACCATCTCATCGCCCTCAAGTTTGTGACCGGTGGAGAAGTTCATCGCCTTGCGGCCTTCGTTCACATCCTGAACGATCAGAAAGGCGGCCGGCGCGATGTGCGCATACCACGGCCAGCGCGTCTCGTGGCTGTGGCAGTCGAAACAGGCGGCGCGCGCCAGCGCTTCGGTTTCTGGCGAGTCCCAGGTGATCGTGTAAGTCACCGGCGGGTTCGTCCGCACCACGGCAGCGTTGCCGATGACGACTAGCAGCGCCAGCACAATCAGCGCGGCAGCAACGATCAACCACACCCGGCTTCGTAGCATGGTATACCCCCTCCTTGTAGTCAATTCGCTGCGGATGATCTCCCGACTAGATGGACGATATGGCCGTCTCTGGCCAGCCTGCTGGCATCATCCAGCGCCGCGCGCGTCGCAGCCGGCGGCGTCAGCCGACGATGGCCATTTTGTTCCGTGCCGATGAAACCGATCCCGCCGTCAGCTTCAGGATATATCGGATCAACCGACGGTGTAAAGCACCTCGATAATGCCACCCGTTGCCTCTATAATACGCGCCGTGCGGCGACAGCGGCGTCTCCTCAAAGCTAGGATGAAGGTATGGCACAAGCGCTGAATTTTCAACAGGTGATCCTCAAACTGCACGAATTCTGGGCGGCGCAGGGCTGTGTCCTGTGGAACCCGCATAACGTCCAGGTGGGCGCGGGCACGGGCAACCCAGCTACGCTGCTGCGCGTGCTGGGGCCGGAGCCGTGGCGGGTGGCCTACGTCGAGCCGAGCGTGCGCCCGGACGACGGCCGCTACGGCGAAAACCCCAACCGGATGCAGTATTACTTCCAGTATCAAGTCATCCTGAAGCCGGACCCCGGCAACCCGCAGGAGATCTACCTCCAGTCGCTGGAGGCGCTGGGCATCAACCCGCGCGAGCACGATATCCGCTTCGTGGAGGACAACTGGGAAAGCCCGGCGCTGGGGGCCTGGGGGCTGGGCTGGGAAGTGTGGCTGGACGGCCAGGAGATCACCCAGTTCACCTACTTCCAGCAGGCCGGCGGCCTGGAGCTCGACCCGGTGTCGGTCGAGATCACCTACGGACTGGAACGCATCGTGCTGGCGCTGCAGGGCAAGGACGCCGTCTGGGACATCAACTGGGTGGCCGGCCTCAGCTACGGCGATATGCTGCTGCGCAGCGAGATCGAACACTGCCAGTACTACTTTGAGATCGCTGACATTGACGGCCTGCGGCAAACCTATGAGGTCTACGAGCGCGAGAGCCAGCGGGCGCTGGCGGCCGGGGCGCTCATGCCGGCCTACGATTACGTGCTCAAGTGCAGCCATCTGTTCAACGTGCTGGACGCGCGCGGCGCTATCGGCGTCACCGAACGCGCCAGCTACTTCCGGCGCATGCGCGGCATGACGCTGGAGGTCGCCCGCGCCTTCGCCGCCCAACGCGAGGCGCTGGGCCACCCCTTCCTGAGCGCCGCCAAAGGCTGGGACGCGCCGCCGCTGCAAACCCCCGCGCCGCTGCCGGCGGGCGAGCCGTCCGCCGTCGAAGCCGACTTCCTGCTGGAGATCGGCGTCGAGGAGCTGCCGGCGGACGACGTGGCCGCCGCCCAGGAACAGCTCGAAGACCTGGCGCTGACGCTGTTCGACGATCTGCGGCTGCGGCCGCAAGAAGGCATCATGGTCTACAGCACGCCGCGCCGGCTGACGCTGGCCGCCTGGGACATCCCGACCCGCCAGCCGGACATCGAGAAGATCGAGAAGGGGCCGCCCGCCGCCCGCGCCTTCGACGCGGAAGGCCGGCCGACCCAGGCCGCCGTGGGCTTCGCCCGCAGCCGCGGCGTGCAGGTGGAAGACCTGAAGGTCGAGACGCTGGACGGCGGCCAGTACGTGACCGCCCTGGTGCGCGAGGCCGGCCGGCCGGCGACGGCGGTGCTGGCCGAAGCGCTGCCGCGGCTGCTGGCCGCCCTCAAGTTCAACAAGACGATGCGCTGGAACGCCAGCAGCGTCGCCTTCTCGCGCCCCATCCGCTGGATTGTGGCGCTGCTCGGCGGGCAGGTCATCCCCTTCGCTTACGCCGGCGTCGCCAGCGGCGCGGTCACGCGCGGCCTGCGCCCCTACGGCTCGCCCGACCTGCCGGTGACCGGCCTGCAGCACTATCTGGATGCTCTGCGCGACCAGGGCATCATCCTCAACGGCGAACTGCGCCGCGCCGCCATCGTCGAGCAGATCAACCGGCTGGCGGCGGAGGTCGGCGGGCGCGTGCCGGACGACCCCGGCCTGCTGGACGAAGTGACCAACTTGATCGAAGCGCCCACCGCCCTGCGCGGCGCGTTCGACGAGCAGCACCTGGCGCTGCCCCGCGAGGTGCTGGTGACGGTGATGCGCAAGCACCAGCGCTACTTCCCGGTCGAGGGCTCCGACGGCCGGCTGCTGCCGTATTTCATCACCATCCGCAACGGCGACGCCCAGCATCTGGACATCGTCCGGCACGGCAACGAGCATGTGCTGCGGGCGCGCTTCGCCGACGCCGCCTACTTCTACGCCGAGGATACCCGCAAGCCGCTCGCCTCTTACCTGGAGCGCCTGGAAACGCTCACCTTTCAGGAGAAGCTCGGCTCGATGCGCGACAAGAACGAGCGCGTGGCGCGGCTGGTAGAGCCGTTTGCCGCCGCCCTCGGCCTGGGCTCCACCGACCAGGTCATCGCCCAGCGCGCCGCCCACCTGCTCAAAGCCGACTTGGCCACCCAGATGGTGGTCGAGCTGACCTCGCTCCAGGGCGTCATGGGGCGGGAATACGCCCTGCGCGAGGGTTATCCGCCGGAAGTGGCCGAGGCCATTTTCGAGCACTGGCTGCCGCGCAGCGCCGATGACCGGCTGCCGGCCAGCCCGGCGGGCACGCTGCTGGCGCTGGCCGACCGGCTGGACTCGCTGGTGGGGCTGTTCGCCGTCGGGCTGGCCCCGCGCTCCACTGCCGACCCCTACGGCCTGCGCCGGGCGGCGTTGGGCGTCATCCAAATCTTGACCGCCCATAAGCTGGATGTCGACCTGGCGCGGCTGGTGGAACAAGCGGCCAGCGTGCAGCCCGTCCCGGTCACGCCAGAGGCGCAGCGCGAGGTGTTGGACTTCATCGCCGGCCGGCTGCGCGCCTGGGTGGAAGAACAGGACTGGCCGCGCGATGTCATCGCCGCTGTCCTGGCCGAGCAGTCCCACAATCCACACCGCGCCCTGGTCGGCCTGGCGGAGCTGACCGCCTGGGTGAAGCGGCCGGACTGGGAGCGCATCCTGGACGGGTTCGCCCGCTGCGTCCGCATCACCCGCGGCGAGCCGTCCGTCTACCCGGTGGACGCCGCCGCCTTCGTCGCGCCGCAGGAGCGCGCCCTGTACGACGCCTACCGACAGGCGGCGCAGCTCGACTCGAATGGCAACGTCGACGCCTTCCTGAGCGCCTTCGCGCCGATGCTGCCGGCCGTCACCGCGTTCTTCGACCATGTGATGGTGAACGTGGACGACGACCGGCTGCGCCATAACCGCCTGGGGCTGCTGCAAGCCATCAGCAGCCTGCAGAAAGGCCGCGCCGACCTCAGCTACCTGAGCGGGTTCTGAGACTGTGTCCGCCGTCCGCCGTCCTGGCCGGGGCGGCGGACAGCCGGCGGCGAATCGCGCCGCGCCGATTCCGGTTTGCATGTCGGGCGGCTCATCCCTATAATTCGCCGTAGTGAGGTTGGGGGTAGGCCGTCTATGTCCGTCGCCGATGAGATCAAAGCCCGACTGGATATCGTCGGCTATATCCAGCAGTATGTCCCCCTCAAGAAGTCCGGGCGGACGTTCAAGGCCTGCTGTCCCTTCCACAACGAGAAGACGCCGTCGTTCCAAGTAAACCCGGAAACCCAATCCTGGCGCTGCTTCGGCGCGTGCGCCGAGGGCGGCGACGTGATCGCCTTCGCCATGAAGAAGCACGGCTGGACGTTCACCGAGGCACTGCAGGAGCTAGGCCGGCAGGTAGGCATTGAGGTGCGCCCCCAAACTTCGGAGCAGCGCGCCGAGGCGGACCGACTGGAGCGGCTGCGCGGGCTGATGGCCGCCGCCGCCGAGGCCTATCACCGCGCTCTGATCGAGCCGCCCAACGAGCAGGCCGCCGCCGCCCGCCGCTACGCGGTCGAGAAGCGGCGGCTGTCGCTGGACACGATCCGCCGCTTCGGCATCGGCTGCGCGTTGGCCGGCTGGACGCACATGCTGGACTACCTGCGCGAGCTGGGCTACAGCGACGACCAGATCATCCAGGCCGGGCTGGCCGTGCGCACTGACGACGGGCGGATATACGACCGCTTCCGCCACCGCCTGATGATCCCGATCCGCGATGAGCGCGGGCGGCCGGTAGGGTTTGGCGCGCGGGCGCTCGACCCGAACGATGAACCGAAGTACCTGAACTCGCCGCGGACGCCGCTGTTCGACAAGAGTCGGCTGCTGTTCGCCTACGACTTGGCGAAAACGGCCATCCGCGAGTCGGAGACGGCGGTCATCGTCGAAGGCTATCTGGACGCGATCACCGCCCACCAGGCCGGCTTCCACAATGTGGTCGCCCAGATGGGCACGGCGCTGACCGAGACGCAGCTTCGGACGCTGGCGCGGCTGGCGCGGACGATCCTGATGGCGCTGGATTCGGACCCGGCCGGCCAGAACGCCACCCGCCGCAGCCTGGAGGCGGCGCGGCAGACGCTGCAAGCCGACTACGGCGGCCGGCTGTCGGTTGACATCCGCGTGCTGCAGATCCCCGGCGCTAAAGATCCGGATGATCTGATCCGCGAAGCGCCTGACCAGTGGGCAGCGCTAGCCGCCGCCGCGCTGCCGGTAGCCGACTACGTGATCGAACAGGAGATGGCCGCCCTGCCGCCGACACCATCGCTGCCGCAGCGGGAAGCGGTCGCCCGGCGGCTGCTGCCGATCCTGATGGCGTCCGAGAATGACCTGTACCGGCAGGACAACTTGCAGAAGCTGGCCCTCCGGCTCCGCATCCCCGAAGCCGACCTGCTGGCCTGGTCGGCGGAACAGCGCCGCATCGCCAGGGCGCGCCCGCCGCGCCGCTCAGCGTCAGACGCCGCGCCGCCCGAACCGCCGCCGCTGGACGCTGACCGCCTGGCCCCGCCCGCGGGCGTCCCGACCGGCCAGCCGCCGGCGCTCCTCAGCCGCGAAGCTGCGCTGGAGGAGCGCAGCCTGCACATCCTGCTGTCTCATCCCGACCTGTTCTACCAGGTCAACCGTAAATTCCGCGAGCTGGCCGGGGATGATCGCGCCCTGCTGGAGGGGCCGCTGAGCGCGTGGGGCGCGGACGACTTCGGCCAGACGGTGTACCGGGCGCTCATGCGCGCGTTTGAGGACGCTTTCCGTCAGGATGAGCTGGACATCCACGCCTTCCTGCGCGCCCACCTGGATGATGAGCTGCGCGGCTATCTAGAGGCGCTGCTGGCCGAAGACCTGGAAGCCATTCGCATGCGCCTGGGCTACGCCATGCCCGCCGAGCTGGAAGCCTGCTGGAGCCGCAGCCAGCGGCTGAACCCGCCGCTGGACCCGGCGGCTGAGCTCATCGAGACGGCGCTGCGGCTGCGGCTGCGCCGCCTCCAGCGCGAGCGCCATGAACTGTACTTTCTGCAGCAGGACCCCCAGCTCCACCACGACCCAGAAGCGATGCAGATGGTGAGCCAGCGCGTGAACCTATCCAGCCAGGCCAAGCGGCGGATTGACCAGGAGCTGAGCCGCGCCGCCAGCCTTCTGCGACATCCATCGTAGTCCCTGTGCGCAGCTCAAGATGTACTGAACGGTGATGTATGGTGAAGAAACGTAAGGTCCCAAAAGACGCAAACCGCGATTCTCAGGAGATGCCCGAAGCTCAGGCGGAAGACGCCGAGATGGACCTTGACCTAGACGACGAGCCCGGCGACGACGATCTGCTGTTCGACCCATCGATGCTGAAAGATGACGTGGACGGCGATCTGCTGGATGATCTGCCGGATGAGGATGATCTGGACGACCTGGACGATGATGACCTGCTCAACGACAGCCTGGCGCTGGACTCCGCCAGCCTGGCGGATGACCCGGTGCGGATGTACTTGAAAGAGATCGGCCAAGTGCCGCTGCTGGACACCAACCGCGAGACCTGGCTCAGCACCCAGATGGCCGCCGCTCAGCTCCTGCAGGCGCTGATTGACACGCTGACGGGCGATGCCCACGCCGAAGATGCGCTTGAGAAGCCTGATCCGCAGGCGATCGTCCTGCTGGCGTTCCAGCACATCCGCCGCAACTGGGAGGAGGTCATAGATGGCGCTCAGGCGTTCGGCGTGGCCGCTCCCGATTTCATGGCGCTGATGGAGGAGTTCCTGCGCGTCACCGACGATTGGGATGTTGACGGCGACTCCTACCTGCGGGATTACCTGCGCCAGCGCGACTGGGGGCGCGATGAGCTGTGGATGGAACTGGCCCGGCGTCTGTTCGAGGTGTTCCACGGCCTGTATCTCATCCCGCTGCGCCAACTGCTGAACCTGCGCAAGCACTACCGCCAGCACGGCGAGCTGCCGTCCGTGGAGACGTTCAAAGCTTGGCTGCAGGCCGATGCGGACAGCCTGGCCGACCTGCCCGACTTGTTCGAGCGCATCAACCAGAAAGCCGAACAGGCCAGCGAAGCCCTGACGCGCGCCAACCTGCGGTTGGTGGTCAGCGTCGCCAAACGCTACATGGGCCGCGGCATCAACTTCCTCGACCTGATCCAGGAGGGCAACATCGGCCTGCTGCGAGCGGTCGAGAAGTTCGACCACGCCAAAGGCTTCAAGTTCAGCACCTATGCCACCTGGTGGATCCGCCAGGCCATCAGCCGCGCCATCGCCGACCAGGCGCGCACGATCCGCATCCCGGTGCACATGGTGGAGACGATCAACCGGCTGATGCGGGTGCAGCGCGACCTGATCCAGGAGCTGGGCGGCGAGCCGAGCGCCGAGCAGATCGCGCTGGAGATGGATTTCCTGACGCCGGAGGAGACCGAAGCGATCAAACTCATCCGTCGCAGCGGCGAACGCATGGATCTAGGCTTGCAGCGCAAGCTGCGCCGCGCCGCCCAGAAGGTGCGCAAGATCATGCGCATCAGCCAGGAGCCGATGAGCCTGGAGATGCCCATCGGCCAAGAAGACAGCAGTCTGCTGGGGGACTTCATCGAAGACGACAAGATCATGGGGCCGGTGGACGCCGCCAGCCGCCAACTGCTCAAGGAGCAGATTCGCTCGGCGCTGGGCGTGCTCAGCGACCGCGAGCGCGAGGTGCTGGAGATGCGCTTCGGCCTGCATGACGGCCAAGATCACACGCTGGAGGAGGTGGGACGCCATCTCGGCGTCACTCGCGAGCGCATCCGCCAGATCGAAGCCAAAGCGCTGCGCAAGCTGCGCCATCCCACCCGCAGCCGCCAACTGCGCGATTACCTGGAAACGTAGCGTTCCGCTCCCGGCAGGGGCGGCCTGTGCCGGAGCGGGAGGACACGCCGGACGCCCGACTGGGCGGCAGCGCCTATGACCGATCTCATCTTCTGCCCCATCTGCGGTGGGCCGCTCGGCCAGCGACGGGAAGGCGGGCGGCTGCGCCCGGCCTGCGACGCCTGCGGCTATGTGCATTTCGTCAATCCCGTGCCGGCCGTCGGCATCCTGATCGAGATGGACGGCGGCTTGGTGCTGATCCGGCGCGGCCAGCCGCCGCACGCCGGCGAGTGGACGCTGCCCAGCGGTTTCATCGAGGTGGATGAGAGCGCCGAAGAGGCGGCCGCCCGCGAGGCCGAGGAGGAGACCGGCCTCAAGGTCGAGATCGTCGAGCTGTTCGGCGTCAATTCGTTTCCGGAGGGGCCGCCTACCAGCGGCATCATGATCTTCTTCCGGGCGCGCCCAGTCGGCGGCCAGCTCCACGGCGGCGATGATGCGCTGGAGGCCAAAGTGTTCACGCCGGAAGCGCTGCCCCGCCTGCCGTTCCGCACCCACCGGGAGGCCGTGTCGCTGTGGCTGGAGCGCCAGCGGCGCGCGGCTGGCGAGGCGGCCCCCGCCCGCAAGCCCTCGATCAAGCCGCGGCCGTTCACCATCCGCCCGGCCGAGCTGCGGGATGCCGATGAAATCATGGGGCTGCTGGCGCTCATCCCGGCCAACCGCGCCCTGGAAGCGGAGTGGGAGGCGGTGGCGCTGCGCTTCCGCGAGGCGAACGGCTTCGAGGTGTTCGTGGCCGAGACGCGCCAGGAGCCGGCGCTGGTGGCCGGTTTCATCTCGCTGTCGGTAGTGCGCACGCTGACGCAGGGCTGCGGGTTCATCCACGATATGGCGGTGCTGCCGACCTACCAGCGGCGCGGGGTGGGCGCGGCGCTGCTGGAGGCGGCGCTGCGGCGCGCCGACCGGCTGAACCTGAGCGTGGTCTTCGTCAACACCGAGCGCGCCAACGACCGCGCCCGCGCCTTCTTCGCCGCCTGCGGCTTCTCCGAGGGGGCGCTGATGCGGCTGCGGCTGCGTTGAGGCGGGAAGCCGGTCGTTAAAAAGACGGGATGGCCTTCAGCAGCTGGCGGAAGGCGTCGTGTTTCTGGCGGCCGTCAGCGGTGGCGCGCGTCAGGTAGTAGATCGCGCCCGGCCCGACCCGCAGCAGCGCGTTGAACCCCAGCAGTATTTTATACAGCAGCGTTCTCATCTGGCCGTAGTGCTTGCGGAAGAACTGCACCCGCGCCCGGTACAGCCGGATGAGCGTCTCCGTTTTGATCGCCCGGCTGCTGCCGCCCCACAGGTGAATAGTCTCCGCCTGCGGATAGAAGTAGATCTCCCACCCGGCTTGCTTGAAGCGGTAGCACCAGTCTACTTCTTCCGAATACATGAAGAACTGCTCGTCCAGCAGCCCGACCTGCTGCACGGCCTCCGCCCGCGCCAGCATGAACGCGCCCATGATCACTTCGACCGGGCGCGTATCGTTGTAGTCCCAATGCGTCATCTGGTAACGGCCGAAGACCGGGCTTTTGGGGAACAGTTTGTTCAGCCCCAGGGTGATATACAGCTCAGTCTCCAGGGTGGGGAAGGCGCTGACCGAGGGCTGAAGCGTGCCGTCCTCATACAGCAGCTTGCAGGCCGACATGCCCGCCTGCGGGTGGGCGTCCATGAACTGCACCATCGTGTCGACCGTGCCCGGCTTGACGAAAGCGTCGCTGTTCAGCAGCAGGATGTAGCGCCCCTGCGCCAGCCGTATGGCCTGGTTGTTGGCGCGCGCGAAGCCGACGTTTTCGGCGTTGGCGATCAGCTTGACGGCCGGGAAGTCCTGCTGCACCATCGCCTGGCTGCCGTCGGTCGAGGCGTTGTCCACCACGAACACCTCATAGCTGGCCTGCTGAACGGTGTCCTGCACACAGCGCAGACATCTGGCCAGCAGCTCGCGCGTGTTCCAGTTGACGATGATGATCGAGACATCGAATGTGGGCATAAGCGGCGATAGGCTTCCTGATCGAAAGAACGCGCTTGACGTCTTCACTCTAGTGCGTTACACCTTGCCCACGCCTTAATGAAATGCGCGTTTATCATTCGGCATAGGGCGTCTATACTGGAGTACAGTAGTATACGGATAGTAAGGCTGCGCTCAATTGGGAGCTGGCGGGATGACAACCTGGATACTGGTCGAAGATGAGCCAGATATGTACGAGACGGTGCTGGCGATGTATGACATGTGGGGGATCTCAGGCGTGTCATTCACGACCGGCGAAGACGCGGTCGCCTGGATTGAGCAGGTTGACCAGGGGCGGGCGGAAGACGAGATCCCCGAGCTGGCGCTGGTGGATATCCGGCTGCCGAACGAATTGAGCGGCGTCGAGGTGGCGCAGCGGCTGCGGAACAGCCCGAAGCTGAAGGATATCATCGTCGTCCTGATGACCGCGTATAGGATAAAGCCCGCCCAAGAGACGGCGGTGCGCGCCCAGGCCGGCGCCGATCTGCTGCTGTACAAGCCGCTGCCGCCCATCAAAGAGTTCCGTAAAATCCTGACCGGCCTGCTTAAGCAGCGGTGACGGCGGCGATCGCCGGCTGCGCCCTGGGGAACCTATGTCCATTGAGTCTGAACGCGATCTGATCGGCCTGCTGCGCATCGGCAGGATTGTCGGGCTGACGCTGCAAACGATGCTGGCGCAGGTGCGCCCGGGCATCACCACCGCTGAACTGGACGCCATCGGCGCCGAGTTCTTGAGGCGCGAAGGCGCGCGCTCCGCCCCGATTCTGACTTACAAGTTTCCCGGCGCCACCTGCATCAGCCTCAACGACGAGGCGGCCCACGGCATCCCCGGCGACCGCGTGATCGCTGCTGGTGACTTGGTCAATATTGATGTGTCGGCGGAGCTGGACGGCTACTTCGCCGATACCGGCGCCACCCTGCCCGTGCCGCCGGTCACGCCGCTCAAGCAGAAGCTGGCCGACTGCGCCCGCGCCGCGCTCGACAAGGGGCTGGCGGCGGCGGTGGCCGGCAACCGCATCTTCGACATCGGCCGCGCCATGGAGAACGAAGTCAAGCGCTGCGGCTTCCGCATCATCCGCGATCTGCCCGGCCACGGCGTGGGCCGCAAGCTCCACGAGCCGCCCAGCGTCCCCGGCTTCTACACCAAGCACGCCAACCAGATCCTGCCTGAAGGACTGGTCATCACCATTGAGCCGTTCGTCTCCACCCGCGCCAACCGGATCGTGACCGCCTCCGACGGCTGGACGCTCAAGACGCCCGACGGCAGCCCGGCGGCGCAGTACGAACACACGGTCGTCATCACCAAAGGCCAGCCGCTGCTGGTCACCGCCGTTTAACGCCGGCGTCCCCACCCGACCCGCAGACGGCCACCGCCGGTTTGTCACTCACAAATCGTGTCATTATTCACAAAAAAATCGTTTCATTCTCATGCGCCTTCTGGCCTTAACGAGTATTATAATCTCATTAAGACTAAAATGTCTCTGCTGAGCGCATGGACGCCAGGAAAGGGGTCATCACGATGAAAGGCTTAGCCGGGACCTGGTACGGCCGGCACGGTGCGCGCCTGGAACTGACGGTGCAGCACGACGGCACGATCGAGGGGACCTTTTTCACGCCGGGCGATGGGTCCAGCGGCGCTTTCCCGCTGGTCGGCATGTGTGACACCCGTTCGTTTGAGGGCAGCCGGAGCTTCGGCTTCGTGGTGGTGTGGAACAACGACTACGTCAACCAGCACTCGGCGACCTCCTGGTCGGGCCAGTACCAGATCGTCAACGGCGAGGAGATGCTGACGACCAACTGGCTGCTGACCCGCGAAACGGCGCCCGAAGAATGCTGGGCGGCCACCATGGTCGGGAGCGACACGTTCCGCCGGGAATGGGTGGGGGCGGCTGAAGACGCAGCCCAAACGGAACCGCAGGCCGAGCCGGCTGGTTGAGTCCGGGTCTAAACCTAGGAGATGGAGCGTTCGGACGGGCTGGCGGCGCACGTTAACCTGCACTAGGCGATAGGGAACCCATTTCCTATACTGGGGCGGTTTCCGCGCTCAAGCACAAGGACAGCAGACTCACCATGCGATTAGGCATCATCGGCCTGCCCAACAGCGGTAAAACCACCCTGTTCAACGCGCTCACCCGGCAGAACCTGGCCACCGCTGCCGCCTCCAGCGGCCAGTTCGAAGTGCACACGGCGGTCGTCAATGTGCCCGACCCGCGCGTAGACCGTTTGAGCGCGATGTACAACCCGCGCAAGACGATCTACGCCACCATCACCTATGCCGACATCGGCGGGTTGGACAAAGGCATCAGCCAGGGCGGATTGAAAGGGCAGTTCCGCCAGGAGCTGGCGCAGGCGGACGGCTTCGTCCACGTCGTGCGCGCTTTCCAGGATGACACCGTGCCGCATCCATATGTCACGGTGGACCCGGCGCGGGATGTCGAAATCCTGGACGCTGAGTTCCTCCTGTCCGACTTGGTAGCGGTCGAAAAGCGGCTGGAGAAGCTCCACGGCGATCTGCGCATTCGGGGCAAGACGGTGGACAAGGCCGTCCCGATCGAACTGGAGCTGATGGAGAAGTTGAAAGCCCAGCTCGAGGCCGACCGCCCGCTGCGCGACCTGGAGCTGACCGCCGACGAGCTGCGGCTGATCCGCGGTTACGGCTTCCTGTCGCTCAAGCCGGTGCTGATCGTTCTGAACCTGGGCGACGACCCCGGCGATTCAGCGATCACGCTGCACTACGATCACCGGCAGTCGGCCGTCGTGGCGCTGCGCGGCAAGATCGAGGCCGAGCTGGCGCAGCTGGACGCCGCCGACGCTGCCGTCTTCATGGAGGAGTACGGCATCACCGAACTCAGCGCCGCCCGGGTGATCCGGCTGTCGTATGAGCTGCTGGCCATCCAGTCGTTCTTCACGGTGGGCGAGGACGAAGTGCGCGCTTGGAGCATCCCGGTGGGCGCGACCGCGCCGGAGGCCGCCGGCGCGATCCACAGCGACCTGCAAAAAGGCTTCATCCGCGCCGAGGTGATGAAGTACGACGATCTCATCGCCGCCGGGAGCGAGGCGGCGCTGCGCGCCAGCGGCAAGCTGCGCCTGGAGGGGCGCGATTACGTGGTGAAGGACGGCGACATCGTCCACATTCGCCACAGCAGTTGAGTTAGGCTTTTATTTGGACAGCGGCGCCAGGCTGGATGGGGGGCAGCCGCTCGGTTGGCACATCAGTCTGGGAGCCGTATGCCTGTCACGATCGAATGGGATAATATTGAGCGCACACGGATGCTCATCGCTTTTGAGGGGCGCTGGACGTGGGACGAGGTGCGCGTTATGGCGGACAAAGGCCGCCGGATGCTAGATCAAGTAGAACATAAAGTGGATTACATCGTGTATCGTCACCACGCTAACTGGCTGCCCGCCGGCTATTTGACGCAGGTGCGCGACATCCGCGGGCAGCCGCACCGCAACGACGGCCAGTTGGTCGTCGTCACCACGCACGCGCTGATAGCCGAACTGCTGCACCTGTTCAATATGCTGACCGATTGCCTGCAGATGCCCTTTCGCTTCGCCCGTTCGTTAGACGAGGCGCGCGCGCTCCTCGAACAGCGCTCGATGCGTATAGCGGGCGAGTGATGGCTTGGCGGCTGCTGGCAGCTTCCGGCATTTTTCACCCTGAGGCGGGCGGCCCGGCAACCTACCTGTCCGAACTGCTGCCGGCGCTGCAGCGCCGCGGCTGGGAGGTGCAGGCGCTGGCCTACGGCTCCGGCTCAACTAATGGCTACCCATATCCGCTGCGGCGCATCCCCCGGCGGGCGCTGCCGGTGCGCTGGGCGGACTATGCGCGGGCGGCGCAGCCGCTGCTGGCCTGGGCCGACCTGGTCTACATCCATTCGGTTGGGCTGCCGCTGGTGGGTTCGCGCCGCGCCCCGCGGGTCATCAAAATCGTCGGCGACCCGGCCTGGGAACGCGCCATCCGCCGCGGCTGGATCGCCCCCACCGAGGACATTGACGCCTTCCAGACGCGGCGCTACAGCCCGATCGTCAGCCTGTTCCAGGCGCTGCGGAACCGCGAAGTACGGGCGATGGACGGCGTGATCGTGCCCAGCGCTTACCTGCGCCAGATGGTGATCGGCTGGGGCGCTGAACCGGCGCGGGTGCAGGTGATCTACAACGCGCTGCCCCCCGAACCGCCCGACGTCCCGGCCACCCAGGCCGAAGCGCGGGCGCGGCTGGGGCTGGACGACCGGCCGCTGCTGCTGACGGTGGCGCGGCTGACGCCCTGGAAGGGGGTGGACCACTTGATCGCCGCCCTGAGCCGCGTCCCAGACGCCCACCTGCTGGCGGCAGGTGATGGCGATCAGCTTCCGGCGCTGGAGCGGCTGGCGCGCCAGCACGGCCTGGCCGACCGGGTGACCTTCCTGGGGCGCGTCCCGCGCGAGCAGGTGGCGCTGTACATGAAAGCCGCCGACTACACCGTCCTCTACTCCGGTTACGAAGGGCTGTCGCATACCCTGCTGGAGAGCCTGCGCGCCGGGACGCCGGTCATCGCCAGCGACAAAGGCGGCAACCCGGAGGTCGTGCGCCACGGCGTCAACGGCCTGCTCGTCCCGTATGCGGATCCGGCGGCGCTGGCAGCGGCGCTGATCGAGGCGTTCCAGCCGGGGCGGCGGGCGGCGCTGGCGGCGCAGACCGGCGCTGGCATGGAGCGCTTCGCCTTCGAGACGCTGGTGCAGCGCACCGACGCCGCGCTGCGCGCATTCCTGAGGTAGCCCGCTGATGGGGACGCTGTACATCGTGCCGACGCCCATCGGCAACCTGGAGGACATCACGCTGCGGGCGCTGCGCGTCCTGCGCGAGGCGGCGCTGGTGGCCGCCGAAGATACTCGCACCACCCGCGTGCTGCTCGACCACTACGGCATCGGGGCGCGGCTCATCAGCTACCATGAACATAACAAGCTCGCCCGCTTGGACGCCATCTTCGACGCGCTGGCCGCCGGCGATGTGGCGCTGGTCTCCGACGCTGGGACGCCGGGCGTGTCCGATCCTGGCTACGAGCTGATCGTCGAGGCCATCCGGCGCGGCGTCCGCGTCGAGCCGCTGCCAGGAGCCAACGCCATCCTGACGGCGCTGGTCGGCTCCGGCCTGCCGACCGATAGTTTCGTCTACTTGGGGTTTTTGCCGCGCCGAACTCAAGCGCTGCGCGCGCTGCTGGCCGATCTGGCCGGCGAACGGCGCACGCTGGTCGCCTACGAGAGCCCCCGCCGGCTGGTCGAGACGCTAGCCCTCCTGCTGGAGGCGTGGGGCGACCGGCCGGCCTGCGTGGCGCGGGAGCTGACCAAGCTGCACGAGGAGTTCCGGCGCGGCCCGGTCAGCGCGCTGCTGGCACACTACCGTGACCAGCCGCTCCGCGGCGAGATCACGCTGGTGGTCGGGGGCGCGTCGACGACGGCGATCGCCCGCTGGGACGAGGCGCGGCTGCGGGCGGCGCTGGCGGAACGGCTGCGAACCGGCGAGCCGCTCAGCCGGGCGGCGCGGGCGCTGGCCGCCGAGTCGGGTTGGGATCGGCGCGCCATCTACGCGCTGGGCGCTGGACATGAAAATGACCCTGGAAATCGCGCTTAAAACCGCTACAATGATCCGACCTGATACATAAAATTGTGAGAGCATTCGTGCTGACGGGTTGACCCCGGTAATTTTGAGGACTGTTCGATGGCATCCTACCACGGGCCTAAGGCGAAAGTGCAGCGGCGATTCGGCGAGGTGCTGATCCCGCGCCCGAAGTACCAGCGCATCCTGGAGAAGCGCGCCTATCCCCCCGGCGACCACGGCAAAGAGAAGCAGTTCCGGTCAGGGCGCCGCAGCGACTACGGCTTGCAGCTCAATGAGAAGCAGAAGCTGGCCTTCAGCTACAACGTGCGCGAGCGCCAGCTCCGCCGCTATTTTCTGAAGGCGCGGCAGCAGCCGGGCAACACCGGCGCTAACCTGCTGGCGCTGCTGGAGCGCCGGCTGGACAACCTGGTCTACCGGGCCGGGTTTGCCGCCACCATTTGGGCGGCGCGCCAGTTGGTCAGCCACGGCCACATCCTGGTGGATGGCGTGCGCCTGAACATCCCGTCCTACTCGGTGGCCCCCGGCCAGACCATCGCCGTCCACGAAAAGATGCGCAAGAACCCGCACGTGATCGAATCAGTGGAGTCCAGCCCCTACACGCCGCCGTTCCTAGAGGTGGATCGCACCGCCCTGCAGG
This sequence comes from uncultured Anaerolineae bacterium, assembly GCA_937922795.1. Taxonomy (GTDB): domain Bacteria; phylum Chloroflexota; class Anaerolineae; order Aggregatilineales; family Phototrophicaceae; genus CFX2. The sequence goes on from CALAJK010000043.1 coordinate 59,067, forward strand.
CCACGCTGACGCGCGTGCCGGAGCGCGGCGAAATCCAGGTGCCGGTGGACGAGCAGTTGGTGGTCGAGTACTACACCCGGCTCACCTAGTTGGGTTGGGCAGGTGGTGAAGTTGATGGGGCGCGGCGCGCTGGCTGCGCCCCTTTTGATTCGGCCTCAGCGTTCGTTGGTGGGCCGCGCCAGCGGCAGCCTGGCCGCATCCAACCCCGCCAGATCGAGCGCGCTGACCGGCATCCAGATGACGGTGGCATCCTCTGGGCGGCGAAGCTGCAGCCAATCGGTGGCGCGGTTGCGCCCCAGCGCCTCGAAGACGTCGCCCGGATAGGCGACATCCAGTTCGCGGTAGGCGTCGCCCGGACCGACGCGCATGTTCACGCCGCCGCTGCCGACGACTGTCACGCGCGGCGCCTGCGCCAGCTCGAACACCAGTTGGTAGCCGTCAATCCAGCGCGGCATCAGGTTGACGAACGTATTGCCCGGCTTGAACGGCAGCGCGCTCCCGTCTGGCAGGACATACTGCAGCGGCTCCGACCGCGCAGCGCGCCGCCACTCGCCTTCATAGCAGCGCCCGTCGCGGCACAGCACCGCCCGCCCGCTGCCGATGAAATTGACCGAGAAGGCGAAGTTGCCCGGCCCCCAGTAGCCGTCGGCCACCACCGGCTGCACCGTGTGTTCCTCCTCGACCACCAGCACGTTGGCGGCGCTGATCTGCGTCTCGTGCAGCGCGTCGAAATGCGGCTCGCCATCCTGGCTGCGCAGCCAGCGGCCAGCGTCGGCATCATACGTCCAGACGATCTCCGTCTCGCGGTACTGCACGCGCACGCCAGCCACTGGCAGGCCGTCAGCCGGCGGCTGGTCGCTGAAGGCCATGCCGTACACCGGCTCAGGCGTCACGTCCCTGCCGCGGGCGACCGCCAGCTCGCGCAGCGCCGCCGTATCCCCAAACAGCGTGTGCTCCAGCGCCACGCCTTCGCGCGGGAAGCGGCACAGCGCCGGGCACGGGTCGACGCCGCCGATCGCCCGCGACGACACCAGCCGATCGCCGCGCAGCACGTCAATCGTCCCCTGCGCCATGCCCGAATACACGAACAGGGCGCGATAGATGCGAGTCAGCTCGAAATCAACCAGCCGTCCGCTGCGGATCGGCCCGACGTGCGGCGTGTCGCGCCCCAGGTAGATGGCGCTGAAGCGCGTCACACCGCCCGACAGCAGATGCTCCCAGACGATGTCAGCGTCCATCAGCCCAGACTGAGGCCGCACCAGCGGCGGGTAATCTGACACTTTGACCAGCAGCGGGCGGCGGTTGAGGGTCTCCGGATCATCCACCGGCAGGCCGGTGAGGGGGTTAATCCCCGCCGGGTAGGCGTTCGGCCCGATGATGATCGGCTCTACAGCGCGAACCGTGCCGCTCAGCAGCAGAGCGAGGACGATGAAGATCAGGCGGTACAGCATCAACAGCTCCTGAATCCAGCGCCAGCGTCATCTTCGGTCGGATTATAACACCGCCGCGCTGCGGCAGAAGGGCAGAAGGTTGAGGTTGAGGCCAAGGCTGCCGCTTCAGCATTCGGCAAGGGTTTTCTGGGTGGCAACAAAATTTAGACACAATTTAGACGTACTGCTGTAACCTTTTAAACTACTCTTAAACCAAATTGCCTATCTTGTCGTGCCTGGTATACTACATAAACGCGTAAAGGAGAGATCGATAGTGATACCCGTGAAAAAGCTCTTGTTCGGGATCAGCATCAGCTTGCTGATGCTCGTCGCTGCGCCGGTTTTCGCTCAGGAATCGACCTTGACAGTGCTCTGCACGCCGCAGGAGGACTGGTGCGTCGCCATGACCGCCGCCTTCGAAGCGGAAACGGGCATTGACACTAACTATGTACGACTGTCTTCAGGCGAGTCGCTGGCGCGTTTGCGCGCAGGCCGCCAAAACCCTGAATTTTCAGTGTGGTGGGGCGGCCCAGCGGACGCCTTCATCGCTGCGGCTGAGGAAGGGTTGATCGAGCAGTATGAGTCGCCCAATGCTGCGGCCATCCCCGAAGAGTATCGCGATCCCGACAATTACTGGGCGGGCGTGTATGTCGGCGCGCTCGGCTTTTGTTCGAATGTCAAAGTTTTGGAAGAGCTCGGCATTGAACCGCCGACCTCCTGGGACGATCTGCTCGCGCCTGAGCTCAAGGGCTTTGTGGCGATGGCGCATCCGGCAACTTCCGGCACTGCCTTCACCGCTTTCTGGACCATCGTGACGCTGCGCGCTGACGCGCTTGAGGCGGAGGCAGCCGGAACCGGTTATGATGAACAAGGGTTTCCGACCCCAGCGGCGATCGACGCGGCTTTTGAGTATTACGCTCAGTTGAATAACAACATCCTTCAATACACACGCTCGGGTTCTGCGCCAGGGTCGCTGGCGGGGCAGGGTGAAATTGCAGTTGCCATCATCTTTTCACATGACTGCACCAAGCTTCAGCAAGAAGGCTTCGAGGGCATCCTGACCACCACCTTCCCTGAAGAAGGGACTGGCTACGAAATTGGCGGCATGGCGATCGTCGCCAATGGCCCCGAACCGGAAGCGGCGCGGATGTGGTTTGACTGGGCGCTAACAGCGGCTGCTCAGGAGATTGGCCCCACGGTCAATTCGCTGCAGCTTCCGACCAACCCAGACGCGGCGGTGTCGGAGCTGTCGGTCAATCTCACTGAGATCAATCTCGTCGATTACAATTTCGTCGCGGCTGGCTTGAACCGCGTCGCCATTGCTGAGCGCTTCGACGCCGAGATCGCGGCCGCGCCAACGTCGTAAGGACGTCAGCCCGATCAGCTTGGATTTTGCAAACCCCCACTTGTCATGGTGGGGGTTTTTTCACGGAGGGCGCTTGATCACCGTGCGAAACAGCGGACAGAGATACGCGGCCAAATATTTGAATGCGCTGCTGAAGGATCCTTTACTATCAATCGCCATCATCGTATCGGTGATGTTCGTGCTCATCACCATCGTGCTGCCTCTGGTGGCAATGGTTGGCGAAAGCGTCTCCGAGAGCGGAAGACCGCTGTTCCAGCAGTATCTATCGTCTCCTGTTTACCAGACGATCATTGCCAATACCCTGGTATTGGGCGTGCTGGTCGGAATGGTGGGCACGGTGATCGGATTTCTTTTCGCCTTTGTTCAGGTGAAGCTCAACGTCCCTTTCAAACGGGCAATCCATATCATCGCCCTCGTCCCAGTGATTTCGCCCCCGTTCGCGGTCGCAACCGCGGCAATTGTCCTGTTTGGCCGCAATGGCACGATCACCCGCGGCATTTTGGGCGTGCGTTACGACATCTATGGGCTTGACGGGCTGGTGCTCGTGATGACCCTGTCCTTCTTCACCATCGCGTACCTCAATCTGCGCGGCATGATGGAGGCCCTTGATCCCGCCTTGGATGAGGCCGCGACCAATTTAGGCGCGAATAAGTGGCGCATCTTTCGCACAGTGACGCTGCCGATGCTCTTGCCTGGCCTCGCCAGCTCATTTCTGCTCTTGTTTGTGGAGGCAATCGCTGACCTAGGCAATCCTTTGGTCATGGGTGGCAATTACGAAGTCCTGGCAGCGCGAATTTATGTGACGATCATCGGCTTGTACGAGACGACTGGGGCGGCGGTGTTATCCGTCATTCTGTTAGTGCCATCGCTGACCGTGTTTTTGATTCAACGCTATTGGATCAACCGGATCAGCGTAGTCTCTGTCACGGGAAAGCCATCAGGAACGCCGCAGTCGATTGATCATCCGCTGGTCAAGTGGACGTTATATGGGGCGGTGCTGCTGATCTGTGGATTGATCGTCCTCATTTATGGGACGATCATTCACGGCGCGTTCGTACAGGTTCCCGGAGTCCGCTGGGACTGGACATTCGCCAACTTCGACTTCGTCATCAATGGCATTGGCAGCCAGGCCATGCGGGACACCACTACGCTGTCGGCGCTGGCAACCCCAATTGCCGGCCTGCTCGGCATGATCATCGCCTATCTGGTGGTGCGCAAAGAGTTTTGGGGGCGCAATGCGCTCGACTTCGGAACCATGCTCGGCATCGCCGTACCTGGAACGATCATCGGCATCGGCTATATCCTCGTTTTCAACACCCCCATCGGGATCGGTGATCTGACGCTCATCCCTAAGCTGACAGGCGGTCAGGGCATTTTCGGCGGTGCGTTGGCCATCGTGCTGGTTTTTGTCATTCGCAGCGTGCCGGCGGCGCTGCGCACAGGCAGCGCGGCGCTGTCCCAGATTGATCCATCGATTGAAGAAGCCTCGATCAGCCTAGGCGCGGACAACGCCCGAACGTTTCGCCGCATCACGCTGCCGCTGATCCGCCCAGCGTTCCTGGCCGGGCTCATCTATGCCTTCGCCCGATCGATGACGACCATCTCCGCCATCGTGTTTCTGACGACGCCACAGACGAAGATCATGACAGCGCAGATCCTCAACGAAGTAGAGAACGGACGCTACGGCAATGCCTTCGCTTACTGCGTCATCCTGATTGCGATCGTGATGGCTGCGATTGGCGTTCTGTATTTTGTGGTTGGCGCGCAAACCGGCGCGGAGCGCCGCCTTGAGGGAGGGCGTTGATGCAGCAGCGCGCAGTACGGTTAAAGTTGGAAAATGTCTCGAAATCGTTTCTCGATCGCGATGGCAAGGGCCATGTCCAGGCGGTAGATCATATCTCGCTGGATATTTACAGCGGCGAATTCCTAACGCTGTTGGGCCCGTCTGGTTGTGGCAAGACCACCACCTTGCGCTTGATCGCTGGCTTTGAACACCCCACCACGGGACGGATTCTACTGGATGGCGAGGACATTACCGGACAGCCGCCGAACAAGCGCGATATGGCGCTAGTCTTCCAGAATTACGCGCTCTTTCCGCATATGACCGTGTATCACAACGTGGCTTATGGCTTAGAGACCCGGCAGATGCCCCGCCCCCAAATTCAGGCGAAAGTGGCTGAAGTGCTCAAATTGATTGGGCTGGAGGGGCTCGACAAGCGCCGACCGAACCAGCTTTCAGGCGGGCAGCAGCAGCGCGTCGCGCTGGCGCGCTCCTTGGTGATGGAACCGCGCATCCTGTTATTCGATGAGCCTCTGTCCAACCTGGACGCGAAGCTGCGCGTTCAGATGCGAAGCGAGATCCACCGTCTGCAGCGACGATTGGGGATCACCAGCATCTATGTCACGCATGATCAACTGGAAGCGATGGCGCTGTCGGATCGGATTGTGGTGATGAATCAAGGGGCGATCGAACAGGTTGGAACCCCAGAAGAAATCTACCGGTTTCCGACCAGCCGGTTCGTCGCCGATTTCATCGGGCGGGCAAATTTCATCGATCGAGTGCCCTACCAACTCGTCGACGATGACCGCGCGGAAATATCACTTCTTGGTCGCAAGTTGGTTGTCCCGGTTCGCTTTCCGCTGCGAGCGGGTCAGCACGTGACGGCGATGCTGCGTCCCGAAGCCCTCGTGCTGCGCGAAGATGCGTCGCTCATGCAGGTCACGATCGACGAAGCCATGTATCTAGGTTCAGAAGTCGAGTATGTCGTGACCTTTGACCAGCAGCGGTTAGTAATCGTGCAGCAAGACCCGCGTATCAGCAGGATTTTCAAAGAAGGGCAGACGGTAGGGTTAGATTTCTTGGCCGAAGCGGTGCATCTGCTGCCCGACCAGACTGTCGTCTAGCTTGCTCGTTTTTGAACTCACTCTCGGCGTCATGCGCTCTGGTCACTGCATGTTAGATCAGGCTGCGGCCTAACTGTCGTCTTTCACGTCGCTCAATGCGCGATGCCGATGCTGCCGTCACCGTTGGCGAAGGCCGGCTATGTAGGGGCAGACCGACGTATGCCTGCTCGCCGACGCTGTCGGCGTGGGCGCATGCGGGCGCACATGCCGGCGCGCCCCTACTGCCCCTTCGCGATCCGCTCATGGATGTTGGGGCGCAAGCCCTACCGCGCACAGCTTCTCCCTTTTCCCTGGATTTGTGGCCGGTTCTGGGGGATTTCAGCCGCCCTAGGTTGCTGAGAGGTTCTTTAGCGTTTCTTCCTGCCTTGCAGAGCGCATGATAGGATGAAAACAATTGTACTCAACGTGGAAGCTGTTTAGGTTTGTGGGCTGTGCTCAAGCGAATCATGCGAGTCGGACTGCTGCTGCTGGTGACTGTAACTGGAATAGCCTGTCGGGGGATGGTCGCCATCACGGGCGAGCCAGCCGCCCAGCCTACACCCAACGCGACTGGAATAGCAGCCGCCCAGGCCGAATGGATCGAATTGGAAGTGCGCGGCGTCACGCTGGGGGTGGAGAAGCCGTCCGGCTGGGAAGCGCTGCGCACGGAAGACGGCATCATGCTGGCCGAACACTTCAGCCCGATGCTGGCGGGAGGCGAAGCCCCCCGCGGCGTGCAGGCGCACATCTTCGTTCATTCGACCGCGGACTTCACGCTGCCCACCGCCAGCGCCAACGTCGCCTGGTCGATCCTCAACCAGATCGCCCACGAGCCGAGCTACATCGGCAGCGCGCAGGTGAACGAAGTGTTTGGCTTCCAGTGGGGCGAGCACGACGCCGCCTACTACCTGTCCAACAACGGCGACGGCCATGTCACCCTGCTGCTGGCCATCGCCATGCCTGATGTGCAGCGGTTGGTCGTGTGCAATTTCACCGCCCCAACCAGCGAGGGCGGGCGCATTCGCGCCCTCCTGCCGTATCTCCTCGACCGCCTGACGGTCAACGGCCAAGCGCTTGGCCGACAAGACCTTGACCGCTTGCCCGATCCGCTCGTCTTTCCCACCGACCAGCCGCCTCTATCAGACGGTTAGGCTAGCGCGCGCATCAATCTTTGCGCAGGCGGCGCAGCCCCTGGTAGGCGGGATCGCCCTGAAGCTTTTTGTAGCGCTCCAGGCCGCCGTCCGTATGCCATTCGACGCAGAACATGCCGTTGGTGTCCATGTAAGCTAGGGCGGGGCGCATCATCAGGACTTGCCGCAGCACGCCGATCAATTCTTTGACTTCGCGGCCAGAGCGCAGGATGAAGTACTGACCCGGCTGCCACTCAAACTGCACCGGCATGCCGTTCCAGACGCCTTCCATCTGAATGGGCGGCGTCGCCCGGGTGCAGCTCATGGACAGCCCTTGCAGCCGGTTTTTCCACAGGGTGTGGTTCACGCGCTCTTCGATGAAATACGGGCGCGGTTCCGGGGTGGTGTAGAACCACGTCCGCGAGTCGGTTGCCATGTCTAACGCCTCCGCTGGGTTGCTGGTGTCACGCCGGCAAGTGTACCGCAAAACCGCGGCGCGCTCCAGATGAGGCACAGCCGACTCGCTGGCAGCGCCGCCGGCGGGCTGAGCGCGCCCGCCGGCGGCCGTATCTTCATGCGGCGTCAGACGGCTCGGTCATGACCCAGCGGCCATGGTCGCCGTGTCCAGGGTTTGCAGCCGATCTTCGCGCTCGCCCAACCACTTGATGGCCGTCAGCGCCGCCTTGCAGCCGTCGCCGGCGGCGGTGATCGCCTGGCGGAAGACGCTGTCATGGATTTCGCCCGCTGCAAACACACCCTCGACGCTGGTGCGGTGCAGCTCATCAATCACCACGTAGCCGGCATCGTCGACGGCGAGCTGGCCACCCAGCACGCCGCTGTTTGGGTCATAGCCGATGAAGACAAACACGCCGTCGGTGGGCTGGTCTTTGACCTCGCCGGTCTTCACATTGCGCAGGCGCACCGCGTTGACCACGCCGTTCGCGCCCTTCACCTCTTCAACCACCGTATCCCAGGTGAACCGGATCTTGGGATTGCTGAAAGCGCGCGTCTGCAGGGCGACGCTGGCGCGAAGCTGGTCGCGGCGGTGGATGATGTTGACAGTATTGGCGAACTTGGTCAGAAAGATGCCTTCTTGCAGCGCCGAGTCGCCGCCGCCCACCACCACGATGTCCTTGCCGCGGAAGAAGTAGCCGTCGCAGGTGGCGCAGTAGCTGACGCCGCGGCCCACGTACTCGCGCTCGCCGGGGACGCCCAGTTCGCGCGGATTAGCCCCGATAGTCACAACGACCGCGTCCGCCAGGAATTCATCGCCGTCAGTGGTCACTTTGAAGGGCGAGCCGCGGCTGAAGTCTACGCTCGTCACGCTGTCAAAGACGAACTCCGCGCCGAACTTTTCGGCCTGCTGCTTCATGTTCTCGACCAGTTCCGGCCCAGTCGTGCCGTCCGGGAAGCCGGGGAAGTTCTCCACCTCGTGGGTGGTGGCGATCTGCCCGCCGAGCAGCTTGCCGGTGATGACGACCGTTTTCAGTTGGGCGCGGGCAGTGTACAGCGCCGCGGTCAGCCCAGCCGGGCCGGAACCGATGATGACTACACGTGCTTTCTGCATGTTCTCTTCTACCTCATTCGCTTGTTCAAAACTGGGGGCGGGTTAGCCAGGTTCCCCCAGCTCGCCGTTATATTCGGCGCGCAGGATGGCGACCAGCGCCTGGAATTCCTCAAAACAGTCGGGGCAGCAGGCCAGGTGCGCGGCCACTTCAGGGAACAAGTCGCACAGATTAGCGCCCGCGGCCACCCGTTCGGCCAGGCAGTCCAGCTCCCGACCGCAGGTTTCGCAGTCTATCCGATCATCCTGATGGGTATTGAGGATGCATTCGATCAGTTTGCGCAGTTCCTCGTCCCGCAGCGCCATGGGATACCCGCCTTGTGCCCTTCGCTCTGGTGATTCGGACGACGGCTGGCGAAACGATCTTACATCCGGCCAACGGCCGCGCATTAACGCGCCTGAATGAGGGGGCGGCGCTCATTCTTCACGGCGTAGGAATTCGCGCAGGGCGCGCAGGATGGTCTCCAGAGCCGTATCGTAGTCCGTCCGCATATCCACCCATTGGACGCCGGTCAGCCCCAACGGCACGGACGAGCTTTCATCGCCGCGCACCAGCACGGTGAAAATGGGCACGCGCTGGATTTTGGCGTAGTTCAGCTCTTCGCCCACCCATTCCGACTGTTTGGCGTCGGGCGAGAGGATGGCGACGACGCAGCGGGCGTTCTCGATGGCGTGCTCGACCGCCGCGCGCCAGTTCTTGCTGCCCGGCTCCAGGCTTTCGTCCGACCACACGCTGATGCCGCTGACCGTCAGGCTCTCGCGCAGATAGCGCATGACATCCCGGTCGCGGCGGCTGTAGCTGAGAAAGACGTCGCGCTGGACCGGCGGGGCGGCCTCGCCCGTCAGCGAGCTAAGCGCCTGCCGGATGGTGTCTTTGGCCTCGATGCCCGTCTGCACGCGCAGGCGCGCGCCCTTCAGTTCGACGCTTTCGGGCGGGTTGAAGCGGCTGTGGAAGCGCAGCGCCGCCCCCTGCTTCTCCGGCAGCCCCAGCTCGATCAAGTCGCCCTCCTTGAGGGCGATCGGCTGGTACGGCGTGATCGGCATCCCTGCCACCTTCGTCCCAGACGACGAGCCTTCATCGGTCAGCATGAAGCAGCCCATGGCGGCGTAGAATTCGATGGCGCAGTGCAGCCGGCTGACGCTGCTGGGTTCGTCCAGGTCATAGAGCTGGATATCTACTTGGCGCGGGTTGCGGCCGATGGTGACTTTCTTCTGCCGGATCACCAGCCGCCGCCCTGCCGGCTGGCCGTGGATGAGCGCGTCTGGACCGCTCTCAATCTCCAGCACCGCCTCCGGCTCGTCAGCGGCAGGCGGCGCGCCCGCAGACGGCGCGGGCGCCGGAGACGCGGGTGGGGCTGAGGGTTCGACCGGCTGGCGCACAGCCAGCGTCTCCAGGCCTTCGCCGGCCGGCGCGATCGGCGCAGATGCCTGCCGCCGCCGCCAGAACAGCGCAGCAGCGACTGCCGCCGCCAGGATGATGATCAGGATGATCAACCCAGCTTCCACCGTCATCACACGCTCCGTCTGCCGCCGGCGGCGCGACCGTCATCCGGCGAGGTTCATTGTACACGATTAGCAATGCGAAATGAAACCTGAGTTTGAGGCCGAGTCTCTCCTGTTTCTCCGGCCTGATAATCGGCTACAATGAAACTGAGGCGTTGAGAGAGGCTAGGCGCATGGACGAACGGCTGGAACGTGTTCTGACCCGTCTGGCGGCGCAGCACGCGCCGCAGGCGCTGCAGATGTGGGACCGGCGCGGCGATTACGCCCAGCGGCTGCCGCGGCTGGCGCGGCTGCTGGCCAACTATAATCTGCTGGTCATCATGGCGGACTTCCCCCAGAGCCTGCGCGCCGCCGACCAGGATCCCGCCGCGCTCATTCAATCGTGGGCCGATGCCTACGGCGAGTTCTACACGCTGCTGGCGCGCAGCTTGTTCCCGTCATTCACCCGCGTACACGCCAGCTACGCCGACGCCCACTGGCCGGTGATCGTCTCGATTTACGGCGAAGCCGCGCCGGTGATCTGCGTGCTGGCCGGCTATGTCTCCCCGTTCGTGGTTTATCGCCAGCTGCAGGCCACCGTATCTGAGGTGGAACTGATCGGGCTGATGGAGGTCATCCTGGACGAGCTGGAGGCCGCCAACCTGCCGCGAGACGCCAGCAAACGGCTGGTCGCCGAGGGCGCCGGCATCCTCAAACGACTGCTGCTGATGCCGGTGCGCCAACTGCCGGTGACCGAATTCGACCGGGCGATCTTCACCGACAGCCAGCGCCTCATCCCCGTTCAGGACGCGCCGGCGACGCCCACGGCGCTGCCGGAAGCGGACGAGGACCTGCTCAACCAGCCGACAGCATTTGATATTCAGGCGCTGACGCCCGACCGCGCCGCCTATACGTCCCGCGCCGACACGGAGACGCTCACCCGCACGCAGACGATCTCGTCGGACTCGCCCATGCCGGAGGCGACGCGCGGTCTGCTGTTCCCGCGCTTCCGGCGGGGGAAGCGCCGCCCGCCGGTGCCGCGCCTGCCGGGCGATCACGACTGAGGCCGCCTTCACACCGGCGCCGACCACCGGCAGACAGACTCAGACCGCTGCTCCTCGCCCCTCAGGAGGCCACCCATGACGCCCGATCCCCTGCTCGCCTGGCGCGCCGAGTTCCCGATCCTGGCGCGCTGCACCTACCTCATCAGCAGCTCGCTCGGGGCCATGCCGCGCGGCGTCTACGACAAGCTGCGCGAGTACGCCGACGCCTGGGCCACGCTCGGCGTGCGCGCCTGGGCCGCCGGCTGGTGGGAGCTAAAAGGCGCCGTCGGCGACCGCATCGCCCCGCTGCTGGGCGCGCCCGCCGGCAGCGTCCTGGTGCACGAAAACGCCAGCCTGGCCAGCAGCATCCTGTTCAGTGCGCTGGATTTCAGCGATCCGCGCCGGGACAAAGTCGTCATCACCGACCAGGATTTCCCGTCCGACGTGTACACGCTGCGCGCCATGCTCCCGCCCGGCATGACGATCCACACCGTCCGCAGCCGCGACGGCATCACCCTCGACCCTGATGAACTGCTCGACGCGATCGACGAGCGCACCCGGCTGGTGTCCGTCAGCCATGTGCTGTTCCGCAGCGCCTACATCCTGCCCGCCGCCGACCTGGTGGCGCGCGCCCACCGCGTCGGCGCCCAGGTGCTGCTGAACGGCTACCACAGCGTGGGCATCATCCCAGTGGACGTGACGGCGCTGGGCGTGGACTTCTACATCGGCGGGACGCTCAAATGGCTGTGCGGCGGCCCCGGCGGCGTGTTCTTGTACGTGCGCCCCGACCGGCTGCCGGCGCTGCGCCCGAAGATCACGGGCTGGTTCGCGGCCAAACGGCCGTTCGCCTTCGACCTGGAAGGCTTTGAACTGCGCGACGACGCCTACCGGCTGGCCAACGGCACGCCGGGCATCGCCTCGCTGTACGCCATCCAGCCGGGCGTAGATCTGATCGCCCAGGTGGGGGTGGACGCCATCCGGCAGAAGTCCATGCGGCAGACGGCGCTGCTGGTAGCGCTGGCCGACCGCGCCGGCTACGCGGTGCAGTCCCCGCGCGACCCGGCCGAGCGCGCCGGCACGGTGACGGTGCGCCCGCCGCACGCTTACGAGGTCAGCCGGGAGCTGCTGGCGCGGGACATCGTGGTGGACTACCGAGAGGGGGCGGGCATCCGCCTGGCGCCGCACTTCTACAACAGCGACGACGAGCTGCGCCAGACGATGGACGCCATCGCCGGCATCCTGGCGGACGGCGCCTGGCAGCGCCACGCCCAAGGCCGCAGCTTTGTGACGTAGGGGACGTTACGCAGCCAGATGGACGGGCTCGCAGTTCCAGCGCCGCCGCCACACCCTCACATACACTGGCGCAGGATGCAGCAAGGAAGCGCCACAACGGAATGTAGGTGATCCGGTTGGCGAGTTCTTCCGGGCTGCTGGCAAGCACGATGATGAGAATTTCTTTGATGGCCTGACCTATCGGCAGGTCTTCGCGGACTTCGATCACACCTGGCATCGGCAACCCTGCGCGAATGCGGTCATAGGCGTGTTTCGTCATCGTATGGACATCATGGGTCAGCAGGATGCGACCCTCTTTGGCTGCCCATTCCAGCACCACGGGATCGGCGGCCTGATGGTAGTCGGTGTCCTGAACGCGCACGATATCCAGCTTGGGCTCGATCCGCAGCAGCCCGCGCAGGATATCCCCGTGAAAATTCTCGTCGGCGAGCAGGCGCATCACGGGCGCGTCTGCCTGCGCTGTTCTTCCAGGCGCGCGAGCAGCCGTTCCCCCAGGGAATCATTAGGATGGTCAGCCTCATACGCGCGCCGCGCCTCGTCGGCAAGCTGGCGCTGCTGCCGCACGTACGCATCTACCTCGGCACGATGCTGCAGATAATAGCCGATGACCAGGTAGACCTCGGACAGGTTCAGCGCCGAATAATGGTGCGCGATCTCCTCCGGCGAAGCGCCGCGATGGAAATCAGCGACCACCGCTTGCAGCGTTACGCGGGTATTCCCAATACGGATCACATCACCTTCGTCTATTCGGAGCGGCAACTCAACCGCAGCCGGCATGGCGATCATAGCGGGTTCCTTCATCTCTTGGTTCGTTGAGTGTAACACACCGCCTATCCCGGAACAGCGTCGGCGCTCCGCGCCGGGCTATCCCAGCCCCTGCGCCCTTGAGGCGCTCCGCTATCCTTGACATCCTCACCGTTTGTTGAGTCGTAAGGTCAGTCGCGTCTTGCACCAATGGGTGAACTGCTGGGTGACGACTGGGAAATCAGACTTCAGCCGCTAGAATGACCGCCGGCATCCTAGCGGACGGCACCTGGCAGCGCCTGCTCGACCGTCCGGCGGCCGCCGGCCTGGCCGGTGTCAATCAGGACGAAACCGACGCCGCCGGTGGGCTGTCTCACCAGAATATACGCACCCTGGTGACCGGAGTTGCAGCGATGAGGACGGCGCGCCCCATGTTCTTCGACCTCGTCCGCGCGGGTTGAGCTTCGCGGCTTATGCGCGTTCTCCCGCTTCGTCGTCGCGCATGCCGCGCACGACCGCCTCGCACTGGTCAAGCCATGCCAGGTACGCCCGTTCCATGGCGATGCCCATCTCCAGCGTCAGCCGCCAGAACGTCCGCGTGCGGTCAAGGGCGGGGTCGCCCAGCGGCGGCACTGGAATGCGTTGATACTGCGCCAGGCGCGCTTCATGCCCTCGGCGCTGGCGGGCGATGTGATCGAGGATGGTCGCGTCGTCTAGCGCGCTGGCAAAGAACATCTGCACTAGGAACGGCTCGCGGTGGATGGGCAGCGGCTGTTCCGTGTGCAGCCAGCGGCGCAGTTCTTCCCGCCCCGCCTCGGTGATGCTGTACACCTTGCGGTTAGGGCGATCCTCCTGGATCTCCAACTCAACCTTGACCCAACCGTTCTCAGCCATCGCGGCCAGCGTGCGGTAAATCTGCGCCTGGTCCGCCTGCCAGAAATGCGCGATGGTCGTGTCGAACGCCTCATTCTTCAGCTCATAGCCGGTCATCGGCGTGATGGTGAGCAGACCGAGAATCGCATGAGAGAGCGACATTGTGTTTCCTCCAAAAGTGACATTCATCATGGCGTGAAGTCACAGACGTCACGTGCCGCCGAGCATAGATGACATCTATTATATATGTAAAGTCATATAAAAGCGAGGTCATATCTTGTCAACCGAAATGAACTTACGAGCAGCGATCCCGCAGGAACTGACCCTCAAGTTTCCTTGGCGCTTCATCCTGATCGCCTTCGGCATCTCCTGGACATGCTGGTTCTTCGTCGCACTGACCGGACAGAACATCTTCACCAACCTAGAAGTGGGCATCATGGCGGTGTTGGGCGCTTTCGGCCCAGCCATCGCGGGCATCATCATGATCTACCGCACCAACGATCAGGCCTTCATCCGCGATTACTGGCGGCGCGTGTTCGACCCACAGCGCATCGGCGCGATCTGGTTCTTGCCGATCTTGCTATTGTATCCGGCGACGGTGCTACTCATGTTTCTGCTCACCGGAACCGAACTGGATGCCTCGCCGCTGGCGGAGATGCTGAGCGATCCTGGCGCGCTGGCGACGACGGTCATCTTTGTGTTCATCTTCGGGCCGTTCTCGGAAGAACTGGGCTGGCGCGATTACGCGCTGGACTGGCTGCAGGCGCG
>CALAJK010000044.1 GCA_937922795.1 uncultured Anaerolineae bacterium
CCACCACGTCATTCGTCGGCCCGGCGAACTCGACCGCATAGCCCAGCCGTCGCGCCGCCGACTCAATGGGTTGCTGAAAGAATAGATCGTCCACCAGCGCCACGATGCACTTGGTCATCCGCGGTGATTATACGGAGGGGCGCGAGCGCTCACGCGCTCTCCCGCACCACCAGTTGCGGCTGCAACATCACCGAGGCAGCCATCGCCGGTTTGCCCTCGCGCCGCGCTTCGATCACGCGATGGAGTTCGCGCACGGCCAGTCGGCCCAGCTCCATCAATTCGTGATGCACTGTGGTCAGCGCCGGCTTGAAGAACGCCGATTCGGGGATGTCATCAAAGCCCACTACGCCCAGATCGTCGGGCACGCGCCGTCCCAGTCGCTCTGCCGCCTTCAGGACGCCCAGCGCCATCTGGTCGTTGCTGGCGAACACGGCGTCGAGCTGCGGGAATTGCGCAATCAGCCGCATCAAGCCGGCGTCGCCGCCGGCAGCGCTCCAGTCGCCTTCGACCGCTTGCCGGCTGTGATGCGGCAGCCTAGCGGATGCCAGCGCATCCTGCCATCCCAGTTTGCGCTGTTGCGCCGACCAGAGCGACATCGGCCCGGTAATGATGCCGATGTGGCGATAGCCGCGCGCAACCAGGTGCTCGGTAGCCAGGCGCGCGCCGTGACGATTGTCCACGTTCAGCACGGCCGAACCGGACTGCGGCTCCATGCTAAGGAAGACGATGGGTGCATGGGGCTGAATCTGCTGATGAAAGGCGCACTCGCGTTCTCCGGTCAGCTCGGGATACGCCCAGATTACTCCCGCGACATTGTGCGAGATCAGGTTGGCAGCCACACGGTCACAGTCGTTCGATTTAGCGGGGTCCACGATTTGCAACATCAAGTGCCAGCCGAGTTCGGTGGCTTGTTGCTCGATGCCGGTGAGCAGTTGTGCGGGGCCGAACAACTGAAAGCCGCTGGCAACCACGCCGAGTATCTGGCTGCTCTGCGCAGCCAGGCTGCGAGCGATGCCATTGGGACGGTAGCACAGCCGGGCAATCACCTCTTGCACCCGCGCGCGAGTCTCGTCCGCCACGTCGGGGTGGCCGTTCACGACGCGCGAGACGGTCTGCACCGACACGCCGGCCTGCGCTGCGACTTCGCGAATGGTCACGCGACGTGGGTGATTGACTTTTGCCATGCTTGTGGTAGAACTGTGAACGTTATCGGGATTTTACGACAGCCAGCGCCTAGCGCGACAAGTCGTAATGTCAGGAGCTTGATGAGCGTTGCGATGTGCGACCGCCTTTCGTTCCGGTTCTCCGATTTAGGCATCGCGTCCGTCATCCGCATCCTCTGCGCCTGTGTCCGCATCGCTGCTGCATCGCGCTCCATCGCGTTGCTCCTGCCGCCAGCGGAGCAGTTTCAATTCGGCGTAAGGCGAGAGGCCGTCGCGTCCCATCGTCCCCCGTCTCTTGCTTTCGCATCTTTGCCGTCACTCGGTTAATTTCCTAACATTCCACGAAAAGGAGGAGAGGAAGCATGAAGACCACGTATCGTCTGATCGGCCTGATGGCCATTGCCGGCCTGACCCTAGCTGCCTGTGCAGCGCCTGTCGCGCCGCCAGCGCAACCGGCCCAGCCCGCCCAACCGGCTCAACCGGCTGCCACAGAGGCACCGGCGGCGCCCGCTGAGATTAGCCTGCGCTGGCGCACGCGACCCGACAACAAAGAGGAAGCCGACGTATACGCCAGCATCAGCGACGAAGTCGCACAGAAGTTGGGCATCAAGTTGACCTATGAACCAGGCGGCAGCGAGACTGCCAGCTACCAGGACGTGCTGCGCACCGAGCTGGCCGCCGGCACCGCGCCCGACGTATTCTGGATCCCCGGCACCGACATCGCCGATTTCGTCCAGCGCGGCCTGTTGCTCGATCTGCGCCCGTACGCCAGTGCCACCGAGGGTTACAGCGACTCGAATTACTACCCCGAGCCGATGTTCCACCTGACTTACAATCCCGCGACCGGTAAGACAGGCGAAGTACTGTGGGGGCTGCCGCGCGACGTATCCACGTTCGTACTGTATCTGAACCTTGACCTCATCAACGAAGCCGGCGCGCCCGACCCGCGCGAGTTGGCCAAAGAGGGTAAATGGGACTGGGCCGCTTTCAAAGAAGTGGCCGAGAAGGTGAACGCGCTCGGCGGCGACATCAAGGGCTATGGCATGAATGCGTGGTGGGGACCATTTGGCGCATTCATGAACGCGGCCGGCGGCGGTTTCTTCAACGCGGAGCGCACCGCCTGCAGCCTGAACAGCAAAGAATCGCTGGAAGGGCTGGCGTTCGCGCGCAGCCTGTATGACGCCGGCGTCGCCGTGCCCTATGGCGAAGACAGCGAGCCGCCCTTCCGCGCCGGCAAGGTCGGCATGTTCCAGAACGGCCGCTGGGCCACGCCCGGCATCAGCACGGTCACGTTCAACTGGGATGTGGTGGAGCTGCCGAAAGGCCCGAGCGGCCACATGGGCAACTGGTTGTTCTGGGGCGCTTACGTCGTGAACAAGAACACCAAGCACCCCGAGGCAGCCTGGAAGGTGGTTAATGCACTGACCCAGCCGGACATTCAGGCGAAGGTCGCCGCGCGCGGCACCAACATCCCCAGCCGCGTAGGCGAGGCTGTGTTCGCGGAATTTCTGAAGATTCTGCCGGAGAAGAACAATCAGGCTTTCCTGAACGGCTTGGCCGACAAGCCCACCGCCGAAGGCCCGCTGTGGACGGGGAGCTGGCCCGATTTCGACAAAGCCATGGGCGCGAAGGTCAGCGATGTGCTGACCGGCAAGCTGTCGGTGGAGGACTTCGGTAAGACCATCTGCGACGAAGCCGGCAAGGCCTTCAACAAGTAAGAAGCCAAGGACTGACCTGCGCGCTTAATAGACGCCTATCAGCCAGCATCGCTTCGCCGCGCGCGACGTTGCTGGCTGATTTCGTCTATGCCAGAATCGAAAGCGTCATGATTTCCGCGACCACCGCGCTTCCTTCCGGACGCCGCCGCGATCATGCGGCGCTTGCCATGCTCATGGTGTGGCACGCTGGATTGTGCGTCCTGCTGATGGCCGGTGCGCTGGTCAGCGTGGCCGGCGCATCTGCGCTTGACCTGCTCACAATTGCCCTTGCAGTCGCGCAGGCGCTCCTGGCGCTTGGCAGCGGCGCCGCTGCAGCCCTGATCTTGCAGCGCAATCACCTCGGGCGCACACTGTCGCTCGTTATCAACTACGTTCTATTTCTTGCCTGCTTGATCGGCCTGGCGCACGTGCTCGGCCTGTTCATGGGGCTGGACGACCTGGCCGACTATATGGCGCGCGGCGTCCCCTTCCTGATGGGGGCGCTGTTCATCGTGGGCTACTTCGTTGCAGCAACCGAGCTGCGTGAACGCCCCGTGTCTGCAGCGCGCCGAACCCTGGGGCGGGTGCTGATGGCGATCGGCGCAATCGGCTTTGCGCTGACAGCCGGCGTCGTGCCGGCGCTGGCCTCGATCCCCGGCAAGTATGCGAGCAGCGGCCTGCTCCCACCGGCGCTCACGGCCGGCGCAGTGGTTCTGGGCTACATGCTGTGGAGCATGTGGCGAGGCGAGAGCGCGCGGGCAATGGGAGCGAAGAACATCCACAGTGAGCGGTTGAACGGATGGTTGTTCCTCTCGCCCAACCTGCTGGGCTTCACGCTGTTCTTCGCCGGCCCGTTGTTGTTCTCGCTCTACGTCAGCTTCACCAACTGGGATTCGTTCAACAAGCGCGACTGGGTGGGGCTGGACAACTACCGGCGCGTGTTCAACCTGACCGTGCAGCCGTTGGAGACGCCGGATCAGCCAGCGAACCAGGCAATAGATGTGCAGGTGTATGACGAGTTATTCCGCGTCAATCTGCTCGGCCAGGGCTACCTGATCGGGGCGGAGGACAAGCGCTTCTGGATCTCGCTGCGCAATACGCTAGTGTTTGGCTTGCTGGCCGTGCCGCTTTCGGTCGTGCCGGCGCTGCTGCTGGCTACTTTGCTGAACAGCCGTTTGCCGGGCATGCGCATCTACCGCACACTCTACTTCATCCCCAGCGTGGCTGCGGTGGTCGGCGTCGCGCTCATCTGGCAGTGGATGTACAACTCACAGGTTGGCTGGATCAACTACTTCATCACCAGCGCCGTCAACTTCATCAACAGCGTCTTCGGGACGAATATCAAAGACCCACAAATTCGTTGGCTGGCCGATAGCGACTACGCGCTGCTTTCGGTGGTGATCATGAGCGCGTGGCAGTGGTTGGGCTTCAACACGGTGCTGTTCTTAGCCGGCCTGCAGACCATCCCGCGCGAGCTATACGAAGCGGCTACGGTGGACGGCGCCAATCCGCGCCAGCAATTCTTCAACGTCACGCTGCCCATGCTTACGCCGACCACGCTCTACGTGCTCATCACCACGACGATCCAGGCGCTGCAGGTGTTCGACCAAGTGTTCATCGTCAGCAACGGCACCGGCGGGCCGGGCACATCTACGCTGACGATGACGCTCAACCTGTATCAGAACGGCTTCCAGAGCTTTCGCCAGGGCTATGCGAGCGCGCTGGCGTGGGTGCTGTTTGTGGTGATCTTCGCCTTCACATTGTTCCAGTTCCGACGGCAGCGGCGCGCCAGCGGCGCATACGATATGTAACTCTGTTCTCCGATCCTCTACCCCGCCATGAGCTACCGAGCCACGCGCACCATCCGCGCCGTCCTGATCTACGTAATCCTGACGCTCTTCGCCGCGATCATGCTCTTCCCATTTCTGGTGATGCTGTTCACCTCGCTCAAGACGGCCTCGGACACGTTCAGCTATCCGCCGCGTCTACTGCCGACCGAGCAGGTCACGGTCGAGCTGCCAGGCTTCGACCGGCCGCTGCCGCTCTACAACATCGTGGGCGAGTCGGGAGAGACCAAGCCGATGGCGCTGGTCGAGGAGAACATCCGCGTAGGGATTTTCGCGCCGCTCGACGCAGCCGGCCAGCCGGACGTGAACAACACGGTCATCCGCCGCTTCGGCGAGGTCAAGGTCGCCGGCGGCGCAACGCCCAAAGAGGTGGTTGTCGGTGGCCAAGCCGTGCCGGTCTATGAGGTTGAGGTGAACGGGTCCATTGCCGAGATGGTGGTGCTCACCCGCACGGCAGTTGGCAGGTTCATCAATCCGGCCGACCCCCACGAGACGGCGCTGGCCAACGTGCGGCTGAGCCAGCCGGTCACGCGCGTCACGGCGCATCCCGAAAACTATGTCGCGGTGGTTAACCTGCTCGGTTTCGACCGCGCGCTGACCAATACGGCCATGATCACCATCCTGACGGTGATCGGCCAAATTGTCACCAGTGTGCTGGGAGGGTATGCCTTTGCTCGGCTGAAGTTCCCCGGTCGCGATCAACTATTCTTGCTCTATCTGGGCACGATCATGGTGCCGTTCGTAGTGCTCATCATCCCGCTGTATCAGCTCATGGTGGTCATCGGCTGGGTGAATGCGATGCCGGCGCTGATCCTCCCCTGGCTGTACACGGCCTACGGCACCTTCCTAATGCGCCAGTTCTTCATCACCATCCCGAAAGAAATCGAGGAAGCAGCGCTGATAGACGGCGCGTCGCGCTGGTCCATCCTGATGCGCATCTTCATCCCAGCCAGCGTGCCGGCGCTGGCGACGCTGGCGACGTTCACCTTCTTGTATGCCTGGAACAGCTTCTTCTGGCCGTTAGTGGTGGTGAACACCGGCAACACACGCGCGCAGGTGTTGACGCTGGCGCTAAACGTGCTGCGCGGGCGCGCCAGCGACAGCCCTAACCTGATCCTGGCCGGCGCAGCCATCGCCATCATCCCGCCCACGATCGTGTTTATTCTTGCCCAGCGCTACTACGTGGAGAGCGTGACCAGCAGCGGAGTGAAAGGCTAGATCGTCATCGCCGGGACAGCGACGTGGCGACGATGCTCAGCGCCGTCGTCCGATGCCCCTCATCGAGGCGCAACTGGCCAACGTGTCAAAGCACGATGTGGCCGCGGCGGTCATCACTTTCACAGACCATCTGCGCAGCCTGGCCGCTCGCACAGGGCCAGACTGCGCTTCCGTCCGATGCGCCGATCGCCGGCTTTGCCTAAACTAAAAGCGATAGGCAGCACGCTCGCGCAACCTGTCAGGAGGCAGACATGTCGAACGCATCTCTGGGCTTC
>CALAJK010000045.1 GCA_937922795.1 uncultured Anaerolineae bacterium
GTCAGCCCGAGCACAGAGCATCCTGAAGAAAGGTGGGAGCAGGACAGACTTATGGCCTTTGTGTCGTTGAAGCCGAATGAATCGCAAGAATCCCTGCTGCGGCGTTTCCGCAAACGGGTGACCAACAGCGGCGTTCTGAGCACGGTGCGCCGCAAGCGCTGGCACATCTCCAAGAGTGAGCTGCGCCGGATTGAGAAGAAGAAAGCGATTCGCCGCGCGCGCCGCCGCCAGCGTAAGGCCGGCGGCCGCTGAGCTGGGGCAGGGCAGCGTGAGCCGGATGCGGCCAACTGTGTGAACCGCTGCTGAAACTGGCAGCGGCGTTTGCGTTCGCCGGGCATCGGAGGTTTATGTCAAAAAAGCGAGACGATAAGATCGAAGTCGAGGGCACAGTCGTCGAGGCACTGCCCAATACGCAGTTTCTGGTTGAGCTAGACAACGGCCACCGCATCCTGGCGTATCTTTCGGGCAAGATGCGCAAATATTACATCCGTATCCTGCTCGGCGACCGGGTGAAAGTCGAAATGAGCGTCTACGATCCCAAACGCGGACGCATCACCTACCGCCACAAGGACGCCGGACGGGGTGGCGAGGGTGAAGACGATCTCGACATTTGATCCGGCGTCTCCTGCCGATCGATCCGGTCTCATCAGGAAGCTCGCGACTGCAGCGGGCTTTTTGTTTGTATGTGGATGGCTGTGATGGCGCGTCATCTGTGGATCATCGTTGGACTGCTGGTGTGGTGGCTGACGCGGCTGGCCGCGCTGGAGGCGCTGCCGCTGCACAATGATGAAGGACTGCACCTGACGCGGGCGGTTGAAGTCTGGAACGGCCATCCCTTTTGGGCGATCAGCGACGGCAAAATCATCAACCACTGGTTGATTGCCGCTTTTTACCCGCAGCACGCCCCTGTTTTCGCTGGGCGTATAGCGACGCTGCTGGTGGGCATTGTCGGCCTGGCGGCGGCGGCGAGCCTGGCCCGGCGATGGGGCGGCGCGCCGGCTTTGGCGCTGGCGTGCGGGCTGTGGATCGCTGCGCCCTACCTGTTCTTTTTCGAGCGTCTGGCGTTCAGCGACGCCCAGGCGGGGGCGCTGGCAGCGGCGGCGGTGTGGGCTGCCGACCGGGCGGCGCGGCGCGGGCGGCTGAGCGATGCGGCGTGGACGGGTTTGTTTTTAGGGCTGGCGATCCTGTTCAAATTCACGGCGGCGCCGTTTGCACTCGCTGCCGGCGTGCTCCTGTTGGCCGGTCGCGCCCCCTGGGGGCGGCGTCTGGCTCAGCTCATCTTGATGCTCGGCGTGGCTGCGGCCGGGCTGGCGCTGCCGCTGACTTATCTGGCGCTGCACGGCGGCGATGGCTTCGCGGTGGCCTTGGGCTGGATCGGCGGCGGGGCTGGACGCAGGATGTCCGTCGGCGCGAATCTGGAGCGGCTGTGGGCGCAGCTCACCGGTTTCGGGACGGTCACATGGGCGGTCTTGCTGGCGGCGGGGCTGGCGCTGCTGCCGGTCGCGCGCCGGGGGCGGCGGTCGGGCGGGATCGCGCTGCTGGCGTGGGGGCTGCCGGTGCTGCTGATCCTGGTGCTGGGGCGCGAAGTGCAGTCCCGGCATTTCATCGTGGCGCTGCCGCTGGCGCTGACGCTGGCCGGCGTGGGGCTGGGGCGCGGCGTGCAGCGCTTCAAGCGGACGCCGGCGCGGCGTCTGGCGGCAGCTGCCGGTTTGGGGGCGCTGCTGGTCAGCGGGCTGCCGTTCGCGATCTTGGCGTACACCCAGCCGGCGCTGCTGCCGCTGCCGGGCGATGTGCGTTATGAACATATCACCTCGCACAGCGCCGGCTATGGCCTGCGCGAGGCCATGCAGGCTTTGCCGGCGCTGACGGCTTCTCGTCCGATCTCGGTCGTGGGGAGTATGTTCCCGGACGGCTGCCGGCGCGCCAATTTTTATGCCGAGGGAAACGTTCGCCTCATCTGCACCGATGCGCCGGGGATGCCGGCGATCCAGGCGGCGCTGGCTGAGGCGGGCGGCGTTTATGTGCTCAGCGATCACGCGCCGCTCATCGGCGTCGAAGGCCGTGCCCTGGATGCGCTCGGTCGGACGACCTGGATAGCCAGCTATCCGCGCCCTGGCGAGACAGCGGAGGCGGCCTCAGTCGTGCTGTGGTCAGTTGAGCACCGCTGATCACAGCGTCAGCTCAGCGCGGTAGCCGATCCGCACGCTGTTGTCCAGCCAGCGAATCCACTCCGGGCGAAGCTGGTACAGCGTGCTGGCGGTGATAGTGATATCGAGCACCGGCGGCATCTTGAATTTCCTCAGATAAGCGACCAGGATCTGCTCGCGCAGCCGCTCGTCGGTGATGGCAGCGGCAGCGCCTTCGATCTGCAAACCGGCGAAATCCTGCCATTCCCACACCGACGGCTAGATGACGGCGGCAGCCCGAGCTGAGCGCTGCAGGTTGGCGCTGTGGCGGGTGTCCGGCAGCGACAGCCAGTAGAGATTGAGCTGTTCGTCAGAGACGTAGAAGACGGGCGCAGCTTCAGGTAGGCCGTCTAGATTGATCGTCGCCAGCGCCATGATGGACTGGGTTTCGAGAAATTTGCGGATGATCGTCGTCAGCTCCGGCGGCGTAGTCATGCCTCGGCCTTTCTACAGTGCAAGATCTCACTCCCTAATGCAGGCACAGAGTAAACCGGTTGAGTGAGAGCAGAAATCGAGTTAGAATGGCGGGATGAAACCACTCTATGCACGAATACTCACAGACGACGAACGCGAGGCGTTGCGGCAAAACCTGAAGTCCAGCAGCGGCTTTACGGTGCGGCAGGCGCAGATGATCCTGCTGAGCGCCGATGAGCGCCTCAAAGTGGACGAGATTGGGCGACGAGTAGGCTGCCAAGGACAGGCGGTGCGGCAGGCGATCCATGCCTTTCACCGGGAGGGGTTGAGCTGCCTGCAAGCCAAAGCCAAAGGCAATCCGCGCGATCGGCGGGCGCTGGACAACGCAGCGCGGGAGCAGCTGCGCGACCTGATCCGCCGCTCCCCCCGTGACCTGGGCTATGCGACCAGCCTGTGGACGCTGGATTTACTGGCGCAAGCCTGTTTTGAGCAGGGCATCACGCGTATCCGGGTGACGGGTGAAACCATTCGGGCAACATTGGCGGCAATGGGCATCCACTGGCGGCGGGTCAAATCGTTCATCCACAGCCCCGAGCCGGACTATACGGTGAAAAAAAGCGGCGCGACTGGCTGAAACAGCAGGCGCGGCAGCACCCCGACTGGCTGCTGGTGGAGGAGGATGAAGGCTGGTTTTCGCGCTTTGCCCAACCCCAGTCCCATGCCTGGGCTGAAGCGGGGCAGGAACTACGATTGGTGCAGCGGGGGCCAAGACGCGGTGAGCGCGACCAGGCACTGGCCTGTTTTGGCGCGGTGCGACAGGGCACCAATGAAGTGCTCCTGTATTTCAGCACTGGGCAACCCAACAGCTTGCAGGTGTGGCTGTTTATCATCGGCTTGCTGGCTGTGGCACGTGCGCAAGGCAAACGGGTGCTGATCATCATTTGGGATAACGCCAGTTGGCACAAAAGCGCGGACGTTCGCGGTTGGATACGGGCTTACAACTGGGCGGCGAAGACGGCAGGCGAACCGCGCCTGCTGACGCACCGGCTGCCGGTCAAAAGCCCCTGGCTCAACCCGATCGAACCCCGTTGGGTTCATGCCAAACGGGCTGTCTGTGAACCTAACGGTGAACTGACATCACCTGAGCTGCGCCGGCGGCTTTGCTCTCACTTCGAGACACAACCACTGTTCAATGCATTCAACTTTTGATCGCTGATTTTACA
>CALAJK010000046.1 GCA_937922795.1 uncultured Anaerolineae bacterium
ACTGGTGAGGCGCTGGCTGCCTACGCGCTGGCAGCTGATGCCGGGCGCAGCCTCGTGCCGCAGCTCGCGCTGCGCGAGCGGGTGGCGCAGGTCTATCGCAGTTCCGGCCAGCCGGACAAAGCCTTAGCCCAGTATGATGCGATTCTGGCCGTCGCCAAAAATGCCCCGTACCGCGCCAACATCGAACTGACGGCCGCACAGACTCTGCTGGAAGCCGGTCGTACTGAGCAGGGGCTGGCGCGGATGCAAACGGTGTTTGATACCTACCCTGAAACCCCTCAGGCTTACCAGGCGATGCAGACGCTGCTGCAGAATGGGCGCGAGGTGGATGATTTCGCCCGCGGCAAAGTGAGCTACGCCTACGGCGATTACCAGGGCGCGATTGACGCCTTCAACCGCTATACCACGCAGCGCATTCTGGCGGCCATACCGGCGGAGCTGCACCTGCTGCTGGGCCGGGCGTACCGCGAGATCGGCAACACGGCAGCGGCGATCACGGCATTTCAGACGGTGATTGACCAGTATCCAACGGATCCGGCTTTCGGCCAGGCGCTGCTGGAGCAGGGCCGCACGCGCTTTCTGGCCGGCGATATCGAAGGCGCGGTCGCGCAGTACCTGCGGATTGCCGATAACTTCGGCTACGTGCCGGAGGCGGCTGAGGCGCTGTGGCGGGCTGGTTACCTGTATGGGACTAACGGTAAGCCGCTGGAGTCGCGCCAAATCTTTGAACGCCTGGCGGAGACGTATCCTAACACCAGCCAGGCGCGCAGCGGCCTGTTCTTGGCGGCGTCGGCGGCTTACAATCTGGGCGATCCGGTCGGCGCAGAACGCCTGTACGCCCGGCTGGCGACCACGGCCGCCGGCGAAGATCAGGCGGCCGCTTACCTATGGGTGGGGCGCTTGGCGGCGGCGCGCGGCGATCAGCAGACGGCGACCAACGCCTTGCAGCTCGCCGTCAGCGCTGCGCCGGACAGCTATTTCGCCGCGCGCGCGCAGGACATCCTGCAAGGGCGCGATTCGTTCGCCCGGCCCAGGTCTTATCAGTTTGAGTTTGACGAAGCCGCGCAGTTGGCCGAGGCCGAAGCCTGGCTGCGGCAAACGTTTTCGATCACTCAAGAAGGGCCGCTGTGGCAGCTTTCGCCCGTTTTGCAGACCGATCCTCGTCTGATCCGGGGAAACGAGCTGTGGGCGGTCGGCGCGTATAACGAGGCCGAAGTCGAGTTCCGCGATGTGATCGAGGCGCATAAAGACAACGCGCTGACGTCATTCCAACTAGCGATCTTCCTGCGCGGCATCGGCGCTTATCAGCCGTCCATCCTGGCCGGAGCCAACGTCATTCGCGCGGCGGGCGTGGGCACGCTGGCGGCTCCGCCCTTCATCGCCCGGCTGCGCTACCCGGTTTATTATCAAGATGTGGTTCTGGATGCAGCGCAGCGGCGGGATATTGACCCGCTGCTGCTGTTCGCTCTCATCCGCCACGAGAGCTTGTTCGATACCTATGCGACGGCTGCCGCGGGCGAGAAGGGGTTGACGCAGGTCATCCCGCCGACGGGCGAATACATCGCCCAGCAGCTTGGCTGGCCGGACTACCAACACGCGGATCTGTTTCGGCCGTATGCGGGCGTGGAGTTTGGGGCTTACTACCTCGAAGAACAGTTGAAACGCTTCGGCGGCAATGTGCAGGCGGCGCTGGCCGGGTACAACGCGGGGCCGGGGCGGGCGGCGGCTTGGCTTGAACTGTCTGGGGGCGATCCTGATGCCTTCATGACGGCGATCACGATCGACAGCACCCGGCAGTATGTCCAGCGCATCTACAGTTTCTACAGCATCTATCGGTCTTTGTACGGGGTCAGCTAATGAGGCAGCGCTATGAAACGAAAAGCGCACCTTTGGGTGCGCTAGATCGTGCTGAGGGTTGATAGACTCAAACTTCAGCGCCGTTCTGGCCGAGCATTGAGCGCACTTTGGCGACCAGATCATGGTGCAGGATCGGCTTGGGCAGATAATCATTAGCGCCGGCTTCGATGCCGCGCATGATGCTTTCGGCGTCGCCGCGGGCGGATAGGATCAGAATCGGCGTAGTCCCGGTATCCTGTCTTTCCCGGATGACCCGGCATAGTTCAATGCCGTCCATGCCCGGCATCATCACGTCCAGGATGATCATGTCTGGCGTGTTCTGATCCAGCACCGCCAGCGCCGCCTTGGCATCTTTGGCCTTCAGGACGCCGAAGCCCCCTCGCTCAAGCATAATCCCGATCAGCGTCAGCGCGCCGATTTCGTCGTCAACGACCAGAATATGCTTTTTCATGCATGCCTCCAGCGGGTATCAGTTTGCTTTCTGGGCGCAGCTCTGCCGGACATTTCACCCTAGCTAGTTGAAAAGTTAAGAAAAAAGATGATGTTCATTGCCGGTTTATTGTACAACTGGTTTGCAGCAAGCGCAACTGATCTTTTCAAGCTGCTACGCTATCATGCAACATGTCTTTCGTCTAGGCTGCAACTGGCACAGTCTGGCATTCTAGGCATCCTGCCAAGTCTATGCAGGCGGGACGCCAACGTATCTTACCGCGCTTTTCCGAATTATAAGACTCATTGATGTGACTAACCATAAAGATTATGATCGGCGGCTGCTCAGCGCGTGGGCGAACAGATTAGGGGCATTGTAGCGTGTAATGAAGTGGGTGACAAGCGAAATCAAAACCCCGCATCGGGGTTGATGAGGGGCGAAACTTTAGTGAAAGTTATGCGTAAAGTAATTTGGCCGCTGGTCGGCGTCTGATGCGTAGCCGCTGGTGGTCAGCTTGCATCACAGGAGGGATATGATGTCTCAGCAAGTTGCAATCCAAGCGGAACATATCGTCAAAAATTATGGCGATTTCCGCGCTGTGGACGATCTGACATTTGAGGTGTATGCGGGTGAGGTGTTCGCGATGCTGGGGCCCAATGGCTCCGGCAAGACGACGACCATGCGCATGATCCTCGATATTTTGAAGCCCGATGCAGGACGCATTGCCGTGCTGGGCGGGCCGCTCAATGACGCGGCTAAAGATCGCATCGGCTACTTGCCGGAGGAGCGCGGCCTGTACCGCAATGTGCGCGTTCTGGAGATGATGGTCTACCTGGCGACGTTGAAAGGCGTGCCCCGCGCTGAAGCTGAACGGCGCAGCCTGGCGATTCTGGAACGACTGGAGCTGAGCGAATATGCGCGCAAGAAAGTCAATGAACTGAGCAAAGGTATGCAGCAGAAGATTCAGTTCGCGGTCACGGTGCTGCACCAGCCCGATCTCATCATCGTGGACGAGCCGTTTTCGGGACTTGATCCGGTCAACACGCTGGCGCTCAAAGATTTGTTGATGGAATTCCGCGCGGGCGGCGGGACTGTGGTCATGAGCACGCACCAGATGTGGCAGGTTGAGGAAATGTGCGACCGGCTGCTCATGATCCATCGGGGCCGCCAGCAGCTCTATGGGCCGGTGGACGATATTCGCAAGCGGTATGCGCTGCACGCTATCATCGTTGAGGGGCAGGGAGACTGGGCGAAACTGCCGGGCGTCCAGCGGGTGGAACTGACGGAGAACGGGCGCAGGCGGGCGCTGCTGCATCTGCAGGACGCTGCTACGCCCGACGAGGTGCTGGCTGCGATTACCGCCGCGCCAGATATGACGATTGAGCGGTTTGAGCTGGCAGTCCCTAGTTTGAATGACATTTTCATCCGGGTGGTTGAGGAGCATCGGTAACCATGTACAAAACGCTGCTTGTGGCGCGACGCGAGTATCTTTTCAATCTGCGCCGGCCCGCATTTCTGTTCGCGGTGTTCGGCGTGCCGCTCTTCATCTGCGTGATATGGTTCATCATCTTCGCGGTGATGTCGGCGTCGGAAGCCAATGTGGATAAGATCGGCGCAGTCGGCTATGTAGACGAGGCCGGCATCCTGGCCAACCCGCTGCTGCCGCCGGACTATTCGGATCTGTTCGTTGCTTTCGACTCGTCTGAAATGGCGCGGCAGGCGCTGGAAGCCCGTACGATTGGAGCCTATATGGTGCTGCCTCCGGATTATCTCAAGACGGGGCAGGTCATCACTTACAGCTATACCGGCATCCCGGAGGCGCTGAAAGATGCGATCGGCGAGCTGTTGACGGGCACGCTGAGCCGTCGGGTTGCAGCGCAAGCGCCGCTGGAACGCATCCTCGACCCGGTCAATTTGACCGTGCGCGTCATGGACAGCGGGCGCGTGCTCACCGAGGCCAACATCCCGGCTCTGTTCATGCTGCCGATGATCTTTGCGCTGCTGTTCGTGATAGCAGCGGGCGTGACCAGCGGCTTCTTGATGAGCGGCGTGGTGGAGGAGAAAACGAACCGGATCATGGAAATCCTGGTGACCAGCGTCACGCCGATACAGCTCCTAGGCGGCAAAATTTTGGGTCTGGGCGCGTTGGGGCTGACACAGATCGCCGTCTGGATGGTCGCCGCGCTCGTCCTGCTGCAGGTGGGTCAGGCAGCCCCGTTTCTGGCGGGCATCACGTTTCCGACAGATGTGGCCATCCTCTTGCTGGTCTATTTTGGACTCAGCTATTTTCTGCTGGCCAGTTTGCAGGGCGGCATCGGCGCTGTGGTCGGTTCAGAGCAGGAAAGTCGACAGTTCGCGTCCATCATCAGCATCTTATGGATGACGCCGTTTTTCTTTCTGCCAGCATTTCTGGAAGATCCGAACGGCGTCATTGCGGTGGCGCTGACGCTGATCCCCTTCTCGTCGCCGCTGACCGCGCTGCTTCGGATGGGCATGAGCAGCGTGCCCAACTGGCAGATCCTCTTGAGTTTGGCCATTCTGTTCGTCACGACGGTGGCGGTCACGTGGGCCTCGGCGCGGGTATTCCGCTGGGGGTTGCTGCGCTACGGCAAGCGCTTCGACCTGCGCGACCTGCTGCAAGCGGTGCGCCAGCCAGCCGGAAGAGCTGAGGGCGTGACACCGGTCGCGGCGAAGGAGGGGGTGCGATGAGCCGCCACATGTGGCAGGTTTTTCTGTACGAACTGAAACGCAATGTGCGGCGCAAGGGTTTTCTCTTCGCCACTTTCGGCATCCCCTTGATCGGGTATGCGCTGTTCTTCGGTTACCAGTTCATCACCAACTTGAATGATCGGGGCGCACCTTCTAGCCCGGCGCTCGAGATTTTGCAGAGCAGCCAGTTTCAGGGGATAACCAAGGCAGGATATGTAGATTTGTCTGGTCACTTCGCCGACCCAGGCGATCTGAGCAGGCTGTTGATCCCCTACGCCGACGAAGCGAGCGCCCAGGCCGCGCTGCAGGCCGGCAGCATTGATGTGTACTACGTAATCGCGCCGGATTTCCTCGAAACGGGCGATGTGGCGCTCTACATGCCGCAGTTCACGCTGACCAAAGCGACCGACTGGCCCATTCGTCAGCTCGTGCTGAGACGCCTCGCATCTGGGTTGGATCGCGATACCTACGCTCGGCTGCTGAACCCCGTTCAGCTCCGCGAGATCAACTTGCAGCGCGATGCCACCGGCGCGACTGAAACCAACTTCGACGCTGATTTCGCGATTGTCTACGTCTTCGCCTTGGCGCTGATGCTGAGCGTATTCATCACCAACGGCTACTTGATGCAGACGGTCATCGAAGAAAAAGAGACGCGCCTGATCGAAGTGCTGATCTCCGGGATGCGGCCTACGCATCTGCTGGCCGGGAAAATCCTGGCGTTGGGGCTGTTGGGGTTGGCTCAGATCGTGGTCTGGGTGGCGGCTATACTGCTGCTGGCGCGCCTGGCTGCCGGCAGCGCCGCCCCGGCGCTGGCAGTCCTGGCGAACTTTGCGCTTCCGCCCACCACGCTGATCGTGCTACTGCTGTACTTCGTGTTCGGCTATCTGTTCTTCGCGGCGGCCTATGGCATCGTCAGCGCTGTCTCATCTTCGATGCAGGAAGGGCCGCAGTTGGCCGTCATCTTCACCTTGCCGGCGGTCATCCCGCTGTATTTCCTGCCGGTATTCATCTCGGCGCCGGATGGGCCGTTGGCGGTTGCGCTCAGTTTGATTCCGGTCACAGCGCCGCTGTCCATGGTCATGCGCGTCTCGCTGATCGCAGTGCCGGCTTGGCAAATTGTACTCAGCCTGGCGCTGCTGGCGGTGATAGACGGATTCCTGATCTGGTTGGCGGGGCGCGTATTCCGCGTCGGCACGCTGCTGGCGGGCAAAACGCCCAAGCTGCGCGATCTGCCCAAGCTCGTGCGAGGGTGATACCAGGCTTGCAGCGGGGGCAGCGAGACTGCTGATCTGCCCCCGCTGTCTGCGTTTAGGACTATGCCCAGATGATGAAACCGGGGATGAACGGCGTCGACAGCGCGGGATGATGAGGCAGGACGCGCACTGACAGGCCGCGTTCGCCGCTGGTGTTGTACTGCACGCGGGCTGTGAAACGCCAGATGCCGTTGTCGCTGCCGCTGGTCGGCGTCATGTCCACAGCTTGCGCGCGCTCGCTGGTGATGTCGCCGCGGGTGTCAATATCCCCCCAGTAGAGCTGTACGCGCACGTCATCCGGGGTGAGCTGTCCCAGATCCACGACAGCGCCGATTTCGACTTCAGTCCCCACTTTGATTTGGCGCGGCGGCAGTTCAACGCCGCGGACGCGCACCTGACGCCACGCATTTTGCAGCCGAGAACGCCAAGCGGCGAAAGCCAGCCCTTCTTCGAGATCGTTCGCCATCATCTGGCGGCTGGTTTCATAGCAGGGGATGTACATGACATCGGTATACTGCTGCACCATGCGCTGGGTGTTGAAGAAGGGCGCCAGGATGCGCATCGAGTTCTTCATGCGGGCGATCCAATCGCGGGGTAGGCCATCGCGCCCGCGGTTGTAGAACAGGGGGATGATGTCCTGTTCCAGGATGTTGTAGAGCGCTTCGCTTTCGATGTAGTTTTGGCTCTCGACTTCGTTTTCGCCGTATTCTTCGCCATTGCCGATCGCCCAGCCGACTTCGGGCGAGTAGCCCTCGGCCCACCAGCCGTCGAGGATGCTGCAGTTCAGGCCGCCGTTATAGATGACCTTCATGCCGCTCGTGCCGCTGGCCTCTTTGGGCCGCTGGGGCGTATTCAGCCAGACATCCACGCCCTGTACCAGATGCCGGGCGATTTCCATGTCGTAATTCTCCAAGAACACCAGCGAATGTCGAAAGTCCGGGTGGCGGGCTACTGTGGCGATCTGGCGGATCAACTCCTTGCCGCCGGTGTCGTGCGGGTGCGCCTTGCCGGCGAAGATGATCTGCACGGGCTGCTGCGAGTTGTTGAGCAGTCGTTTCAGCCGGTCCAAGTCGCGGAACAAGAGCGTGGCGCGTTTATAGGTGGCGAAGCGCCGGGCGAAACCGATGGTGAGCGCATCCGGATTCAGAACCTCATCGGCCTCTTCAATTGCCGACTGGGACGCGCCGCGATTGGCGAGCTGGGCGCGCAGTCGACGGCGGGCGAACGCCACCAACCGTTCGCGGCGGCGCTCATGCGTGCGCCAGAGCTCAGCGTCCGGGATTTGATCGATGCCGCTCCAGATCTCAGCCTTTGACTCTTCATTACGCCATGAGGGGTCCAGATAACGATCGAGCAGGGTCGCCATCTCGTTGCTGATCCAGCTCTGGATGTGGATGCCGTTGGTGATGGAGGTGATCGGCACTTCTGGCTCTGGCACGCCGGGGTACACCCAGCGCCACATGCGCCGCGATACCTGGCCGTGCAGCGCCGCCACACCGTTGGCGCGCGCCGACACGTTCAGCGCCAGCACCGCCATCGAGAACAGCTCGTGCGTACCCATGTTTTCCCGCCCCAAATCCAGAAACTGGTCGCGGGTCAGCCCCAGACTGCGGTAGTAGTCGGTGAAGTGCTCATCGATCAAGTCGAAGCCAAAGCGTTCCAGGCCGGCCGGCACCGGCGTATGCGTAGTGAAGATATGGCCGGCGGCGGCGATCTCTTTCGCCTGCCAGAAAGTCAGTTTGTGCTCGTTCATCAACTGCCGGATGCGCTCTAGGGCCAGGAAAGCCGAGTGGCCTTCGTTCATGTGGCAGATGGCTGGCCGCAGCCCCAGCGCGTCCAGGGCGCGGATGCCGCCGATGCCCATCAGGATTTCCTGCCGGATGCGCGTGCGACGGTCGCCGCCGTACAGTCGGTCGGTCAGGTTGCGGTCTTCTTCCAGGGCGTTGTCGGGGATGTTGGTATCCAGCAGGAACAGCGGCACGCGGCCAACCTGTACCTTCCAAATTTGAGCATGAAGGTCGCGGCCTGGCATCGGGACGCTGATGGTGATCGGGGAGCCATCTGCTTTGCGCTGGAGGATCACCGGCAGCGTGGAGTAGTCATTGATCGGGTAGAGTTCCTGCTGATACCCATCTGCGTTCAGGTACTGGTGAAAGTAGCCTTCCTGATACAGCAGGCCCACCCCCACCAACGGCAGCCCCAGGTCGCTGGCGCTCTTCAGGTGGTCGCCGCTGAGCACGCCCAGGCCGCCTGAGTAGTTCTGCAGGCATTCTGTCAGCCCGAACTCCATCGAGAAGTAGGCGATGATCGGTTTCGGCAGGTGTCCGTATTGTTTCTCATACCAGGTGCTGCTGATCCCATTCATGTACTGGTCGAACGCTTCGCAGACTTGCTGGAGGTGGGCCATGAAGCCGGGATCATTGCACACCGCGTTCAGACGTTCCTGGCTGACCTTCCCCAGCATGGCGACCGGGTTGTGCCCCGTTTGTTCCCAGAGGTCGCGATCTAACCGGCGGAACAGCGCCAGCGTCTGGTGGTCGTAAGCCCAACGCAAGTTGTAAGCCAGTTCGGTCAAGCGGCGCAGCGGTTCAGGCAGATTGGGGACGACGTTGATCCTGGCGACAGGTCTGATCATCGGAGAGACTCCTATTGATTGCGAGCGTTGATTGTGAGCCTAGCGCATCTTCGGGTCCGACACCGCGCAAGCATAGCGCGGTATCCGCCGGGTTGGCAACCGGTAAATCTGGCTTAACATCTGGTGATGTCGCGTCGACCTCGCCTATTCCTGGTGAATGACGTGTGCTACAATCCGTTTCTGCGGAAGCCGATTCCGAAAAGGAGACAGCACGCATGTTGAAAAAACAGTACTTGAAGACCAAACCGGTCTGCAAAGTGACGTTCACGCTGCAAGATCCCGGCGCCGAGTCCGTTTATCTGGTGGGTGAGTTCAACAATTGGGACGAAAAAGCCACACCGATGACGCGGCAGAAGGGCGGCAAGTTTTCCGTGACGTTGGAGCTGGAGCAGGGGCGCGAGTATCGCTATCGCTATCTCATCAACAGCACCGAGTGGCGCAATGATGAGGCGGCAGACCGGTACATCCCCAACCCGTTCAGCGGCGACGACTCCGTGGTCAGCACGTATCCCTAAACGCGCCGTCGTGCCAACTGACCGAGACAGCGGACGCCCAGACATCGCGCCGGGCGTTCTATATGCTACGCCTAATTGAGACGGATGTCGAAATCTCGCAGCGCCTGCTGCAGGACATCGCTCCCCGTGACCGATGTAGAAGTGGAGGTGACGACGGCCATATCCAGCGGGAAGCGCTCCGCCAAATCCTCGCCGGTGGCCTGCTGCGCCAGGCTGAGCGCGGCGGCGGCGCAGCCTACAGCATAACGCGGCTGCCGGCTGTCAAGCCGGTTATCAGTGAAGGTGTAGCTGTTGTACATGCGCTGCGTCAGTTCTTCAGCCTGGAGCAGCAGCAGCAGCGGCCGCTGCTGCTCTGCTTTCAAGTTAGGGATGTGTTCAGCCAGGAACTCGCTGGCGCTCTGGATGCCCAGCAGTACGGAGACGTACTGGTTGCGCAGCGCCCAAGGGTGGACGCCATACGGGTGGAGCATCTCCTCAAAGACGCGATCAACCTCGCTGGCGACATTGTCGAGCGCCCGCCGCAGCGCCCCCTTCCAGGTGGTGTCCTGGTATTGGTCCATGTAGCCGGCGGCCCAGTGCGACAGCCCACGGTGCTCGCCCCAACTGCTGAGGTCCTCGATGTGGACCGTTTGCGAGGGCGGGTGAGCCAGGAAATAGTGATCGAGCGTGATGGTCTGGAAACCGATCCGCGCCGCCTCGTAGCGCATCAGCCAGTACAGGAATTCTTCCTCGCCGGCGAAATGATGGCCGAAGGTTTCGCCAGATGTCGCCAGCAGCACCAGGCCGCCGCCGTTGGATTTGCGCAGCGGGGCCAGCGCCGCTTGGCTCCAGTGCCCAGCCCCACCCAGATTGTGGATATTGAAAGAGATTTGCGACGACAGCTCATCGTTGCGGGCGAAGACGGCGATCGACTGACCACCATCGAGTTCGACGCGGAAAGGGCCACCGCTCTTGCCTTCCGGCAGATCAAGGAACTGCTTCTGCGCTAGCAGCGTGTATTGAATGCCGGCCTCTGCTAAAAGTTTGAGCGTTTTCAGGTCGACGGCCATCTCTGGCAGCCAGAAACCCAGCGGCTTGCGCCCGAAGCGATGTTCAAACGCGGCGATGCCCCAGTGAATCTGGGTGCGTTTGTCGCGATTGCGGGCCAGCGGCAGGATGATGTGGTTGTACGCGGTGGCCAGGCCGTTGCCTGCTGGCGACTGCGTCAGCCGATCCTGCTCGGTTCTGTCGCCGCCGATGATCGCGGCATAAGTCTCTGGCGCGTTAGGTTCTAGCCATTTGAACAGCATTTCAGAGACGCTGAAGCTGATGAACTGGAAGTTGCCGCGTTCAGCGTTGGGACGATATGATGTTTGCGTGATGCGGTCGAGCCAGTGCTGAAAGGGGGCGGCGTCCGGCTCTGGGGCGATAGATCCATTCAAAGGGTGGGCGCGAGGCGGCTGGCTGAAATGCCCATGCACGCACAGATAACTGCGTTCGATTTTTGACACGGATCGCTCCTTAAGAATGGGGGTGTTTAGGTTGTCGGCGATTTCTTCCTCTGCATTGGAGCCTGGTGTGACACGTCGAATCGCATTCTGCTTTCATCTTACCGTGTTAGGGCATGCGCTCACAGTGACAGGCCTCGGCATTTGCTACGGAGAAATATCACCGTTAGGTGGAAGCTGCCCGTCAGGATTTGGCTTTGTAACCTAATACCGTCCCGCTGGGGATCAACTTGTTAGCGAAAGCGGCGAAATTCTCCAGGCGCAGATCAGTGCCCAGGATGACGCCGCTGCCGACGGTGAACCCGGCTGGGATATGCGTATTCTTGCCGATGCAGGTGATCCCCAGTTCCCCCATCTCTTGGATTTTGCCCACGTGAGCGTTGTGCCCGATGACGACGATCTTGTCCAGGATGCAGCGCTCAACCACGGCCCCGGCCTCGATATAGGTATCGGTGAGGACGATCGACTCGCGCACCACGGCGTTCGGGCCGACGTATACGCCCGGCGACAGCACCGAGTTCTCGATCAGCGCGCCTTCGGAAATGACCGAGCCATCGGTGATCATGCTGTTGCGGACGGTAGCGCCGGCGTGGATATGGACGGGCGGGCGTTCTTCGCTGCGCGTGTGGATGACCCAGGTGCGGTCGTTGAGGTTGAGCGATGGCGGCGAGCCGATCAGGTCCATGTGGGCTTCCCAGTAGGCGTCAATCGTGCCGACGTCAATCCAATAGCCGCCGTAGGGGTAGGCGTAGACGCGCATCCCTTCGATGACCATGCGCGGCAGGATATCTTTGCCGAAATCATGGCTTGAGCTCTTGCGCTTCTGGTCTTCCTGAAGCTGCTGTTCCAGGACGGCATAGTTGAAGATATAAACGCCCATGCTGGCCAGGTT
Source organism: uncultured Anaerolineae bacterium (assembly GCA_937922795.1). GTDB lineage: Bacteria > Chloroflexota > Anaerolineae > Aggregatilineales > Phototrophicaceae > CFX2. Next base: position 11,779 of record CALAJK010000046.1, read on the forward strand.
GCCGGGCGGCTGCGCCGGCTTTTCTACGAACTCCCGCACCCGGTATTCCTCATCGACGTCCAGAATGCCGTAGCGGCTGGCCTCGTCCATCGGCACGCGGATGGTGCAGACGGTGACGTCTGCTTTGCGTTCGCGGTGGAACTGAAGCATGCGGTCGTAGTCCATCTCATAGATGTGATCGCCTGACAGGATGAGGACATGGTCAGGTCGCCCGCGCCGGACGACGTTGATATTCTGCGCGACGGCGTCGGCAGTGCCCGCGTACCAGTCGGTGTCTGACCGGCCTTTGTAGGGCTGTAAAATCTGGACGCCGCCGGTGAACGAGCGATCCAAGTCCCAGGGGCGTCCGCGCCCGATGTGGTCGTTCAAGCTATGCGGTCGGTACTGGGTCAGGATGAGAACATCGAAGATGCCAGAATTCACACAGTTGCTGAGTGTAAAGTCAATGATGCGGTATTTGCCAGCGAATGGGACGGCCGGTTTCGCGCGTTTAGCCGTCAGCGTTGCCAACCGCGTGCCTTCGCCCCCGGCGAGGATGATCGCTTTGATCTTACCCATCGTGTGAACCTCTTCTCTTGGCGACTGCTTGGTGATAAAGATCAATGTACTGCCGAGCGCTGTTGTCCCAGCTAAAGTCTTTCAGCATGGCGCGCCGCTGCATCCGGCGCCATGCGGGTTGGCGATAGCGGTAGGTGTTGATCGCCCAACGCAGAGTATGGTACACCGCGTCGGGCTCCTCCCACTGGAAGACAAAACCTGTGCCCTGGTCGGCGGGGCCGTCGTCATAGTTGGTCACCGTATCTGCCAGTCCGCCGGTCTCGCGCACCAGCGGCAGCGCGCCGTAGCGCATGGCCAGCATCTGCCCTAGGCCACAGGGTTCGTAGTGGCTGGGCATCAGGAAGATGTCGCAGCCGGCGTAGATGCGCTGCGCCAGTGCCGCGTTATAGCCCAGGAAAGTCCGCGCGCGCCAGTAAAAATCCTGTCCTAACCGCCAGAACTGATGATCCCATTCAGGTTCGCCTGACCCCAGCACGATGAACTGCACATCGGTGTTCACCAGCAGCCGGCGCAGGGCTGGCAGCGCCAGATCCATGCCCTTCTGTTTGACCAGCCGGGTGACCATGCCGATCACCGGCACATCGTCGCGGATTTCCAGCCCGGCATCCTGTTGAAGCTGGCGCTTGTTCGGCGGGCGCTTTTCCTCGAAATTGTCAGCGTCGAAGTTGGAGACGATCAAGTGATCGGTCGCCGGGTTCCAGAGCTCCGTGTCGATCCCGTTCAGGATGCCGACCAAGTCGTTGAGGCGGACGCGGATCAAGCCGTCCAGGCCGTAGCCCATGTATGGATATTGAATCTCGATGGCGTAGCGCGGGCTGACGGTCGAGATCATGTCGCTGTAGGCGATCGCGATCGCCAGCAGGTTGTCCGTCAAATCTTGATAGACCAGATCGGGATGATGGCGGCCGGGAATGCCCAGCTCCCACAGCCAGCCGCCGGCATGATCGCCCTGGTAAGCCAGGTTATGAATGCTCAGGACAGACGCCGTTTGCGCCCAGACCGGGTCATGGCGGCTTTCGTGCAGCAGGAATGGAATCAGGCCGGTGTGCCAGTCGTTGACGTGAAACACGTCCGGGAACCAGTCAAGCCGGGCGCGCAGTTCCCAAGCGACGGCCATTGCGACCTGGCTGAAAAAGATGAACCGGGGCATGTCCCAGTCCCACTGGCTGTAAACCTGGCGTTCTTCGCCGAAGAACGGCCAGCCCTGCACGAAATACACCGGCACTTGCTGGTAGGTCGTCGTGAAGACCTGAACCTGCGTCGTGCCGGTGCGCCGGTCGAACGGGAAGGTGAACAGCGGGATGATGGAATAGCGTTCCGAGTCGATGAAGCCGTAGTAGGGCAGCAGGACGCGGGCGTCCACGCCCAAACGGCGCAGCGCCCCCGGCAGCGAGCCGACCACATCGGCCATGCCGCCGACTTTGGCGAATGGCGCCGCTTCCGCGCTGACGAACAACACGCTGGGGTTCACCCGGCCTCGCTCCTTACGTCAAACGGCGTCTCTAATCGATCGCGGCGAACCAGCGGTAGTCAATGTCTGGAAAGACCTTGTCCAGCTCCCAGTATTCCTCCGCCAAGTCGCGGCGCGGGCGGCCTGCTTCCAGGCTCTCGGCCAGACGGTCGAAGCGTTCAAGATGCTGGCTGAAGCGCCGGATCGCGTACTCGCGCGCCTGGCCGGTGGTGACGAGGAACGGCCAATCCGAACTTTGGAACAGCAGCGCCTCGCGGGCGGCCTGCTGTAGGACGACAGTCTCATCCGGCGTGGGGTCGGGAAAACGCGCTACTAGGTTCTCCATGCGTTCTTCGCCTTCATGGATGGGGCCCCACATCCAGTGGGTTTCTGGGTTGTCCCAGGTGAAGTGCGTGCCGTTGCTTCCCCACGAGCTTTCAGGGAGGTGCAGCACCTCGGTCGGCGGGTGCTGCGCTAGATAAGCGCTGGCTGTCGTCAGCTCGACCGCCGGGTCCTGCGCCAGCAGGCGCAGCACCTTGCCCAGCCAAGTCACGCCTTCAAACCACCAGTGGCCGAAGAGTTCTGTGTCGTAATTCGAGGCGATGATGCCGAACCGGCCGGACTCGTGATGATAGCCGCGGAGCAGATCGCTGACGAGATGGGCGAAGTCTTCGGCATGCTGGTCAACTTTGTAGGCCGCCCAATCGGGATGATAGTAGTCCTTGTGCGCCAGATCGCCTTTGGCCTCGGTCACGCGCCAGTACTGTAGGCCGCTCGTGCCCGCCTTTTTGTGGAACTCACGGTAGTCGAAGTCGCCGGGGTAGCCCCATTCCGCGCTCCACACCTGCATGCCGGTGCGGTTGTTGCGCCCGATGACGGCCACTCCGGAGTGCTGTTCGGCGGCGATGCCAGCGGCGGTATCGCTCACATAGTAGGCCTGATACGTAGTGGCCGGGCGTTCGGGCATGATGTTGCTGGTCGGGATGACATAGCGGCGTTTGATCGCGCCGTATGGGCCGATCACGTCGCCCGCGGCCACGCCGACCGGCTGTCCCCCGGTGATCGTGTGCGTTTCGCTGAAGAACACCCTTAGATGATTGCGGGCTAAGTAGCTCTCAATGCCAGGCCGCACCCGCCCCTTAGCGGTAATGTACGCTGGCCGGTAGGCGCATTCTGGCAGCCAGATGCCGGAGGGGCGGCGGCCAAATAGGCGCTCGTAGCTGCGAATGCCTGTTTTCAGTTGAGCGTCAATGGTGCTGTCGCGGTTAAACAAGGGCAGGTAGCCGTGAGTGGCGGCGCAGGTGATGATCTCAATGTAGCCCTCGTCCTGCAGCCGGCGGAACGCGCCGATGATGTCGCGGTTGAAGCGCACATCAAAAGCGCGTTTCACCCCCTCATACCAGTTCTTGTACCACTCTGCCAGATAGCGAAGGTGGGGATTGGCGGTATCGGCCACTGGCTCGGTCACTGTGGTTACGATGGGTTCGGGGATTGGTCCTTTGGCTGCTGCATCCTCGTCGTCGGCGTCCGGCGGGATGTCTTCGTCTCCTTCCGCCGGCTGGGTCATCTCGACCATCATCTCAACCGGGGCCGGCGTGCCGGCGAAGTACTCCATGTCCCGCTTGGCCGCGGCGATCTTGTCATCCAGATATTGATCCAGATGATCCAGTACATCGGGGTCCACCAGTTGTTCGGCTAAGATGGGCGTGATGCCGATGGTCAAGCGAAAGCGGATCCCATCTTCCTTTAAGTCATACAATGTTTGTAATAGAGGGATGTAGGTTTCGCTAGCGGCTTCGTGAATCCATTCCTCGCCGTGCGGCCAGCGTCCGGCCAGGCGGGCGTAGGGCAAGTGGCTGTGCAAGACAAAGGTAAAGGCACCGAGTGCGTTCACAATCTAATCACTCCTGTGCTGATGGCGAGAGGTGAAAACCAGCGCGGATTGTAACGTTTGAGAAAGACAGTCGCAACTAACCGCCGGTGGGCAGCACCATCGTGAAGATGCTGCCGCGGCCGGGTTCGCTCTTGACCCCCAGATAGCCGCCGTGCGCTTCGGCAACCGAGCGCGCGACGAACAGCCCCTGGCCCAGACCGCGCGGATCGAGGAGCTTGCCGCTGGCCGTGCGCGGCTCGCCCCGGTAGAAACGCTCAAAAATACGCGGCAGGTCTTTGGCCGAGATGCCCACGCCTGTATCGGCTACCTGGATGGTCACCCGGTCGTTTCCGGCCGGCGTGGCGGTGATGACGATGTGGCCACCCGGCTCGGTGTAGCGGATGGCATTTTGCAGCAAATGTCCCAGCGCCCACCGCAGTCGTTGGTCATCGCCCATGACTTGCAGCCGGCTGGCTTCGATCAAAATGACGGCGACGTCCAGTTTGGCCCGGCTGACTTCAGGCTGCATCCCATTGACGACGTTCCAGATCAGCTCTTCCAGATTGAGCGGGTCGCGGCGGATGCTGAACGCGCTGGCGCTCATCTCTGAAATGTCGAGCAGCTCGACGATCATCCGGTCGAGGATGTCCACATTTCGGCTGAGCGTTTCGAGTAAGCGCTGGTTGATGGGGCGGTCTTTGGGCTGTCCCAGGATGACGTCGCTCATGCCCTTGATGACGGCCATAGGCGTACGCAGTTCGTGGGAGATGGCCGTCACAAACTGGTCTTTCAGCCGTTCGGACAGCGCGTCGCGGGTGACGTCGCGCAGGACGATCATCGTGCCCAGCCGTTTGCCGTGCGAGTCGGCCACGGCAGCAACTTGCGCGCCGACGATCAGGTTGTTGACCTGGATGCGCGTCGGCTCGCCCAGCGGCGCCAGCTCGGAGTCGACCGTGGTGACATCACGGTAGGCGTTGAACAAGCTGCCAAGCTCGCTCTCCCAGAAGTCCTTACGGCTGCCGATCAGCTTCCTAGCGGCGGCGTTGACCAGCACCACCCGACCCTCCAGGTCTTGCATGATGATGCCTTCGTCGATGGCGGCCAGGATGCTGTTCAGGCGTTCGATCTCCAAGTCGCGCCGGCGAATGGCGCGCTCAAGCTGGCGCTGGCGATCGGCCGGCGAGGGCTGGCGGCGCGTTTGGGAGGCCCCGGTGCGCTGCCGCAGGCCGTTGTAGAGCCGGCTGAACAGCCGTTCAGTGGCCGTGCCTAGGCTGTTGACGCGGTGCAGGATCCCGCCGAGTTCCTGTGGGTTGTGGGCCATGATCTAATCTACTCGTTTTGGCGGCTTGGCCGCGATGATCTCGTGCAGCAGTTTGTGCAGCTCCTCAAATGTCGGCAGGGGCTTGCTGATGATCTCGTCCACGCCGTCGTGCTGAAACATGGCGCGGCGGTCATCATCGCTGAGGGCGTAGGCGGTCATGAGCGCGATCGGAATGTGATCCAGTCCCGGCGTTTGCCGCAGTTTGCGCGCCACCTCATTGCCGCGTTTGCCGGGCATCCGAATGTCCATCAGCGCAAACTGCGGCAGGTCACCCTTGAACTGGCCGGCGGCAACCTGGTCAATCCAATCCCAAACCTGCTGGCCGCTGCTGAAGGTCAGGGGAGTATGTCCCCATACTCGGCACATTGTCGCTACCAGGTTCAGGATGTCGGTCTCATCCTCCGCAATCAACCAGATCAATACAGCCTCTCCTAGTCGTCCTACTCGATATGCTTTCAGTATAGTCGCGGACGGGCTGTGCCGCTATTGCGATCATGCGGCTGGTTGGCTAGGGCAAACACATCCAAATTCGGCGCAGGTATGCGAGAAGTCGCTATGGTCGTTGTGCGGGCAGCCCGATGTGTCTGCTCCACCGGGCGCTGCCGGCGCGGCGCTACGATCCCTTGGAGTCCCGCTCATAGATGTTGATGCATGAGCCCTGGATGGTTTGCTTAATTTCGGTCAGAAAACTATTATAATTCTATTGGTGGCGGACGTTCGTCAGGATCAGCAAGGAGTTCACTGTGTCTACATGGATGGTAGTCGAGGACGAGCCAGATATCTATGAAGTACTCCTGGCAATGTTTGAGATGTGGGGCATTGAGGGAGTCGCCTTCGTGGATGGCGAAGAGGCTGTCGCCTGGATTGAAGACGTAGACCAAGGGCGTTTCCAGGGTGAACTGCCTGAACTGGCGCTGCTCGACATCCGTTTGCCGGGCAACATCAGCGGCGCAATGGTCGGCGAACGCCTCCGTAAAAGCCCCAAGCTGCAGAATATCGCCGTCGTGCTGAACACGGCGTACAAATTGACCCCCGAAGAGGAGAAACAGGTCATTGACCAGGCCGCGGCAGACAAGCTGATGTACAAGCCGCTGCCGCGTTTCAATGAGCTCCAGAAGGTGCTGGAGGATGTCATCGCTCAGCGGCGCGCCAAAGTGGTTACGACTGCCAAGCCAGAGTCAGGTTAAAGCGCTATGCTGAACCTGGCCCCATCACGCGCTTTGGTGCGGCGCGCCTATCAGCTCACCCAGCTCGGTTTTGCGGTGGCGGCGGTGGGCATCTTCCTGCTGGTGCTGGCAGCGCTGGGGTTCGTCATCCCGCCGTTCCCCCCAACGCATTCGGCATTTCCGCTGCTGCATTTGGCGCGGGTTGCCGGCCTCGTAGCGGGCGCGGGCGTCCTGTTAGGTGGGGCGGCGCTGGTCATTCGCGCCTGGACGCAGCGGCGCGATAACGATTTGGCGCTGATGACCGGCAGCTATCTGAGCCAGCATCTGGACGACAGCTTCGTCTTCATCCGCAACGTCAACCGGCCGGGATTGGGCTATATTGACGCTGTGTTGATTGGCCCGCCGGGCGCGCTGGTCTTCCGCATTCTCGACCACGAAGGCAGCCTAGCCAATGAGGCTTCACACTGGATGAAGCAGACGAGCAGCGGCGAATGGACGCCGTTAGGGTTCAGCCCAACGCGCGATGCTGTGGTGGATGTCCAGCATTTGCGCCGCTATCTGGCGCGCCGCCGCCTGGGCGATGTGCCGGTGTTCGGCGTGGTGGTGTTCGTCAAAGATGAGTCGGTCGTGCCGGTGGCGCTCAAAGAGCCGGTCGTGCCGGTGGCGCATCTGTCAACGCTGGTTGAGACGCTGCAAAACGACTACCTGGCGCAGCGTGATCGCGTGACGCCGGCGCAGGTGACAGCCGTGCGGCGGCTGCTCCTAGAAGAGGCTTAGTCATCTGTGCCAGCTCAGCTCATTCTAGCGCCGGTCGGCGCGGGCAAAACTGAGAGGGTCATCGGCGAGCTGGCGCAGACGCTCAGCGTCAAGCCGTTTGCGAAAGCGTGGGCGCTCCTGGCTTCGATGCGGCAGGAACGCGCGTTTCGCCAGCGGTTGGTGGAATTCGCGGCTGACCGCGCCGTCTATTTCAACGTCGAGTTCTTCAGTTTTTACACCCTGTACGCCCGGCTTTTGGACAGCGCCGGCCGCCCCCAGCGCGAGCTGGACGATCTGGCGCGCCGTCGTCTGCTGCGAATCATCCTCGAACAGCTTCGCCAGTCTGGCCAATTAGAATTGTACCAGGCCATCGCCACCAAACCCGGTTTTGTTCAGATCGTTGCCCAGTTCATCTATGAACTGAAACAGAATTTGATCGAACCGCACGTTTTTGAGCGCGCAGCTCAGGCCGGCAGCGCCAAAGACCGCGATCTCCATCGGATTTACCAAGCCTATCAGACGATGCTGCAGCAGCATGATCTAGTTGATCGGGAAGGTCTCGGTTGGCTGGCGCTAGATGCGCTGGCCGAACCTAACGCCGTCGGTCAAGAGGTTGAGCTGTTCATCGTCGACGGCTATGACCAGTTCAATCTGCTGCAAACACGGCTGCTGGCGGCGCTGGCCGGGCGGGTTCAGCAGATGGTGATCACGCTGCCGTGGTTGGGCAGTTCAGGCGATGCGGCTGGCCGCCGGTTTGAACAGGCGCGCGCGCGCTTGCAGGCCGCTTTTGAGCGAGCTGGCCAGCCGCTCGTCATTCATGAGCTGTCTTCACCTGCGCCGCGCCCGCCCGCCCTGGTCGCTATGCTCGATCGGAAAGCAGCGCCGCGTCCCGCCGACGGCCGCGTGCGCTTCATCGAAGCGCCCGACGCGACGCAGGAGACGGCCGCCGTGCTGCGTCATGTCAAGCGGCTGCTGCTGAACGACTGCCGGCCTGATGACATCCTGATCGCTGTGCGGGATTGGGCGCAGTACGGCGCTGCGCTGGCCGAGCGCGGTCGCGCCTATGGTCTGCCGCTGGCGCTGCACTACGGCGAGCCGCTGGCCGATAACCCGGCGGTGATCGCGCTGCTCAATCTGCTGCTCCTGCCCAATCGCGATTATCGCTGGCGCGATGTGCTCGACGTGCTGCGGTCGCCGTATTTCTCCATCCCTGGGCTGGATGAGACCGCCCTCAGCGCTGTGGCGCGGATCAGCCAGCAGCGGCGCGTCGTTTCGGGCCGCGACGCCTGGTTGACCGCCTTGAGATCGGCCGGCGCTGCGCCAGTGAACGATGATGAAGGCGATGCGCTCGAACCTGTCTCTATGGACGCTCAACTAGCCGAGGCGCTCGCAAACTGGTTTGACGCCTTGACGCCGCCGCCAGTGGCGACCGCCGCGGAATACGTCGCCTGGTTGGAGCAGTTGATTGGCTATGATCCAGCCCCTGAGGAAGCTGAGGCGGGGGATGAAGCCGACGCTGTGGGCTACACGCTGAACATGGTCGCCTGCGTGCGCCGCGGCCACGATGGGCGCGACTTGGCGGCGCTGGCGGAGTTCAAGCGCATCTTGCGCAGCTTTTTGGCCGCGCAGTTTTTGACGGAGGCGCTCGGACAAGAACCACAGCTGACATGGGAAGCGTTTCTGACCGAACTGCAAGCGGCGGTCAGCGCTGTGTCTGTCCAGCGCAGCCCCAATCGCGACGGCCAGGTGCTGGTGACTACGGTGGCCGATGCGCGCGGCTTGCCGCATCGCCATGTCTTTCTCCTAGGCCTGTCAGAAGGCGTCTTCCCCGCGCCCGCCCCTGAAGACTACCTGTATCTCGACTCGGAGCGCCGCCAGCTAGCCGCCGCGGGGGTGGCGCTGGAAACGCAGGCGGAGCGCTCCGCCGATGAGAGCCTGTTCGTCGAGATGGTGGGGTTGGCCAGTGAGACGCTGACGCTGTCGCGACCGACGGTCAAAGATGGCAAACCCTGGCCAGAAAGCCACCTGTGGCGTGAAATGAAAGCGCGTGTGAGCGATGCCGAGGACTGTCTGGAGCGTGTGCGTTCCGGCGCAGTCGTGCCTGTGGCGCAGGCTGCCTCGCTGGACGAGGCGCTGCTGGCCGTCGCAGACGGTTTGAATGCGTCCCAACTCGACCCGCAGGTAGCCGGCGTCTACAACTGGCTGGTTGAGATCGGCGACGCCGGCTGGCAGCAGGTGCGCCACGGCCGGGACATTGAGCTGCGGCGTCTGTCGTCGCGCCCACATGATCAGTACGCTGGCCGGCTGCAAGCGCAGCAGTCGCGCGCTTGGGTCGCCGAGCGGCTGGGGCCTGGCCGGGTCTGGAGCGCCAGCCAGTTGAACGATTTGGGCATGTGCGGTTTCCGCTTTTTTGCCCGCAGGCTGCTGGAGCTGGAACCGCTGGAAGAACCGGAGGAGGGCTTAGACAGCGCCCAGTTCGGCACGCTGCATCACGATATCTTGGAACGGACTTATTGCCGCTTGGGCTCGACGCCGATTCGACCGGAAAACCAGCAGGCGGCGCTGCGCGCGCTGGAGGAAGCGGCTGACGAGGTATTCGCCAGCGCCCCAGAGCGCTTAGGTTTCCGGCCATCGGCGCTGTGGGACTACGAGCAGAAGGCTATACGCCGTCGACTCAGACGGCTGGTTGAGCGGGATTTTTCGGAGAGCAGCCCGCTGCAGAAAGCCTTCGCGGGCGAGGCAGAGCGGCAGCCGTATCGACAGGAGGCGGCGTTTGAACTGCCGTTGATCGAGCTCGGCGTCGGCGATGGCGTCGAGAGGCTGTGGGCGCGTGGGCGCATTGACCGTATGGATCGATTCGGCGACTGTGTGTACCTGGTGGACTACAAAACATCTTCCACCGTCATCAACAAGCAGGAGATGCAGGCAGGTCGCAATTTCCAGATGCTGGTGTATCTGCTGGCGGCTCAGCGTCTGCTCGATCAGGATCCTGCGTCTGACGCGCCGCGCCAGGTGGCCGGCGGCCTGTTCTGGCACATCACCCGGGGGCAGGGGGAGACGTCGGAAGCTGTGACGCTGGAGGACCCGGCGGTGACAGAAGGCCTGGCGCGCCTGGCGCAGCATATCCAGCTGGGGCGAGCGGGAGACTTCGCCGTCCAGCCGTCGCGGCTGACGGACGGGCGCTGCTCAAAAAACTGCGCCTACAGCCGGCTGTGCCGGGTGAGCGTCACGCATCGTCACAAACGGGAAGCGCCCGATGAACCCCACGCCTGAGCAGCTCGCCGCCATCCATACGCTCGATCAAAATCTGATCGTGGTGGCCGGGGCCGGCTCCGGTAAAACGCGCGTGCTGGTGGAGCGTTTTCTGGCGCTGCTGGAGCAGTATCCGACCTGGCCGCTGAACAGTCTGGTGGCCATCACCTTCACGCGTAAAGCCGCCCAGGAAATGCGCGACCGGCTGCGGCAGGAGATGGAAGCGCGGCGCGTTCAGTCGCCGGACGACTCTGAAAGCGACATCTGGAAACGGCGCATCGGCGAACTGCCGGGGGCGCGGATCGACACGATCCATGGGCTGTGCGCTTCCATCCTACGCGCCAATGCCGCGGAAGCGGGGATCGACCCCGGTTTCGCCGTCCTGGACGACGTGCAGGCCATGCTGCTGCGCGAAGACGTGGTGGACAGCGTGCTGGCTGAGGTGGCGCAGGCGGATGTCCCAGAGCGCGCGCTGTTGAGCGAATATGAAACCGGCGCTGTCAAACAGGCGCTGCTCGCGTGCCTCGACGCTGAATGGGACAGGCTGCCAGATGATCCGTTTGCAAAGTGGCTGGAGGACTGGGAGCGGCACTCGGAGCAAGTTCTGGCGCGTTGGCTGAACAGTCCCCGGCTGGCAGACGCGCTGTCCTGGTCGCCTGAGGATGGTTGGCCGGCTGCGCCGGACAAAATATCTGATTTGTTCCAGCGTGTCGAAGATGGGATCGGACGCTTGCGCCAGCCGGATGAGCCGCTCAGCCGTTACCAGGCCCTCAGCGACCTGCACAAAAGCATCAATCTTCAGGGCGGGAGCGAGAAAGCCTGGGGCGGATCAGGGCGGCTGAAGCAAGCAAAAAACGTTCTGGGCAGCATCCGGGACTTAATGAGTGAGGCGTCGAAAGCGATTGGCGACCCGCCGGGGGATGCTGATCGGCGGGCGGCTGGGCTGCTGCCGCTGTGGGCGGCGCTGGCGCGGCGGGCGCAGGCCGCCTATCAACAGGCCAAGCTGAACCAGAGCCCGTCCGTCCTGGATTTTGACGATCTGGAGCGGATGGCGCACGCGCTGCTTCAAAGCTCCGCCGAGGTGCGGTCGCGGTATCAAAATGCCGAGTTCAAGCACCTGCTGGTGGATGAGTTTCAGGACACCAATCAGCGGCAGTGGGAGATCATATGCGCGCTGGCCGACCCGCAGCGCCCTGGCAGTCTGTTCGTGGTCGGCGATCCCAAGCAGTCTATCTATGCGTTCCGCGGTGCTGATGTGCGCGTGTTCGAGCAAGCGCGGCGCGTCATCGTGGAGGAAAACGCTGGCCGCGAGCTGCCGCTGTCGCAGTCGTTCCGGGCGCATGCGCCGCTGGTCGAGCGCCTCAACGCCATTTTCGCTGGTATCCTGCGGCGCGACGGCGACAGTCCCACGGCGGAATTCGAGGTCGAACTGGGCCATCCGATGACGGCCGCGCGGCCAGAAGCCCCAGCAGATGCCCCGCTGATTGAGCTGCTGCTGGTCGATAAAGAACGCCTTGATCCATCAGAGGCTGACAAGGCCGAAGCGGCGCGGCGGTGGGAAGCCTACATCCTGGCTGAGCGTCTGCAGCTGCTGGTGGATGAGAAGCGTCCGGTGTACGACCGTCGATCTGGCCAAACGCGGCCGATCGCCTACGGCGACATGGCGATGCTGTTCCAAGCGCTGACCGATGTCGTGCTGTATGAAGAGGCCTTGAAAGCCGCAGGCATCCCGTACGTCACCGTGTCGGGTCGTGGTTACTATGACCGCCAGGAAGTGTGGGATGTGCTCAACCTGCTGCGGGCGCTGCACGATCCGGCGGATGAGCTGGCGCTGGCGGCGGCGCTGCGGTCGCCGCTGTTCGGTTTGAGCGATGATGCGCTGCTCAGCCTGCGTCGATGCGCCGGTGCGGATGGCCGCCGGCTGCCGCTGGCGGCGGCGCTGCTGGCCGATGTCGATGTGCCGGAAGATGAGCGCGCGCGTACAGCATTCGCTCGTCAGTGTTTCGACGCGCTGCGTCGGATGGCTGGCCGCATGACGCTGGCCGATCTGATACGCGCCGCCCTGGCGCGCACCGGCTATCTGGCCACGCTGACCAGTTTGCCGGACGGCGCGCGCCGCCGGGGCAACGTTGAAAAGCTGCTGCGCATCGCCGAGTCCAGCGGCCAGATCATGCTGGGCGCGTTTGACGCCTATCTGCGCGACCTGAGCGAACTGGAAGTGCGCGAAGGCGAGGCGCTGGTTGAGGTGGAGGGGGCGGTCACGCTGATGAGCGTCCACGCCAGCAAGGGGCTGGAGTTTCCGCTAGTCGCGCTGGCCGATGTGTCCAGGGGGTGGAAGCAGTCCGCTGGCAGCGTGCCGCTGCTGGTCGATCGTGAGCTGGGGTTGGTCTGTAAAATACCCGGCGACGATGGCCAACTGGTAGAGACTTTCGCCTACCGCCGCGCCGACGAGCTGCGGTCAGGACGCGAACAGGCCGAAAAACGCCGCCAGTTGTATGTGGCGATGACCCGCGCCCAGGACTATCTGCTCATCAGCGGGCAGTTCAAGCGTCGCGCGAACGGCGGGCTCGATCTGAGCGGCTGGCTGCCCTGGCTGATCCCGGCGCTGCTGCCAGAGGCCGACGATCTGTCGCCCGGCGAGCGAGTCTATGCCGACCGATCCGTGCGGCTCGTCGTGCCAGAGCAGATGCTCGAGCCGCCGCCAGAGAAGCGCAAGACTGCCGGTTGGGAACGGCCGGAGGTTCAGCAGGGGACGCTGCTCCTCGGCCCGGTCCAGGAGCCGCCGCTGGTCAGGCCTGTGCGTGCTGCCCCAGATGAACGTGTGCGCCACCTGACCGCGACTCAGTTGGCCGATCTGGGAGGCGCCCGCGTCGAGGCGTATCACCGTGAGCGCTTCCGGCGCAGCATTCTGCAAGATGCGCCCGCCCGCATTGAGCGGGTGAGCGAGCGGCGCGGCAGTGTGCCACAGCGGCTGGTGGGTGAGATGGTGCACCGAGTTTTGCGCTGGCAGTTTCCAGATGAGCGCGATAATCTAGAAGCTGTGCTGCGCAGCTATGCCTGGCAGTTGGGGGTCGTCGCAGAGCGCCAGCAGGCTGAGGCTGTGCAGGCCGCCAAGTCGCTCCTGAACCGAATGCACGCCGGCGATGTCGCGCAGTGGCTGCGGTCGGCTGCGCAGGTGTATCGTGAGCTACCGTTCGTGTATCGCACCGAGCGGCGTATCATTCACGGGGTGCTTGACGTCCTGTTTCAACGGCCAGATGGCAGTTGGGCGATCGTTGACTATAAATCTAGTTGGGTCTCCAGCTACCGCCCTGGTCCGGCCGGCAGCGCCGCGTTAGCCGAGCACGCCCGGCGTTTCCATTTGCAGGTGGGCATGTATGCGGCGGCGGTGCGCGACCAGCTCCGGGGTGTGACGCCTGATGTCTATATCGAGTACATTCGTTATGGGACGGCGGTGCAGGTTCCCACTGCGGCTTGGGAAGCGGCTTTGAGCCAGCTAGAGACGGAGATTGGCCGCTTGATCGGCGAGGAAGATCGAGACTGACGTATGCTGCAGCGGTTGATAGGGCCTCTACCGCTGTGGGCGCGGCTAGACCATCCTATGGCGCGCTATGAACTGGGACGGCTGCAGCCGCCGCCGCGCCGCATGCGCTATCTGCGCGCGGCGGCGGTCGTCGTGCTGGTAGTCGTCTTATTCGCTGGCGGCTATGCCATCGCCACCGGTTTCTTCCAGCGCCCGCCTGGCCAGAGTTTGACCGAGGGCGTGATGGCGGTGGTCTACTGGCCGATGCTCGCGCTGCAGGTCCTGATGCAGGTGTTCGCGCTGCTGCTGACTGTCAACACCGTCACCGAGCAAAAGCGCCGCCAAGCCTGGGATAACTTGAGGGCGACCGAGGATGGCGTCGGTCTGGCGCTGCGTATTCGCTGGATGAGTGTGTACTACCGTCTGCGCGAGCTGTTGATCTTCGTGCTGGCGGTGCGCCTGCTGCTGATCCTGGGCATTCTCTACGATCTGACCGCCTTCCAGGGGCGGTATATTGATCTGCTGCTGAATGGCATCACGCCGGAGCTGCCGCCGCTGGTCGGGGCGCTGCTGCTGGCCTTCATGATGACCGCCAGCCTGCTGCTGCCGCTGACCAGCCTGGGGTTGATCGCCGCTGTCGGCCTGCTGTTCTCGGTGTTGGTGCAGCAGCGCACCTACAGCGTGTTGGCGCAGGTACTGGCGGTGGCGCTGCGTACTGGTCTGGCGGCAGCGCTGCTCGTCAGCGCTACGCAGTTCGTCCGCGGCGAGCTGGCGATCAGCGATCTGGCCGCCGGGCTGCTCATGGGCGGTTTTGCGGCGCTGGCGGACTGGGGGCTCGCCTTTCTCAATCTAGGTTTTTTCAGCGAAATCTGGGCGACCGTCCCATTTTTCATCTTCGTTGGCATTGTCCTTGTCCTGTTCTCCATTGCGCAGTCCGCGCTGACTGAATGGGTTCTGGCGCTGGCCGTCCGCTTAGGCGAACGCAGCGGTTAGTTTAAGGAGCGGCGATCATGAAGGGGATACCGTGGTGGTGGCTGGGTATAGGATTTCTGCTGTTCCTTGGGTTTGTGCCAGCGGCGGCGCAAGAGCCGTTAGTTTCAACCCCGGCGACTGAGCAGGAGCCGACGTCGGCAATCCAATGGATGGAGCTGCTGTACCGGCGTATTGAGGCCGAAGGGCTGTCAGCGCCCGCCGCCTCACGCGTGTATGGCTACGCCGGGGTGACGCTGTACGAGGCAGTGCGCCCAGGCATCCCGGACTCGTTCAGCACAGCCCGGCAGTTGAACGAGCTGCAAGCAGTGCCGCAGCCTGATTTGACCCAGGAATACGACTGGCCAACGGCCGCCAACGGCGCGATGCGGCGGCTGCTGTTGGGGCTGCTCTCGCCCGACTCGGCGCGCGAGATTGATCTGCTGTACCAGACGCAGAAGAATGACCGCGCGCGCCGGGTCTCAGCCGAAGTGATCGAACGGTCGCTGGCCTTTGGCGAGTCGGTTGCCGATGCGATTCTGACCTGGGCCTCTTATGACCGGTACGAAACGACGCGCGATCTGCCCTACGAGCTGCCGACGGGCGATCCCAGCCTGTGGGTGCCGACGACGCCGGGCACTGTGCCGATCGAGCCGCATTGGGGGCGGCTGCGGCCGTTCTCGCTGTACTACGCGGATAGCTGCGCGGTGCCGCTGCGCATGCCGTTCAGCACCGAGCCGAACTCAACCTTTTACCAGCAGGCGATGGAAGTCGTGAAGATCAGCCAGCAGTTGACGCCGGAGCAGAAGGAGACGGTTCAGTTCTGGGTCGATTCGCCGGCGAGCACCGGCACGCCAGCCGGCCACTGGGTGCTCATCCAGAACCAGTTGGCCGAAGTCCTGGATCTGAAGCTCGACATGACAGCCATGATGTATGCGCTGACGAATATCGCGATGGCCGATGCGTTCATCTCCTGCTGGTCGCTGAAGTATCAGCAGCCGCTGCTGCGTCCGGTGACTTACATCCAGCGCTACATTGACCCCGGCTGGACGGCGCTGGTCGAGACACCGCCGTTCCCTGAGTATCCATCAGGGCACTCAGTCGTCTCTTCCGCCGCCGCCGAAGTGCTGACGACCATGTTCGGGACGGTCGCCTTCACCGATCGTTCAGGGCGGATGCATGGCTTCGCCGATCGCTCCTACACGTCGATCGAGGCCGCAGCTTACGAGGCGTCCATCTCGCGGCTGTACGGCGGCATCCATTACCGGGTGGGGATGGAGAACGGCATCCGTCAGGGGCAGTGCGTGGGCCAGAACGTGCTCAAGTTTGTCCGGCTGCGGCCGATTCCGCAGGGCGAATAGCGCCGCGTCACAGCGCGCGCGGTGAGATGATGAAGCTGGCGGTGGCCGCGTTGGTCGCCAGCGGCACGTTGTGCACGTTGCAGATGCGCAGCAAACTCTGGATATCGGGGTCGTGGGGATGTTTGCCCAATGGGTCGACGAAAAAGAACACGGCCTCGATCTCCCCTTCTGCGACCTTGGCGGCGATCTGCGCGTCCCCACCCATCGGGCCGGACAGCATCTGTTGGACTTCCAGGCCGCATTTCTCGCGCAGGAGCTGGCCGGTGGTGCGTGTAGCCACCAGCTCGTAGCGTTGAAGCACGGGTTTATGGGCCAGGGCGAACGCCACCATGTCGGCTTTCTTGCCGTCGTGCGCGATCAGCGCCAGCGTTTTGGGTTGGTCAGCCAAGTCAATCACCGTCCTCGGAACAGCGCCGGCAGTGGGATATTCAGCCCGACGGCCGGGATCAGGCGTTTGAAACGCGCGTTGAGTCGCACCGCTTCGGCATAGTAGCGCTCAAGCTGAGCCATCACCGCGCTCCAGGGCTGGCGCTCGGCAGCGCGGCGAGCGTTGCGCGCCAGCCGCAGCCGCAGCTTGGGGTGGTCGCGCAGCCGAACCGCGGCGGCCGCAAATGCCTGTGGGTCGTCGGGACAGGTGTATCCGGTGCGTTTGTTCTCCACCAGATCGGCTGCGCCGCCCTGGTTGATGACCACGCACGGCAGGCCGGAAGCCATCGCTTCCTGTACCACCTGGCCGAAGGTCTCGCACGGGCCGGTGAACATGAATACGTCAGCGCTGGCATAGGCGTGGGACAGGTCGTCTCCGTACAGGTAGCCCATGAAGTGCGTGCCAGTGCCGGCGAACAACCGCTCGAGCTCGGTTCGCTGCGCGCCATCGCCGACGATCGTCAGGGCGACGCCGGGGGTGCGCGCCACCTCCAACAGCAGATCGACCCGCTTTTCGGGGGCTAGCCGTCCGACGTACAGACACAGCAGGCTGTCAGGGCTGCGGCCGTTCAGCAGGCGCTCGCGCCAGGCGGGTGATCGGTGGCGTGGATGGAACCGCTGGCCGTTGACGCCACGTCCCCAGCGGCGCAGCCGGTGATAACCCCAACTGCGGAGCTGGCGCAGCGTGTAATTGGAAGGGACGAGGTTGAGATGGCAGCCGTTATGGATGTAGCGCAGCCAGTCGCGTGCCGGCTGCGCCAGGAAATGCCAGCCGTAGTGATGGGCGTAGGTCGGCAGGTCGGTCTGGTAATTGGCGACGATCGGCAGCCCGCGCCGGCGCCCCGCCAGCATGCCCGAAATGGACAGCACCGCCGGGCTGAACAGATGGATGAGGTCGGGCTGGAAAGCGTCGAGATAGCTGCTGACGATCGGCACTGGCAGCGCCACCCGCGTTTCGGGCGCAACTGGGACGCCCAGCGACGGCAGCGGAATGACCCGCGCGCCGGCGATAGAAGTGGGGGCGATATCCGGCGCGAACACCAGCACTTCACGCCCGGTGCGCACCAGATGATGTAAGGTGAGGTAAGCCGTTTTTGAGACGCCGTCTACTTTGGGCAGGAACGCCTCAGCGAAGATGGCAACCCGTTTGACTGGAGCCAGCTTCAGCGCAGGGTCGGGCGGGTCGAAGGCATACTCGTCCCCAAAAACCCGCTCAAGGTCCGTCGGATTGAGCTGGGTGAGACTTTCAAATAGTCGGTTATGGGCCATGATACCCCCTCTGCAGCCGTATGCCCGTGCAGCAGCGCCTGGCGTAAATCTTCGGCGGTGTGCCCCGCGAACCGCGTGATGCCGCAGCCGATCGCGCTCAGGGTGTGCGCGTCGCTGCTGCCAGTGACGGGCAGCGGCAAGCAGCGGCTAATGCGGCGCGCTAAAACGTTGTTGCCCGGGGTCATCGTGCCAGCGTTGTATACTTCGATGGCGTCAATTCCCCAAGATAGTAACACCTGAGGCTGGCGCAGGTAACGCTGAAGATGACGGCCGGCGATCATGACCTCGCCGGGATGCGCTAGGACGGCGAAGCCGCCCTGTTCGTGGATGGCGGCGGCCGTTTCAGCTACGGATAGACCTTTAGGGATCGGCTGCGTCACCCACAGTCCCAACACATGCCCTTCAACAGCCGTCACTTCCACGCCTGGCAGGATGTCGAAAGGGTAGCGATGGCGTTCCTCATAAGCCCACAGGCTGGCATCGAGCACATCGTGATCGGTGATAGCGATCACATCGAGATGCCGGCGGCGAGCGACAGACTCTAATACTTGTGCGGCGGTGGCCAGGCCATCGCTGGCGCGAGTGTGCAGGTGCAGGTCAGCGCGTCCGGTGAGCAGTTGATTATCCACGGCAATTTTATCCTGGTTGACTAGTCGTCTATGTGATTTTAGTCTTTGAAGAATAAGACACGAATAAGGGATGAATAAAAGCCTGCGAAAACCGCCCGGCTCAGCGCCCGCCAGCGGTCTGGAGTACAATGTGTGGCCATGGGGCGTGTGGCAGCTGTCAGTTGGCGATTCGTCTTGTGTCTGTCAGGGTTGGGCGCGATGATCCTGGCTGTGATCGTTTTGGCCGATATGGCCGGCGGTCTAGGGATGCGGCGCGACGGGCGGCAGTGGCTGGAACTGGCTGTTTCGACACCACTGAGAGCGGAGATCGGATCGGAACGGATTGGGCGCATCATCTACCTGGGAATAGCGGATTCTGGCAGCGATCCCAAACGTGAACCGCCGGCGAACCCTGACTTCGCCGCCCGCGCCGTCGGCGAGCCGCGTCCCGTCAGCGCGCTGCTGCCGCGCGCTGTGGGCGGACAGCTGGCATTGGAGCCGACTGGGGAGCCGACGGCATTGAGTCTACTTCCGACTTCGCCGCCCGCGCCGTCGACCGCAGCGATGACGCCGACAGCGGTATTCGCGCCGCCGACGGCCGCCGTTCTACCTTCGATCACGCCATCGCCGATTATTACGTCGACGCCGACTATCACACCAACGCCGACCGACGACTTGGTCGCCACGGTGGTCGCTTTCGCGGCGCAGGTGACTCCGGAAGTCCTGCCGGAGGCGTGCGCGCCCAGGGGGTGGCCAGTAGTCGGCAGCTTGGTACAGCGCTTTCATGCGCGGCACAGCGGCGTAGACTTGACGGTTCCCTCAGGGACGCCGGTGCTGGCGACGCACAGCGGCGTGATCACCTGGGCGGGCTGGAATGTGTACGGTTACGGCAACCTGGTGATTGTGCAAAACGGTGCGTTCATCACATACTATGCGCATCTGACAGCGCCTAATGTGGCGGTGGGTGACTGGGTGCTGCGCGGGACGATCATCGGCTGGAGCGGCAGCACTGGCCGCAGCAGCGGCCCGCACGTCCACTATGAGACGCGCATTGACGATGTGCCGGTGGACCCGGAGTCGTTTGAAAGCTCCGGTGAACGATCTTGCTGAACCAGAGACGACAGCGGCGGCTGAGGGCGCGCCCGATGTAGGCTGAAAGGGCGATACCGGCCAGCCGGTCATTGGCCTTACAATGTTTGCAGGGAGGCGAGGGAGAGACATGCATGAGCGCTGAATCACCAGCTTATCCGCCGCCGCGATCTCTGCACTGGCGGCTGACGCTGCCTGTGTTCGTGGTCGTGTTGACGGCTGCCATCGTTGGCGCTTATCTGTGGGTGCGGACGACCGCCGGCGGGCTGGATGTGCCGCAGATGAACCTCTTGCAGCAGGGTATCCAGGCGACCGGCGCGCGCGCCAATGCCCTATTTGAGCGCCAGCGTCGAGAAGCGCAGCGGATTGCGCTCACCGTTGGCGTGGCGGAACTCATGCGGCGCGGCCAGGCGCAGGCCTTGGATGAAATTTTGCGCGGGCCGGCGCGCCTGAGCGACCTGGATGGGATCATCCTGACCGACACTCAAGGGCGGGAAATCCTGAGTCTGCTGCGCGTCAGCGGCGCTGACGGAGTCGATTACACGGCCAGCACCGGGTCTGATCTCAGTCAGGAACCTCTCATCGAGGTGTTGAAGTCGGGAAGCGCGGCGGCGGGCTGGGTGCGCACGCCGGAGGGGCTGCTGCTGGTCACTGGCGCGCCGGTCTTCCAACGCGGGGCGCGCGTGGGGATCGCGCTGGTGGGGCAGCGGATCGCGGTGGTGATGGCCGAGCTGCACAACAGCGCCGTCGTCCATATGGCCTTGTTTGGGCCGGATGGGCAGCTCCTGGCCACATCGCTGCCGCTGCAGACGGCGACGATCGCCGCTCTGGCCGCCGTTCCAGACGATCTGCCCGACCAACTGCTGCGCCCTGAACAAGCGGTGGTGCGGCCGGTGGTCTTGGATGGCCAGGCGTATCTGGCAGCGTATGTGCCGTTCTGGTTTGGCGATGCGCCTCAGGGATGGGTCGCGGCGCTGCTTCCGGACTCGCTGCCGGTTCTGACGGAAGCCGCCCGCCATGCGTCCGCGCTGGTGATGGCGGCGTTAGTGGGCGCGGTGGTCATTGTGATGTTTGTCGCTGTTGGCTCGTTGGCCAGCCGAGCTAGGCAGGTAGCTCAGACGGCGACGGCGCTGGCGGCGGGTCAGATGACTGCTCGCACCGGCATGAAGCCGCATGATACGATCGGCGCGATCGGCCATGCGCTCGACCGCTACGCGGATGCGGTGCAGCAGCGCCAGGATGCGCTTCGACTGACGCTGCGCCGTCATCGGCGCGAAGTCGAGCATCTGCTGTCGGTGCTGGAGGCGCTGCCGGACGGTGTCATCGTGCAGGACGCTGATGGCCGGGTGATGTTGATGAACGAAGTGGCCAAGAAGCTGCTGGGTTCACAGCGCGTCCTGCGTGGGGCGACGCTCAACGATTTGACCGCGGTCGTCACTGATGTATTGGGGGCATCGCTGGCTCCAGGCGTGTACGCTTTGGGCGATCCGCAGCGCGTGGAGCTGGACGGCAAAATGCTGCAGGCGCGCGCCGCAGCGCTGACCGATCTGGCCGAGCAGCGCGTGGGGACGGTCATCATGCTGCGTGACGTCACGGAAGAGGTGCGGCGCGAGCGCGCCCGCGAGGCGCTGTTTGGGCGGGTTCACCAGGAAGTGCAGCAGCCGATGGCCGAGCTGCTGTACGCCGAGACTCGGCGCAATCCAGATGCGGCGCTGCCCCGCGCGCTGGCGCGCCATGCGGTCGCATTGCAGAAGTTGATCGTCGAGATGCGCGAGCTCAGCCTGACCGATGCGCCGGCCTTCCGCGACGGCCAGCGCGCCATCTTGTTGGACACGCTGATGTGGACGATTGCCAACGAATGGCGTCAAATCGCCCAGGCGGCCAATCTGGAACTGGAAGTCGTGATCGAACGCCAGGGGCTGTATATTTTGGGCGATGAGCGGCGTCTCCGTTGGGCGATTGGCAACCTGGTTGATAATGCGATCAAGTACACTCCGCCGGGCGGCAAACTGGCGTTGGAAGTGCGCGGCGAGGACGGCGGCCGGGCGCTCGTGCGCGTCCGTGACACGGGCGTTGGCATTTCGCCGGAAGATCTGCCCCATGTGTTCACGCGGTTCTTCCGCGGCAAGCCAGTGACCGCCGGCGGGCGGGTCATCCGAGTGCCAGGCGCTGGGCAGGGGCTGACGCTGGCGCGGCAGGTGATCGAGGCGCATGGGGGCAGCATCGACATCCTCAGCCAGCCGGGCCAGGGGACGACAGTCAATTTCACGCTGCCGCTGACCGCGCCAGTTCATCTATCGCTGCCGCGGCTGCCCGACGATATGGATGGGGAGACGGTTCCGCTGCCGCGCAGCGCCGGTCGGGCTCAATAGGGGCGAAGTGTGGTATTCCTGAGGCTCGGTGTCCAGTGCGCCGTCTTCGATGATGACGGCCTGGTGCTGCTGTCCCGGCGCGGCGACCTGAATATATGGGATCTGCCAGGGGGGCGGCTTGACCCGCATGAACGTTTAGAAGAGGCGGCGGCGCGCGAGGTGCGCGAGGAGACGGGCATCATCGCGCATATTGAGCGCCCTATCGGCCTTTACTACTGGGCCGGTTGGTCGCGCTTGAACGTGCTGTACGCAGCCTGGCCGCTGGGTGGGACGCTGCGTTCGGCCACCGATGAGGCGCGCGCGAACGCGTATTTTGATCTGAACGCGCTGCCAGCCGACCTGTCATGGGAGTGGATGCTGTTCGACGCGGTCTCGGAGGTGCGGCCGCCGCCGCGCATCGTCGAGACGCCGGCAGTCGAGCGCCGCCGCATCCGCCAGCGTCTGCGCCGGCGCTGGCTCCGCAACTGGCTGGCAGGCCGGCCAGAGCCGCGCTTTCCGCGATTTGACGTGCGCGCCGTGGGCGTCGTGTGGGACGAGGCACACCGCCAAGTGCTGACTGTGTCTTCAGTCCGCAGTCGGGCGCTGCCGCGCGTCGTCTGCACTGGCCGGGCGTCTCC
>CALAJK010000047.1 GCA_937922795.1 uncultured Anaerolineae bacterium
ACAGTCGCGCCGACGCCGATCCCGACCCGCCAGATCGCCGCGGCCGCCACGGCCACGCCGCGGCCGGATGCGTCCGGCCAGGCGCAGCTGCCGACCGAACCGCCAACCGCTGGCCCGACCGCCACCCTCTTGCCGATCGACGACAAGGGCTTCCACGTCGGCATCCAGGTGCAGTACAGCCTGGACCTGAACCCCGACAATCAGGACTTGTGGATGAACGAGGTCAAAAACAAGCTCCACATGGACTGGTTCAAACAGCAGGTTCGCTGGGAGGACGTGGAGCCGGAGCGCGGCCAGTACGACTGGTCAAAGCTCGATCTGGTCATGCCGTCGGCGGCGCGCTTCGGGTTGAAGACCATGATGTCGATCGTCACCGCGCCGAACTGGGCGCGCGAGCCGGGCGTCAACCTGAGCAAGCACGGTCCGCCCGCCAACAACGCCGACTACGTCAACTTCGTAACCACCATCCTGCGGCGCTACCCCGGCCAGGTGCACGCCATCGAGGTTTGGAATGAGCAAAATCTCGACCGCGAGTGGACATCGGCGCGCGGGCTGAGCGCCGCTAACTACGTGGCGCTGCTGCGCGACACCTACACCGCCGTCAAGGCGATCGATCCTGGCATCATCGTCATCAGCGGCGCGCTGTCGCCCACCGGCGGCTGGACCGAGCCGGACGGGCGGGTGAGCGCCATCGACGACTTCGACTACATGACGCAGCTCATCCAGGCCGGCATGCTCAACTACTCAGACTGCGTCGGCGTGCACCACAACGGCTACAACATCGGCCCCAGCATCCCCTGGGACAAAGTCCCGCCTGATCCCACGGCCAAGTTCCGCGGGCCGTTTGATAACCCGCACCACAGCTGGAGCTTCTACAGCACCCTCCAGACGTATGCCAACAAGATCGCTGTGGCTGGCGGCAGCCAGAAGCTGTGCGTCACCGAGTTCGGCTGGGCGGTCACCGAGGATCTGGGCGGGTTCCCGCGCGGCTTCGAGTTCGCCAACGACAACACGCTGGAAGAACAGAAAACCTGGACGATCGAAGCGCTGGAAAACATGCGCGAATGGGACTTCGTCTGGCTGGCGTTCATCTGGAACCTGAACTACGGCCCGCAGGCCGGCTGGGATCCGTCGAACGACAACGTGCCTTACTCGATCATCGGCAAAGACTGGAATTTCCGCCCAGTCTACGACGCCATCATCCAATGGCAGCTCGCGCATCAACAAACGGCAGGCCGGCGCTGAACCGGCGCTGGCGTTCGCGCGCGGTCAGAGCTGGCAGCCTGGTGCTGGCTCTGATCCTATTTTTTACGCTGGTTCTGGCGCGCCTCACAACGCTTGACCCCCTTGCCGCCAGCGCATTGGCCCAGCCGCCGTTCACATCGCTGACCTACGGCATCCACGCCTTCTTGTGGTGGGACGAACACGTCGCCAATCTGCATTTGGACTGGGCGCGGCTGATGGTCTTCAGCCATGTCAAACAGGTTTTCGCCTGGGAAGACCTGGAGCCGCAGCGCGGCGTCTGGGTTCTCGACCGCGCCGATGCGATCGTCAGCGCCGTCGAAGGCCGTGGGCTGAAGCTGGTCGTCCGGCTGAGCGACGCGCCCGACTGGAGCCATCCCAGCCTGCCAGGGCGCAAGGATCGCGACTTCGTCGACGCCCCGCCCGATGACCTAGGCGACATGGCCGCTTACTGCGGCGCAGTCGCTGGCCGCTACGCGGGGCGCATCGCCGCTTACCAAATCTGGAATGAGCCAAACCTGGCCCGCGAGTGGGGCAACCGCCCGCCCGACGCCGCCGGCTACACGGCCCTGCTGCGCGCCTGCGGCGCGGCCATCCGCGCCGCCGACCCCGCCGCCATCCTGATCTCCGCCGGCCTAGCGCCCACCGGCACTTATGACCAAACGGCGCGCCCGGATGACGTCTTCCTGCAGGAACTGTATACCGCTGGCTTCCAGCGCGAAATCGACGTGGTGGGCGTGAACGCGCCGGGTTACAATAACCCCCCGGACTTAAGTCCTGATGACGCCGTGGCGCAGGGCAGCCAGCGCTTCTTCACCTTCCGCCGCGTGGAAGACCTGCGGCGGATCATGGTCGCCAACGGCGACGCCGCCCGGCAGATGGCCATCCTGGAGATGGGCTGGCACACCAACCCCGGCGTCAACCCGGACTACGCCTGGTTTGCGGTGGATGAAGCGACCCAGGCGCGCTATCTGGTCGAGGCTTACCAATACGCCGCTGACCACTGGCGACCCTGGATGGGGCTGATGACCACCATTTATCTGCCTGACCCATCCTGGACGCCTGACCGCGAAGAGTATTGGTGGGCGATCACCACGCCGGAAGGCTATGTGCGGCCGGCGTTCATCGAACTGGCGAACATGGCGAAGTACTGCGGCGACCGCGTCATCCCCGCGCGCGCGCCCGACAGCCCGGAGGCGCTCGGCCTTGTCCCCGTCGACCCTTGCGATTAGCTACTTCTTTCACCTCATCGCCACCGTCGTCTGGATCGGCGGACTGGTGATCCTGACGATCCTGGTCTGGCCGGAGACGCGCCGCGCGCTGCAAGACAACCCGGCGCTGTATCAACTGCTCGCGCGCCTGCGCCGGCGCTTCCTGCCTATCTCGAACTTCAGCCTGGTCGTCCTGGTCATCACTGGGCTGATCCAGATGGCCGGCGATCCGAACTACGACGGCGTGCTGCAGATCACCAACGCGTGGAGCCAAGCGATGCTGCTCAAACATCTGGCAGTGGCGGGCATGGCAGTCTGCGGCCTGGCGCTCCAGTACGGCGTTGCGCCGGCGCTGGAGCGCGCCAGCCTGCTGCTGGAACGGGGCAAAGGCGATCCAGACGAGTGGGTCCGCCTGCGCCGCCGCGAAGTGCGCCTGACGTGGGCCAATGTGCTGCTGGGGATCGCTGTGCTGGGCTTCACCGCCTGGGCGACGGCGCTGTAACCGATGGAGGGAACCGTTTGTCAACCCGGTTGAGTTTCGCGCTGGCGGCGTTGCTGCTGCTGCTGGCCGCCGGCCTCCGGCTAGCCCAGTTCGCCACGCTGCCGCCGGGCCTCCACGCCGAGGAAATCACGGACATCCGCGTGACCGAGACGGTGCGTACTGGCCAAATCGAGGTCTTCTACGATCTGGGCGGCGGCCACGGGCGTGAACCGCTGTACCACGTCATCCTGGCGGCCGTGACCGGCGTCATCGGCAGCGGCCTGCTAGGTTTTCACCTGCTCTCGTCCTGGGCAGGGATGCTGACGCTGGCCGCGGTGTACGCGCTGGTCAGCCGCTTGTACAGCCCGCTGGCGGGCGCAGCCGCGCTGGCTTTGCTGGCGGTCAACTTCTGGCACATCCTGCTCAGCCGCGAGGTGGCGCGCGAGGCGCTGCTGCCGCTGCTGACGGTTGGGGCGCTGCTGGCGCTGACGCTGGCGCTCCGCGTCCATCGCCCAGCCGTCGTCTATGACCGCTGGCCGCCTACCACACCGTTCGCCGCCCTGGGCGTCCTGCTCGGCCTAGGGGTGTACGCTCATCCGGTCATGCTGCTGGTGGCGCTGGCGAGCATGGTGTTCATCGCCTACATGCTGCTGACGCGCCAGCCGCTGACGCGGCGCACGCTGGCCTATCTCGGCTTCAGCATCCTCATTTTGATCATCTTCGCCATGCCCTATGTGATCTCCAGCATCCGGCTGCCCCACTTGGCCGGCTCCAGCCGCCTGCTGGGCGCGTACACCGCCGAACAACTCGCGCCGCTCAAAGCGCTGGTTGACGGGCTGACCGGCCTATTCTTCCAGGGTGATCAGAACCCTGTCCGCAACCTGCCGGGGCGTCCTCTGGTGGACTTGGTCAGCGGCCTGCTGATCCTGGTGGGGCTGCTGACGGCCATTCGCCATTGGCGACAGCCGCGCTACATGCTGGCGCTCATCGCCATGTTCACCTTATTTCCCGCCGCCTTTCTGGCCGAAGGCAGCCCCAATTTTCTGGCGATGACGCCGCTGCTGCCGCTGCTGGCGCTGTTCGGCGGCTTGGGGGTGAACGCGCTGCACCGCAGCCTGGAGTCCGGAACGCGGCCGTTCGCCGCGGTCGGCCTGCTGGGACTGCTCGCTTTCAACCTCATCTGGACGGGGCGCGATCTCTTCCAGCGCTGGCCGGAGCTGCCCGCCGTCTACACCGCTTACCACGGTCGGCTCGGCCAGCTCGCCCACCACATCGATGTGACCGCCGGCGACACGCCGACGTTAATCTGCGACACGCCAGCGCCGCCGGACAGCGCGCTCACCGATACCGACCGGCTGTTGTTGATGCTCAACCGCCCCGATGCGCCGCTGCGCTACGCCGACTGCGGCACTGGCCTAGTGTTGATGCAGGGCGGCGCGCCCCAGCAGATCATCTTCCCCCAGCCCGGCATGCTGGACAATGTGCATCCGTATTTGAAGACCTGGACGGCGCACGGCACGCTGCTGACGCGGCCAGACCTGCCGGCAGACGGCGTGCTGACGCTGGCGGTCGAACGCGAGTTGGCCGACAAGGTCGGGCGTTTCACCACCACCGCTCCGGTCGCGTTCGCGCCGGAAGCGCCCGCCGTCGCCGGCTCATCCGGCCCGGCCGCCCCGCCAGTGCGGTTTGGCGGCAACCTCACCCTGTTAGGTTACGAGCCGCCTCCGACCAGCACGTATCTGCCGGGCGGCATCGTCACTTCGATCACCTACTGGCGCGCCGACGGCCCGCTCCCGCCTGACCTGCGGCTGTTTACACACATTCTGCCTGACCCGGCCTCGATCGCCGCCCAGAACGATACCCTCAGCGTGCGCGCCAGCGCCCTACACAACCGCGATATCTTCATTCAGGTGATGTTCGTGCCGCTGCCGCCCTCCATCCCGGACGGCGTGTACAGCCTGTCGGTGGGCGCTTACCAAGACTCGACCCAAACCCGCCTGCCGGTCTATGATGGCGATCACGAGCGCGGGACGCGCCTGTTCATGGGGACGATCACTGTCACCCACATGGCGAGCGGCTGACATGTTCGAGATCGTCTTCCTGGGCACTTCCGCTTCGGCGCCCTCCATCCATCGCGGCCTGGCCGCCCAAATCCTGCTGGCCGGCGAACATCGTTTCTTGATTGACTGCGGCGAGGGCACGCAGCGCCAAATCCTGCGCAGCGGCGTGGGCTTCAAACGCCTCAACCGCATCCTGCTCACGCATGGCCACCTAGACCATATCCTGGGATTGGGCGGGCTGGTGTCGACTTTCGCCCGGTGGGAGAACATCAACCAGCTGGAGATCTGGGGCGGGCGAACCACGCTGCAGCGGGTGCAGACGCTGCTGTTCGATGTAGTGCTGGGCTACGAGCGGCTGCCGATCAAGATCGAGCTGGTCGAGCTGAAGCCCGGCCAGGTGATCGTGGACGCCAAAGACTTCACCGCGACCGCTTTCCCGGTGCACCACCGCGGCGGCGGCAACTTTGGCTTCATCTTCCAGGAGCGCAGCCGCCGTCCTTTCTTGGTCGAGCAGGCCGAAGCGCTGGGCGTCCCTCCCGGCCCGGAGCGAAGCCAGTTGGTCGCCGGGCAGACGATCACGCTGGCCGACGGCCAGGTGATCACGCCGGATATGGTGTTGGGCGAGACGATCAAGGGCGTCAAGGTGGTACACATCGGCGACATCGCCCGCACAGACACGGTGCGCGAATACGTGGCCGAGGCTGACGTGCTGGTGATCGAGGCGACGTTCCTGGAGGCTGACGCCCAGGTCGCCCGCGATTTTGGCCATATCACCGCGCGGCGGGCGGCGGCGCTGGCGGCCGAATGCGGCGTGAAAACGCTGCTGCTGACGCACGTCTCGCGCCGCTACCGCGAACGCGACGTCCTGGACGAAGCGCGGCAAGTCTTCCCCAATACGCTGATCGCCCGCGACCTCGATCACTACATCATCCGCCGCGACCGTCCGATTGAACGCGCCCAAGCGCAGGCCGCCGCCCCTGACGACTGACGCCGGGCGGCGCGCCCGCGATCGTCTCCTCACTGGATCGCGTCGACTTGGATCATGCCTTCGCCGTAGACCCGTCCGGGCACGATGACCTGCGGCGCTGTCCGTTCCACCGTCCCGATCAGATCATAGGCGGTAGCCCCGGTGATCCGCACTGGCACGATCTGCCCGACTGGCAGCTCGCCCTCCACGATCACATAGCCGTCAATTTCGGGCGCGTCGCGGTAGCTGCGCCCCAGGCTGAGCCGTTCGCCCGTGGCACGCCCGGCTTCGTCTTCGCTGTCGCCGTGGCCTTCGACCAGCACCTCCAGCGTCTGGCCGACCAGCGCCTGGTTCTTCGCCAGGCTGATCCCCTGCTGCAGCTCCATCAGCGCGGCGTAGCGGGCGGCCTTCACCTCGTCCGGAACCTGGTTGGGCAGCGCCGCGCTGGGCGTGCCGATCTCATACGAATACTGGAATGCGCCCACCCGGTCGAACTGTAAGTCGCGCACGAACTGGAGCAGCCCCTCGAACTCCGCATCGGTTTCGCCGGGGTAGCCGACGATGAAAGTCGTCCGCACCGCCACCTGCGGCATCATCTGGCGTAGCCTGCCCACCGTATCGTAGACCCACTCGATTTTGGCCGGGCGCTTCATCCGCAGCAGCGTGTCGCGGTGGCCGTGTTGGAGCGGCATATCTAGATACGGCAGCACCTGGGGATGCCGCGCCATCGTCTCCATCAGCCGCGGCGTCACGTAGCCGGGGTAAGCGTACATCACCCGTATCCAGGGGATGTCCGGCGCAGCCGCCACAATCGCGTCCAGCAGATGCGCCAGCCCATCCTTCAGCCCCAGATCATAGCCGTAATCGGTCGTATCCTGGGCGATCAGGATCAGCTCTTGAACGCCCTGCGCTTGCAGCATCTCGGCCTCGCGCACGATCGCTTCCAGCGGGCGGCTGACCGCCGTGCCTTTGATCCGGGGGATGGCGCAGAACGCACACGGTCGGCGGCAGCCGTCAGCAATTTTGACGTAGGCGCTGGCCCCCTGCACGCTGGCGCGCAGCACGCCGCGCTCGTCCAGGCCGACTGTGCGCGCCTCCGTCGGCAGGTGATACAGCGGCTCCGGGTGCTGGCGGGCGCGCAGCCGGGCGATCAGGTCGAAAATATCCATCCAGCGCCGCGTGCCGATCACCCCGTCCAGGCCGGGAACCTCCTGCACCAGGTTCGCGCCGTAGCGCTGTGACAGACAGCCAGCGGCGATGACCATCTGGCCGGGGCGCTTGCGTTCGACCAGATCGCGCAGCGCGTCGATCGATTCCCGCTTGGCGGCGTCAATGAAGCCGCAGGTATTGACGATCAGCACCTCGGCCTGGCGCGGGTCGCCGACGCCGCGCATCCCGTGCTGGTGGAGCACCTGGGCGATGCTCTGCG
Source organism: uncultured Anaerolineae bacterium (assembly GCA_937922795.1). Lineage (GTDB taxonomy): Bacteria > Chloroflexota > Anaerolineae > Aggregatilineales > Phototrophicaceae > CFX2. The sequence continues at coordinate 7,391 of CALAJK010000047.1, forward strand.
AGTCCACATCGTTCTTAGAACAGCCCAGGCTCAAAAGATAGTAACGATCTCTGCGCGAGGTCATACAGTCTCCCATGGATCCAGCTCGGTTGTCATGCGCCCTCTTTGGTCGGCGGCAGCCCCGTCGGGGTGACGCGCGGCGGCAGTACGGCCGTCGGCGTCGGCGTCTGGGTATCGGTCGGGGTCGGCGTGATGGTCGGCGTGCGCGTCGCCGTAGGCGTGCGGGTGGCGGTCGGCGTATTGGACGGCGTCGGCGTAACGCTAGGCGTCAAGGTGACGGTCGGTGTGTCGGACGGCGTCGACGTGACGCTGGGCGTCAAGGTGGCGGTCGGCGTGTCGGACGGGGTCGGGCTGGGGCCGGGAGTGTTGGTCGGCGTCAGCGCCAGCAGCGTCGCCCCCACGTCCACGGCTGACGTGGGCGGCGGCGTCGGGCTGAACTCCGAAGTCGGCTCGAAGCCTGGCCCAGTCTGCACCGTCACGCCGGTGGGGGTGAACACGATGTCGACTTTCTGTCCGCGCTCGCCGTAAACGCCCTGCTGCTGGCCGTTATAGATGACGTTCAGCGCCTCCGCGTTGCTGGCCGTGACTTTGACCGAATCCCGAGCCGGATATTCGAGAATCGTGCCCGGCGTCGCCAGGCCGGCGAACACTTCAAATCCGTCTGCTTCGACGCGCAGCCACGAGCGCTGCACCAGCTCTAACGTCACCAGCACGCCCCGGCCGGTGAACCCCTGCTGCGCCACCCTGGGCAGCGGGGTGGGGCTGGGCGCGGGTGTGCGGGTGGGCGCAGGCGTGAAGGTGGGCGTGGGCGGCAGTTGACCAAGGATATCCGGCGCTAGCGAATCCGGGAAGCCGCCATCTGGCCGCCGCAGCAGCTCCACCGTCACGAACACGATCACCGCCACGGCTGCCAGCGCCACCAGCAGCAGCGTCAGCGTATTCAACAAGCCTGCGCCGCGCCCGCGTTCACGCTCAGCGACGCCCACCGTGACCGCTGGCAGCGTCGGCTGCGTGTCGGTGATGCTGCGGCGGGCGCGGGGCGCAGCCGCGCGGCCAGGGGGCTGTTTGCGCCGGCCCCGCGGATGAGCCGCCGCATGGCGCGCCGCCTCGTAAAGCTGGGCGACCCGGTCTTCATCCAATCCTAGAAAGCGGGCATAGTTGCGCACAAAACCGCGAATCTGTACCGGCGAGGCATCGATGACGCTGAAATCGCCCATCTCGAACGCTTCCAGGATGCGCCGCCGAATGCGCAGCGCCTGTTCGGCGTCCTCGAGCGTCAGCTCGCGGGCTTCACGCGTCTCACGCAGGTAACGGCCTAGTGCAGCTAAATCCATCGCGGCGAAAAATGCACCCGGCGTTTACAAAAAAATCGCCCCAGACGCGGCGCAACCGGTGGGGCGTGTGACGGTCACAATGCCAGCGGCGGTCACTCGCCGGTCGGCTCCGGCGCAGGCTCATCGGTCGCCTCAACCGCCGGCGCGGCCTCAGCCACCGCAGCGGCCTCAGCGGCCGCCGGCGCTTCAGCGCTCCCCTGACGCGCCAGATAATCAGCCAGCTCCTCCTCGCGCACGATCACGACCCGCAGCACCGGCGAGATTTCAGTCCCCAACCGCACCGGCACTTCAAACGTGCCGATCTCGCGCAGCGCCTGCTGGCTGATGCGGCGGCGGTTGATGTCAATGCCGGTCTTCTCCAGCAGCGCCTGTTGAATGTCGGTGGTCGTCACCGAACCGAACAGCTTGCCGGTGTTGGCAGCGCGGCGGCCAAACACCAACTGCACACCGTCGATCTGACGCGCCAGCTCATTCAACCGGCCGTCGAGTTCAGCGCGGCGGGCGGCGGCTGTCTCGCGGAGCTGCTGCGCCTTGGCCAGCTCGGCCGGCGTAGCCTTGGCGGCCAGCTTTTTCGGGATCAAATAGTTGCGCGCGTAGCCGTCGGCGACTTCCACCACCTCGCCGGCCACGCCCTGCTTGTAAACATCTGCGAGAAGAATGACTTTCATCTGGCTGCGTCCTTCACCAAACCCTGCGCCTGCCCGGGGCAGGTCAAAATCTCATGGGATAAGCGCCAAGCGAAGCCGAATTATAAACGGGCGGGGTGAGCGTGCCAAGTGTCAATCCTGTCCGGGCGCGCGGCGGGCGCGGTATAATAGGCGCTCTATGGTCGCCTCCAACCGCCGTCTGCCCACCGCCGCGCTGCCGGTCCTCCTGCTGGCGCTGTTCGCTTTCGGCATGAGCGCCCTGGTCAGCCGGACGGTGTTCGAGCGCCTGCCCCGCCTGGAAGATGAGCTGACGTACCTGTTTCAAGCCCGGATGTTGGCGCGCGGCCAGCCGGTCATCGCGTCGCCGGAGCCGCGCCGGGCCTACTGGCAGCCGTTCGTCGTGGATTATCAGGGGCGGCGTTTCGGCAAATACCCGCTGGGCTGGCCGCTGCTGCTGGCGGCCGGCGCCAGCGTAGGCCAACCCTGGGTCGTCAACGCCTGGCTGGCGGCGCTGACTGTGGCGCTGGTCTACCGGCTGGGGCGCGACGTGTTCAATCCGGACGCCGGCCTCATCGCCGCCGCCCTGACGGCCTTTTCGCCCATGGCGCTGCTGCTGAACGCCACGCTGATGGGCCACACCGCCGCGCTGGCCTGCGCTGCCGCTTTCCTGGCCGCCTGCGCCCGGCTGGAACGGGGGCGGCGTCCTCTGCGCTGGGGACTGGCCGCCGGCGTCGCCCTGGGGCTGCTGGTGATCAACCGCCCGGTGGCCGGCCTCGCCCTGGCCGCGCCGGTCGCCGCCTGGAGCCTGGTGCGCTTCGTCCGGGCGCGCCGCGCCCGGCTGGCCATCCTGAAACCTCTGCTGGCGCTGGCCGCCGCCGCCCTGCTCATCAGCGCCGCCATCCCGCTGTACAACGCGGCCGCCGCCGGCGATCCGGCGCAGAACCTGTACCTGCTGGTATGGCCTTATGACCGCGTCGGCTTCGGCGAGGGTTACGGCCCGCGCGGCCACACGCTGGAGAAAGGCCTGCGGCAAACGCGCTGGGATCTGTCGCTGGCGGCGGCGGATCTCTTCGGCTGGCAGATCGGCCCCATGCCCCCGCCCGACCTGCGGCTGCGCACTCAGGCGGTCTACTGGCCGCCGGTGGGCGTCAGTTGGGCGCTCATCCCGCTGGGGCTGGCGGTCGCCGGGCGGCGGCGCTGGGCGGCCTGGGCCGTGTGGCTGGGCGCGGGCATCGCCGCCTTCATGCTGACGACCAACCTGCCCATCGAGACGCTGCGCGACCCGGCTTTCGCTCACGGCTGGCTGGCGCTGGCCGCCGCCTGGCTGGCGCTGCCGTTCGCCTTCCTGCTCGTCGGCCGCCCTGGCCGGCAGGCAGCCTGGGCGACGGTGCTGCTGGCCGCGCTGCTGGCGCTCATCCTGCTGCATATGGCCTACTGGATCGGCGCGCAGATCTACAGCACGCGCTATTACTTCGAAGGGCTGACGGCCGCCGCCCTGCTGAGCGCCCTGCCGCTGGCGGCGCTGGCGCGGCGCTGGCGGCGCTGGCCGGTCTACGCCGGTTTAACCGCCCTGCTGCTGTACAGCCTGTACGCCTACAGCACGCCGCGCATCACGCCGCTGTACCGCTTCAACTACGTGACGCCGGAGCTGAACGCGGCGGTCGAAGCCCGGCGGGACGGCCGGCCGGCGCTGGTCATCGTGACCGGGAGCGAGGTGCGCTGGCGGGCGCTCGGCAGCCTGATGGCCGTCACCAGCCCATTTCTGGACAGCGACATCGTCGCCGCCATCGACAACATGCAGCCCGGCGTGCGCGACGCGATCCTGGCGCGTTTCCCCGACCGTCAGGTGATCGAGCTGTACGCCGCCGGCAACCGCGCCTGCTTCGACGCGACTATGGCCGGCGAGTGCTACGGCGCGCCCCCCGGCTGAGCCGCCCGTTCGCCGCCGCCCGGCCAGCTTGCCGAAGGCGGCGGCAGCCGCTATCATCTGCAGGCGTATTAAGGCGCATCTGCCAGATCCGAGATGGGCGTAGAGGGGGCGCATGTTCCGCCGACGACCACACCAACCGAAGGCGCTGGCTCCTGTTGACGACGTCCTGACGCCAGCGCTGATCAACGCCGTCAGCCTGTGGGCTGGCTCGACCACCAGCGGCGACAGCGACCGCCGCGCCGATCTGCTGCGCGACAAGACCAACGCCTTGATCGGCGACGGGCGAGCAGGGACGGCCGCCGGCTTCTTCGTGTGCGTGCGCAAACCGGTCGAACAGGTCACCCCGGCCGACGTCCAGACGTGGCGCGCCTACCTGGAGGAGATGGGTCTGTCGCCGGCCAGCGTGTACGCCCGCATCAGCCGCGTGTCCAGCTTCTACGAGTGGTTGATGCGGGAGGACGCTTTTCGCGGCGTCATCACCACCAATCCGGTTGATCTGGCCCGCCCCAAAGCCCCTCGCGCCTACCAGTCCGAGCGCACTCAATCGCTCACCGATGCAGAAGCGGGCGCGCTGTTGGCCGAGGCCCAGGCCGACGCCGTCCGCGGCGGCGTCCACGCCAAGCGCGACTACGCCCTGCTGCGCTTCTACTTCGCCACCGGCAAACGCCGCGCCGAGGTGATCGGCCTGCGTTGGGGCGACCTGCGCCTCACGCCCAAAGCCATCATCATCCGCACCCGCGAGAAAGGCGGGCTGTACCAGTCCACCGAAATCCTTGATCCCGGCGTGCGGGCGGCGCTCTTCGACTACTTGAGGGCCTCCGACCGCTGGGACGCAGCGGCCAACCGCCCGGCGCTGGAGCCGGATGACCCGCTGTGGCTGCGCCACGACCGAGCCGCCAGAACGCCCGCCCCGGTCACTTCGCATGGTTTCGTCAAGGCCTTCAAGAAATATGCCCGCCGCGCCGGCCTGGGCGACGTGCATCTGCATCAGACGCGCCACACCGTCGCCCGCATGGTGGGCGAACAGTCCGGCGATCTAGCCGAAGTCCAGACGGTGTTAGGCCACCAGAACATCGCCACCACCCGCGTCTACTTGAGCCGCGTCTCGGTCAAGCGCGACCGGCACAGCCGGGCGATCGCCGCGCGGCTAGGTCTGAGCGAAGCTGCAGACGACGATGATGAGACGTGAACGGCGCGCCTACGGGATGAGCCGAGTCGCCAGCAGCCCCAGCGACAGCAGGGCGCTGTAGACCAGGCTCAGCCGGGCAGTGCGCCCCAGCAGCGGGTTGAGCGCCCGCCCTTCGGCGCGGCCCAAATCCCGCGCTAGCCGGACGGCCGCCGGCAGCGCCAGCAGCGTCAGCAGCACGCCCAGGTAGCGCGTCCCCAGCGTCAGCACCATCGCGACCGGGACGGCGAAGGCGGCCAGCAGCAGCAGCGCGTACTCGATCCGCGTCCCGCGTGGGCCCAGGATGACGGCCAGCGTGCGCTTGCCAGCGCGCCGGTCGGTGGGGATATCGCGCAGGTTGTTGACCACCAGGATGGCGGTGATGAGCGCGCCCACTGGCGCTGCCGCCGCCAGCGCCAGCGGTGTGACCGCCAGCGCCTGCACGTAATACGTGCCGACCACTGCCACCAGCCCGAAGAAGATGAACACGAACAGATCGCCCAGGCCGTTCGAGGCCAGCGGGAACGGCCCGCCGCTGTAGGCCAGCGCCGCCAGCATCGAGGCGACGCCGATGGCCAGCACCGGCCACCCGCCCACCGTGATCAGATACAGGCCGACGACGACGGTCAGCCCCAAAACTACGGCGATGCCGATGCGCATCTGCGCCGGGCTGAGCAGGCCGGTGGCGGCGGCGCGCGGTGGGCCGAGCCGGTCGGGCGTATCCACGCCGCGCTGATGGTCGAAGTAGTCGTTGGCCAGGTTGACAGCGATTTGCAGCAGCAGTGCGCCGACCAGCGCCGCCAGCGCCGGCAGCGGGGCGAAACGGCCGTCCGCCGCCGCCAGCGCCGTGCCTACCAGCACTGGGCCGACCGCCGCCGGCAGCGTCTTGGGGCGCGACGCCAGCCGCCAAGCCTCCATGCGCGACAGCACGCGCGCTGTTTGGGAAGAGGTCACATCAGGTCGATTCATGGGTCGTTCGGAAGCTCACTCGCTGAACACCTGTTTGAGCAGCATCACGCCCGCCAGCGCATAGCCGATGAGCGCCGGCAGCGCGTCGCCATGCGTGTACAGCAGCGTGGCGCTCACCAGCAGGCTGCCGGCGATCACCGCCTGGGCGGTGCGCCGCCCCTGCGCTTCGATGCGCTGGAGCTGCTTGCGGTAGGTCGGGCTGGGCGTGACGCGCAGCGTCAGCTCGCCGCGGTCGGCTTTGCTCAGCACATTGTCGGCCTGCTGCGGCAGCGAAATGGCGCGGTTGAGGAACAGCCGCCCGACCTCAGCCAGCGTCTGGGAGGGATTGCCGTTGAACAAGCTCTGCAGGATCGGCAGGCCGATGCTCTCGCCGCTCAGTTCGGCGGCAGCGCCGTTCATCGAACGGGCGATCATCTTCTGCGCGTAAGGCTGCAGCTCCTGCCAGGGGTTGAAGTCCGGGTCTAGGCTGGTGGCCATGCCGCTGAGGATACCCATCGCCCGTCCCAGGTAGATGAAGTCCTGCGGCACTTGAAACGGCATGGCGAACAGCAGATCGTTGAACTCGCGCGCCAGGTCACGGGCTTCGGCATAGCTGACGTGCTTGATCTCCGTCATGCTCAAGCCCCACACCTGGTCGAAGGCCGCGCGGGTGGCCTCCTCGATGCGCTCGGTATCGGCATCGGGCAGCAGGAAGCCCAGCTCCTGGTAGCTGCTGACCATCTTCGACGCGTCGCGGGTGACGATGGCGGTCAGCGTATTGATCAAGCCGGCGGTGATCTTCGGGCTGAGCGTGCCCGTCATGCCGAAATCCACGAAGATCAGGTAGAAGGGGCGGCCGCCGCGCCCGTAGCCGCGCCCCGCGCCGCTGCCGTTCCCATTGCCGTCAGCGTGCTCGACCGGCAGCGGGTACACAAACAGATTGCCAGGGTGCGGGTCGGCGTGGAAGAAGCGCTCCTCGAACACCTGCTTGAGGTAGCAGTCCATCAGCCGTTTGGCGACGGCGCGGCGGCTGATGCCGGCGGCCTCCAGCGCCGCATAGTCGTTGATCTTGATGGTGGTCACGTCCTCCAGCGTGAGGACGGTATCGGTCGAATGTTCGGCGTACACCGTCGGGATGTAGACGCCCGGATCGTCTTTGAACATCTGGGCGAAGCGCTGGGCGTTGGCGGCCTCGTGCCGGTAGGAGATCTCTTCCAGCAGCACCCGGCCGAATTCCTGGGCCAGCGCCACCGTATCGGCGCGGCGGCGGATGAAGCGGAACCGCCGGGCGATGCGCGCCACCACCCCCAGCGCCGCCAGATCGGTGTAAACGATCTCGCGGATGCCGGGGCGCTGCACCTTGACCACCACTCGATCGCCGTTCAGCAGGCGCGCGCGGTGCACCTGGCCCAGCGACGCCGCTGCCACCGCCCGCTCGTCAATCGAAGCGAAGCGGTCTTTGATCGGCCCCAGCTCTGCCGTGATGATGGCCGTGATCTGCTCAAACGGCACGCCCGGCACTTCATCTTGCAAGCCGGCCAGCTCATTCGTGATCTCCGGCGGGAGCGCATCCACGCGGGTGGAGATGAACTGCCCCAGTTTGATCATCACGCCGCCCATCTGGATGGCGAAGGCGCGAAATTCACGAGCATAGGCCACCCAACGCGCCGTGTTGCCGCGCTCGACCGCCTCATCGCCGATGATCCGCGGCATCATATAGTGCCAGAACAGCAGCCGCACAAACAGCCACAGCGCGAAGGCCAGCGTATGCACATAGCGGAGCTGCATGCGCAGGGAGCGGCGCGGCGCGGGCGGCGCGCCTGCTGCCGGCGGCGGCGCAGCGGCGGGCGCAGCCGGGGTCTCCGGCGGATGCGCGCCGTTAGCGTACCCGCTGCTTGACCTCCCGCCGTTCATCCTTGACAAACTGGATGCGGAGGGAAGATTGCTCGAATTTGGCATCGGCTATTTCCAGATCCCACAGGGCATAGGGCAGGACGATATTGCGCCGGTACGGGCCGACGCGCAGCGTGAGCTCGTCCCGCGAGCGGTACAGGTCGACATCTTCTTTCGAGGCAAACGGCAGCGGCACGATCAGCGTATACCCGCCTTCAGCGTTCGATTCGATGCGGTGGGTCGTGCCTTCAAACAGCTTCTGCGCCGGGTTCTGGTCGCCGTACAGAGCATCGGCCAGCCGCCGCAGCGCCTCTAGGCCGGTCACTTCCTGGCCGAACAACGGCACTTTCATCAGCGGCAGATCGCCGAACGCCTCGCCGATGAAGGCGATGTTCTCCAACTGGTTGGCTTTCCACATGGCGAAGTAGGGGTCGGTCACTTCTGGCGGGATGATGCGGTTGCAGATGATGGCGTCGGTCGCGTACCCGTACAGGTTCAGGTAAGTATAGGTGCGCTGCGTCTCCTTGATGACCATCTTCTCCGGGTTGACCACCAGCCGGATGCTGCTCATATTGGGGTCGGTCAGCAGGCTGCGGACTTTGTCCAGCGTGGCGAACAGCATGTTCACCTGGTCCCAGGCATCGTTATCCGGCACGGCGTCGCCGCGGTTCATCAACCGCCCGATTGGGCGCAGGATGCGGGCTGCGCCGCGGGTGATCGTCAGGATCTTCTCGAACCACCAGCGGGTCACATCGGGCAGGCTGAGCAGGCGCAGCGTCTCCGCCGTCGGGGCGGCGTCTACGATCAGCACATCGAACTGGCCTTCTTCGACGTACTTGTTGATCCACAGCAGATGCGCGCCCTCTTCCAACCCCGGCAGGATGGTCACCTCTTCGGCGACGATGTCCTCCACCCCCTGGCGGCTGAACAGCGCCACCATGTACTTCTGGAACGTGCCCCAGTATTTGTCCATCGAGTAGCGGGCGTCGACTTCCTGCCCCCACAGGTTAGGGTACAGTTCGACCGGCTCCGGGCCGATGCTCTTCTCCAGCGAGTCCGACAGGCTGTGAGCAGTGTCGGTGCTGATAACGATGGTCTTCAACCCCATTTCGGCACAGCGCAGCGCCGTCGCCGCCGAAATGCTGGTCTTGCCGACTCCGCCTTTGCCAGTGTGCACGATAATCCGCATGGTCATCCTTCTCAGTTTCTATCACTGGCTCATTATACACGAAGGGATGGGGGATTCCGTCCCGTATTCATTTACGTATAATGTGGGCGGAGGGTGCGGCCAAACGACGAACCGGCGCGGCAGAGCTTCACACCTCGCCGTAGCGGAAGCAGTCCACCAGGTGATCGTTGACCATGCCAACCGCCTGCATGAAGGCGTAGCAAATGGTTGGCCCGACGAAGCGGAAGCCGCGTTTGCGCAGATCGCGGCTCATCGCCCGCGACTCAGCGGTCGCCGCTGGGATCTCGCTCAGCGTCCGCCAGGCGTTGACTCGCGGCTGTCCGCCCACAAAGCGCCAGATATAGGCGTCAACTGTGCCGAACGCCTCGCGCACGGCCAGCCAAGCGCGGGCGTTGGCGACGGCAGCGGTCACTTTCAATCGGTTGCGGACGATGCCGGGGTCGGCCAGCAGGGCGGCGATCCGGGCGTCATCGTAGCGGGCGATGCGCTCTGGGTCGAAGTTGTCGAAAGCGCGGCGGTAGTGAGGGCGTTTGCGCAGGACGGTCAGCCAGCTCAAGCCGGCCTGCGCGCCTTCCAGGATCAACATCTCGAACAGGCGGCGATCATCATGCTGGGGCACGCCCCACTCTTCATCATGGTACTGGATATACAGCGGGTCATCGCAGCACCAACCGCAGCGGTTCATCAGCCACATCCCCTCCAGCCGGTTCCAGCGCATGACCCTATCATAGCCCACAGCCCAGGGGACGGGAAATGCTGACTTGACGCTGCATGAGGGAAAAATTCACAAATATTTAGACTCTTCACGCAGTATCAATGCTATAGTGGGGGTAGAGTTTCGCATTCTTCGTCGTCGCCCAAAGGCGCTAGGGCAGCGTTTATGGCAGGCTCGCTCAGTCGTACTCTTCAGTACGAACTCACTCAGATCATCGACCGGCATCTTGAAGAACTGCGCGGCATCGTCCCGCTGTCCGCCAGCGCGGCCAACCCGCCTGAGGACATCGTCGGGTGTCTGCAGCGGCTGGTTGAGATCTGCCAGCACACCAGCCCCGAACAAGCGCGCAAGCTGGCCGGCGAAGCGCAGGCATGCCAGGCGCGGGTCGAACGCTTCCTCGAACTGATGAACCAGCGCTTTGATCCCCCATTTTGGCAGACCGAAATCGGCCAGATCCTCGAACAGAGCCGCGCCTGGCGGCGGGCAGTGGCGCTGGGCGAAACGCCGGCGCAGACGGCCGAGTCGGTATGGGACTTGATCGCGCCGGCGAAGCCCGACCATCTGGAAGTGGTGAGCGATGGGGTTTACGAGGCGCAGTGGTGGAAGCCCGTGCCTCAGATGGATGTGTATTTGCTCAAACACACCGAGGGCGTGGTGATCCACGAAGAAATCAAGAATCCGAAGGGGCTGCCTCACGGCCTGGCCATCCGCTTCTCGGTGCTGTCTCATCTGCCGCCAACCGCCCCGGACTGACGAAGCCGACCGAAGGATGAATCATGAAAACCTTTGAAGCCGACATCGAAGACTTAGCCAGCCCAGACGCCGAACGAAGCCAGCAAGCTCGCTCACGGCTGCTCGCCTCCCGGCACAGAGCGCTCGAACATCTCATCAAAATCCTGCCGGCGGCCAACGACCGGTTGGCCTGGAAAATCCTCATGCTTTTGGGCGAGATGAACGATCCCAGAGCCATCCCCGCCTTCGTTCAATGTCTACAGTCTTCCAGCCCGGCCATCCGGGCGGCGGCCGCCCAGTTCCTGAGCGCCATCGGCGGCGAAGAGGCCGCCGAACCCCTGCGCGCCATGCTCCGATCCACGTCAGACGCCGGATCGCTCATCTGGGTCATTCACGCGCTGGGTAAACTCGGCGACCGCCAATCGGTTGATCTGCTGCTCCAGATCGTTCAGGAGACCGATTCGCCAACGGCGCGCTACACCGCCATCGAAGCGCTGGGGCTGATCGGCGATCCCAAAGTAGTCGAGGTCATCCGCCGCTACGCCGATGACGAGTCGCACCACGTGCGCGAGCGGGTGAGAATTGTGCTGGAGCGTTTTCAGGGCCGCCAAACGTCTGCCCATTGAAGCCGGCAGATCCCACAAGCGCTGTCGCGCGCCCCAGCAGCCTCGCCGCCGACGCTAGGCTGACCCGCCGCTCACCACGGGAATATCGTTCAACGTGGCGACCCGCCGGTGCGCCCCCCGCACATGCCGGTAGCGATCGTCACGATCTACAATCCAGCATCGCAGCCCGCACTGCTCGGCGAACGCGGCATCCGACCATGGATCGTCGCCGATCACGGCGGCGGTCGAGGCGTCCAGTTCCGGCAGTTCAGACCGCATGTGCTGCCACAGGCTGGGGTGCGGTTTGGGCTGCGTTCCTGGACACAACCGCGGCGTGAAAAAACGGTCAATATACGGGTGAAGCTCCAACTGGCGGGCGACGGCCGGCGCATGCGGGTTGTTAGAAACTACGTAAACCCGCCCGCCCGCGTCACGCAGCCGGCGCAGGAAGGGCAGCGTATCGTCGAACAGCTCCGGCCGGTAGGCAGTCTGCAAGTCGTTGAGCAAGCTGGACTGCAAACGACGCGGCCACCCCAGCCGGTCGAACAACTCGTCCAGGACCGGCGTCGGGTCTGGGTTCAAGCTCAGGTTGAACTGCTCCTGCGCGTTGAGCATCGCCTGCTGCAGCAGCAGCGGATCGCAGCTCAGGCCGTGCTGCTGCATCAGCTTGGGCATCGCCCACCGGACGCCCCAGGTGGTCATGCCGCTGGCGAGCGTATCGTCGAAATCCAGGAGCCAATGCCTGATCGTCATTGCTGCCCCCTCCGGCTCACGCGCGTTCCGCCTGGCGCAGGAACCCGACCGTAGACTGTGGATCATCCCGCAGCGCGATGAAGCGCTGGTATTCCGCCTCGGCCATCGCCGACGTGTACTGATCGCTGTAGTCGCTCTCCTGAAGCTGCACGGGCGGCTTGCCGAACGCCAGATCGTAGAGGATGGCTTGCAGCGTCTCGCGGCGGATGAACAGCGTCGGATAGGGCGTGTAAAACAGGCGGAACGAGCCGCCGCACAGCAGCGCGATCGGGAACAACGAGCGCAAGGTCAGCGAGCCTTTCCGGTTGGCCCCCAGGTAGAAGTGGGGCATCGGCAGGTCAGTCCCGTAGACGGCGCGCGCATAGTACCGGTACAGCCTCTCGTAAACCCGGTTCAGGTCGGTCGTCCGCGCCAGTTCAGCCTCAAGCTGCCGGCGCGCCGCCTCGCCCATGACCTCGTGCGCCTTCCAGAACGAAAACAGCGGGATGGCCGCGATCTCCCAGATCACTTTTGCGCGGCCATCCGCATACGGCCAAGCGCGTTGAAAGGCGGCCAGATCGGCGGCCAGGCTGTGCCCCGGATGTTCCAGCGGCAGATGCAGCAGCGTGTCGATGCCCACAAAATACGGGTCAATCCCCTGCGCCTGGTAGAAAGCCACCGCGCGATCGCGGATCAGATAGCGAGTGGCTTCGGCGACGAACGCAGCGTACTTCACCCCCTGCTCATAGAAGCGATGGTGTGACAGGGCGGTGATGATCATGTTCTGCCCGCCCAGGCCCAGAAACAGGCTGATGAAGTCCAGATACCCGTTCAGGATATAGTCGGCGTAATCCTCAAAATTCCGGATCCGGCCTGGATTGCGGTCATGCCGGTTCTTGTCCAGAATGTAGGTGGTGCGCGTCCCGCCGATGGCGAACACGCCGGTCAAGCCTTCTGGAAACCGGTCGCGGATTTGCGTTCTGAACTGGCTGTCGTCGATCACGTCTGGCGTCCTTTGGTCTGCATCACCCGCTCGATCTCGTCTATCACCGTCACCACGTTGACCGGTTTGCCGATGTACCCGTCAAAACCGGCCGCCATGATCTGTTCCTGATCTTCCTGCCGCACGTGCGCAGTGATCGCCACCACCGGCAGATTGCGCCACTCTGGCCGCTGGCGGATGCGCTCCAGCAGCTCAAAACCGGACATGACCGGCATCTGGACGTCAAGCAGCAGTACCGATGGAATGCCCTGCTCCAGCAGCTTCAGACACTCCTGGCCCGAACCGGCCACGCGCACCCGCGCGCCGTGGAATTCGAACACCAGTTTCAGCACGCCTGCATTGTCTTGTTCATCATCCACGATGATGACATCCCACGTTGAACGATCGTCCATTAGTACGACTTTCTATGTTGGTGACGCTGCGATGCACAGTTCACAGCCTATACAGCTACAACCCCGCGGCGTTCACGCTCACGCCAGCAGCGATGTCAAGAAAGGAATCAACTGGTTCACGCTGAATGGTTTCGGCAAGTAGCCGTCAAAGCCGCGCTGCAGCACCTCTTGATAGGTATCCAGCGTGTAATAGGCGGTCGTCGCGACCACCTTGTAGCGAACGCCGCACGGCAGGCGGCGAATCGCATCCAGCGACTCGTACCCGTCAATGTCCGGGAGCACCAGGTCCAGGATGATGATGTCGGCGGCATGTTCCCTCAGATAGGCTAGCGCTTCAAGGGTGTTCGTCTTGACGGCTAGCGGCAGCTCATGGTGATCAAAAATCAGGCGGCAAAGATCGCACGTGAATGGATCATCGTCCACTAGCAAGGCGGCCATAGGACGGATTTCTAGGACCGATCCCATCTGAGTCATCGACTCGCTCCTAATTTGCCGAACAGGGTGAGAGCAGCGGGATCGTACAGCTTCAAGCATCCGCCGCGGGGGGTTCATGCGCAGGCAGCGACACTGTGAAGGCCGACCCCTGACCAAGCTGCGACTCGACGGTGATCGACCCGCCTAACCCATCAATTAGCTGCTTAGTGATCGAGAGGCCAAGCCCCGTGCCGCGATACCGCCGCGATGACGAGCTGTCCGCCTGCCAGAACGGCTCAAAAATCTGCGACAGCTCCTCCGCGCTCATCCCGATGCCCGTATCGCGCACGACGAACTGCCAGAACCCGTTCACAACCGGCTTGACCTCGACCCGGATTTCCCCGGACTCGGTGAATTTGACCGCGTTGCCAACCAGATTGATCAAGATTTGCTCCAGCTTCTTCACGTCCCCCCAGATGACTTCCGGCAGCTCATCCGAAAACTCGATGCTCAGGTGAACATCCTTGCCGTGCGCCAGGCCGCGCAGGTCGGAGAGCGTATCCCGAAACACTTGGCGGATGGGCATCGGCGCCAGATAGACCTGGAACGTCCCGGCCTCGATCTTTGCCAGATCCAGGACATCGTTGATCAACCCCAAGAGACGGCGGCTGTTCTTCTGAATGTGGCCGAGCAGTTCGGTCTGTTTGGGGGTGAAGGAGCCGGCCATGCCCGCCAGCATGGCTTCCGCATAGCCGATGATGGCGTTCAGCGGCGTGCGCAGCTCGTGGCTCATGTGGGCTAGAAACTGCGATTTGGCCTGGTCAGCTTGCTCGGCGCGCTGCCTGACTACCTCCGCCTGCTGTTTCGCCAGTTCGGTCTCGCGCATAGACCGGCTCATCGACTCTAGACGATCATCGAACTCCACCCGGAGCTGCTGCAGCAGCAAGCCCTCGGCCAGCAGCAGCAGGCTGACCGAGACCGCCAGATGGTCGAAGCGCAAACCGGGGATCGTCGGGCCGTTCACGTCCAACCCAAATTGAGCGACCAGATAGACCACCGCCGCCATCAGGCTGCTCAAGATGATCACCTGGCGCGGCAGCACCAGGGCCGCCATCAGCGGCACGAACGTGAAAGCCGCCCCGCCCAACACGATTCCGGTCGCCGTGCCCGCCTGTCTGGCCAGCACGATGACGCTGCCGACGCCCGCCAGGACGATCACGACCAGCACCCAGGCCGCGCTGGTCAAATGGCCGCGCATGACCAGCCTGCCCGACAGCATGCAGATGCCCAGCATGAGCAGATGAAAAGTTGGAAAAGAGATGAGCCGCCACTTGGCATGGAACACAAAAATGGCTGAGGCCAAGCTCAGCACGTCCAGCAGGATCAGGATCGCCAGCGCGCTGCGGATCACCCGCTCCCGGAACGCCTGATCACGATCCGTCGCGCGGGGCCGCAGCCAGCCGCCGACAAACCCGCTGATAACCGAGATGATGCCCGCCTTGGCCTCATTCATCCCTTTGACAATCATCTGATTTCCAATTGGCGTAGGCGAACAGCGCCCCCAGCACGGCAGCTTTGACCGGAACATAGGGCGTGTACAGGCTCTTGCCGATCCACAGCGGCATGTAAGGAATCTTGCCCAGGTTTTGCTGCAAGAACTGAGCGGCGGCGGCCAGCAGCGACGGATCAATACGCTGCACCGTGCGGTCCCAAATCAGCAGCGCTTCCAGACAGTAGGCCGTCTCTTCCAGGGTGGATGTCCCCAGATACCCCCACCCGCCGTCGTCGTTCTGCGTGCGCAGGATCCACTTCAAGCGCGAATGCGCCAGATCGTCCGCCAGGCCGTGCAGCGCCCCCAGCGCCGCCGACGTGACGTAGTAGGGCGAAGCGTGCCACTTGTCCCACCAGAACGAACCGTTTTCATCGAAGCGCCGCAGCACCCTCAGGACTTTCTCCACCCACTGCGGATAGCGGGGATAGTCCTCGCACAGCTGCAGCGCTGACAGCAAGCGAACGTGCGCGCTGACCGATGGGTTGGTCTCGCCGGGAAAGCACAGGAAGTGCTCATCCGCCTCGTAAGTCTCGAAGACGGTCGGGCTGACCGGGTAGCCGGCCAGGCGCAGCACGGTGAAGCACGCCGCCGTATCATCAATATCCGGCACCGGCAGAAACGATGACGTGCCCACGCCCACGACCGGCGACCACATCCCCCACAGATGGTCGAGCGCGCGGCGCACCTGGGGATGCTGCCAGTCCACGGCGCCGGCGCGGTACAAATGCGTGAGCCCCCAGGCGATATCGAAGGCGTCAATCGGCGACAGCGCCGGCGCGCCGCCGTGCACTCCATTGCTCGTCACCCGCCGCAGGTAGCCCAACGCGCCGTCATCGTGGCGGTTGAGCAGGTAACCGGCGGTGGCGGATGGCGACGCCGCCACCGAAAAGTTGGCCTCCAGCACCTGATCGCCTTCGCCCAGCGCTGAGCGCAGCGCCTCCAGCGAGAAGATGAGCGGGCTGGCGCGCCAGTCGCGCACCGGTTGGGACAGCAGCGCAGTCACCTTCTTCCGGTACGGGACGGCGAAGCGGATGGGCGGCTGCGGCACATCCAGCCCCAGGGCGGTCGCGTCCTGCGTGAGCGCGGTTGAGACGACCGGGAAACCCACCGTGTCGCTGTCATCTCGGCCTAGCTGGCCGATGAGCTTCCACAGCGCCTCCTCGCCCCGCTTGACGCGGCGCTGGTCGCGCGGCTCGCGGCCCACCTCCCGCAGCGCCACGATGGCGGCCAGCGTGGATATATAGCGATCGTGATACTGGATGAGCGGAGCCCCCCACGTGCCGTCCGCGTATTGATGACGCCGCAGCCATTCGAGCGAGGACTCGAAGTCCGCATGCGGATATCGCCCGGCCAGACGCGCCACCCAGGCCGTATCATATGCGGTCACGCTGACCTCGCCCGACCCCATCGTTTGCAGGAGCTGATCGATCTCATGAGCCAGCACTTCACTTGCGATCACAACCGAGGCTGGGGTCACGAATACCCGTCTCCCTGAAGCTCGAAGCGGCACGGGGATAATTAAAACAGACTTGAGGGTGTCCTACAAGTTCACATTCAATGAATAACCTCGTAAGAACTTGAAATGAATCAATCTTCTTGTGAAACGCGCCGTTCTCAAGCGACCGGGGCGGCCTTGCAGCCGCCCCGCGCGGTGATTATGCGGATCTGGCGTGTCCTACTCGACCTGGACTTTGACTTTGGTCTTGCCCGTCGTGACCGGCTTGGCTGCCGCTTCGGCCTCCTCTTCGGCCTTGCTGGTGGCTTTCTCGATTTCGGCGATGGCTGCATCCACCAGCGCCTGCCAACCTTTCACGAATTCGCGCCCGGCGTTTGCGCTGTGCTCTTTGAACCCCTCCGGCAGCAGCGCTTCCAGCGCCTTGCCCGCCTCTTCCAGCGCACGGCGCTGATGGTAGAGGAACGCTTCAAACGGCGTCTTGGGCTCTTCCGCCGACACATCTACGATCTCAGCGACCGGTTCGTTCATCTCGTTGTCTGACATGCCATCGATCTCCTGGCTAGGTTCACGGCCTTCTATCCATGTATACGCAGCTACACAGCACAGGTTGCAGCCTGCCAGCCGCCTGCCACATTGTGTCATCTATCACAATCATAGCGCAAAACGCGCCGATCAGGCAATCGACGTCTTGCGTCTCAATACCCGCGTTTGCGGTCGAAGCGGTTCAGCAGCGGGCGGTTGTCCAGGTAGCGCCGCAGATTTTCGGCGAACAGGGCCGCCGCTTTCTCGTGGTAACGCTGCATATTCCCCGATACATGCGGGCTGAGGATCACATTGTCCAGGTTCCACAGGGGGCTGGTCGCGGGCAGCGGCTCCTCGGCGAACACGTCCAGCGCTGCGCCGGCGATCTGGCCGGCCGCCAGCGCCGAGATCAGCGCCGCCTCATCCACCACCGGCCCACGCGCTACGTTGATCAGAAACGCCGTCTTCTTCATCGCGCCCAGGACAGCCTCGCCGATCAGATGGCGCGTCGCCTCGGTCAGCGGGGCGGTGACCGCCAGAAAATCACACTCCGCGGCCATCGAAGCCAGCGCTTCAGGCGGGTACAGGCGCGCCGGCAGATCGCCTTGCGGATCGCCCAGCCCAGCCTCGCCGTACTCGTTGGGGTCCGCTTCCGGGTGCATCACATCGCGTTTCGACGCCAGCACCCGCATCCCCAACCCCGTGGCCAACCGCGCCAGCTCGCGCCCTACGCTTCCATACCCCACAATGCCCAGCGTCTGGCCGCGCAGTTCGCGCAGCACAAACAGCGTATGCGGCTTTTCCGGCCACTCGGCGCGCGCCTGCAACCGCAGCATCAGCGGCACTTTATACGCCAGCGCCAGCATCATCCCCAGGCAGAACTCGGCCATCACCGTGGCGTGAATGCCGCTGGCCGTGGTGATCGTCACGTCTTCCGCCCGCACAATCGGCTCTTTGAGGATGTGATCCACGCCGGCGCTGTGCAGTTGGATCCAGCGCAAACGGGGCGTCTGGGCTGGGTCAGGGAATTTGCGCAGCGTGTACAGCACTTCGGCTTCCGGCCAGATCGCGTCCGGCACATTGGGGAAATGACGCTCAATGACCAAACGGGGTGAGACCGCCTGAAGCTGAGCCATGATCTCATCCGAGAAGTTCATGGCGACCACCACCCGGATCGTCCCTTGATTCGCTTCCGACATGACAGCTCCTTCTCGCGGCTCGCGGCGTTCAACCGTGCTGAGTGTATGTGCTGGTCAGCCGGCGCGCAAGCCAGTTGGACTGCCCCGTAGCGCCAGCCCGCCCAGCGTGTTACAGTAAACGCTTGAATGTCGCACCTCAGGAGGGACTGCTCATGGGACTCATGGAAGGCAAGGTGGCGCTGATTTTCGGCCTCGCCAATAAGAATTCAATCGCCTGGGGCATCACCCAGAAGCTGCACGAACAGGGCGCGGCCATCGCCCTCAGCTACGCGGGCGAGATCATGGAGAAGCGCGTCTTCCCGCTGGCGCAGGAGATCGGCTGTGACTTCGTTGAGCCCTGCGACGTGACCAGCGATGAGCAGCTCGACCGGCTGTTCGACCGTTTCAAAGCCCGCTACGGCCGGCTGCACACGCTGGTGCACTGCGTGGCCTTCGCCAACCGCGAAGACTTGGGCGGCCGCTTCGTGGACATCTCCCGCGACGGCTTCAAGCTGGCGCTGGACATCAGCGCTTACAGCCTGATCGCCATGGCCAAACGCGCCGAGCCGCTGATGACCGACGGCGGCAGCATCATGAGCCTGACCTACTACGCCGCCGAAAAGGTGATGCCTAAGTATCACGTCATGGCCGTGGCCAAGGCCGCCCTGGAGACCATCACCCGCTATCTGGCCAACGACCTGGGGCCGAAGGGCATCCGCGTCAACGCCATCAGCGCCGGGCCGATCAAGACGCTGGCGGCGGCGGGCGTCCCCGGCTTCCGCATGATGCTCAAATACTCGGAGAAAGCCGCCCCGCTGCGCCGGCTGGTCACACAGGAAGACGTAGGCAATGCGGCGCTGTGGCTGGCCTCTGACCTCAGCCGCAACGTGACCGGCGAGGTGATCCACGTGGACGCCGGCTACAACATCCTGGGGCTGACGGCCAGCGAAGACGAACTGGCTGGGCTGACCGAATGACACGAAACGCGCGCTCCGATGGCAACGATGGTTAGGAGAGCACGATGGGACAGCTAGGCTGTTTGCTCATATTGGCGGCGATCCTCGGACTGACCGTCCTGATCGCGCTGCCGGCACTGCCGCCCCTGGAAGATAGTCCCGAGATGGATGCGCTGCTGGCAGCGCTGCTGTGCCAACCAGGCGAAACCGTTCAGCGCGAGCAGTACTCATACCGTGTCGGCTGGAGAGGGGAAAACTTCGGCGTGAAAGTCTACTGCCTGGGCGATGACGGTCGGCGCGACGTGACCGATCGATGGACGCTCATCGGCATGGGCACGCTCGCCATCCCCTGCATCCTCGGCCTCGTCTTGATCATCAACCGGCTCAAACGCCGCTGGTCCAGAGCCCAGGCCGGCGCGCCGCCGGTGGATGATCTGCTGCGTGCGCCGCCCCTGGTCGGCGGGCAGCCAGTGCGCATTTCGTCTTCCGCCCCCACCAGCGGCGGCCTGTCGCTGACCGACCGACTCAAGCAGCTTCAGGAGGCGCGCGACGCCGGCCTGCTCAGCGCCCAGGAGTACGAACGACTGCGCCAGGAGATCCTCAATGAGATGACGTGAACGCCGGCGGCGCTCATTGGTTGGCGATCAGCCAGCGCCGGCCGCCCTCGGCCAGCGCCGCCGCGATGACCGCCTTCGCCAGGTCGGGCAGCGCGAACGGGGCTACGCCGCTCGCCCACACGGCTTCCCAGTCTAGGCCGGTGTACAGCTTAAGGTGCACCGCGCCGAAGGCGTACAGCACGACGATGCCCGCCACGCCCGCCAGCCAGCGCCAGCTCAGCCGCGCCGCGCCGCGTTCCGCCAGCCAGCCGGCCACCGCGGCGGCGGCGATGAAGCCGATCAGATAGCCGCCGGTCGGCCCGAACAGGGCCGCCGTCCCCAGCCCGCGCGCGTCAAACGGCAGGCCGACAGCGATCAGCCCGACATAGATCGCCTGGCTGAGCGCGCCATCGCGCCCCCCCAGCACCAAGCCGCTGAGCAACACCGCCAGCACTTGCAGCGTGAAGGGGACGAGGCCGATTTCGATCGTGACTCGTGCTGAAAGAATGGTGATGACGGTGAAGATGGCAACCACCGCTAGGCGGCGCGCCAGACTGTAATTGCGGGTTTGGGGCAGCGTGCGCAGCATAAACTTCTCCCTCCATTTCGCTCAAACTGACGATGATGAGCCGGCCGTCACAGCCGGTTATCGGGCGTAGGCTCAACGATCACTTCTACTAACTCAAACTCGGACTTCAGTTTGCCATCTTTGGCGGCGTCCCGGTGGCCTTCGATCAGCGTCACCCGCGTGCCCAAGCTCTCCAGGTCGAAGCGCGTCATGAAGCGCCCCACCTCCTGCGCGTTGCGGAAGAACGCCAGCCGCCCGCGCGGGTCCAGGCGGCGCAGCCGCCGGCGCGCCTGATTAAAAGTCATCGTCTTCAACTCGTCCAGCAGCTTCTGGCGCTGCTGCTCGTCCAAGTAGGCCATACTTTCCCTCATCGTGTGGGCATTTCGGCGTAAAACGCACCTATTGTATAATGTCTAGCGCGCACAGCCAAAGGAATTTTTGATGCAAAATCCGTACTCAGTGACCGAACTGACCGCTTATATCCGCCGGCTGTTCGATGATGACCTGCATTTGCAAGGGGTTTGGGTGGAAGGCGAGGTCTCCAACTTCCGGCGGGCGCCCTCCGGCCATTGGTACTTCACCCTCAAAGACGACCAGGCCCAGTTGAAATGCGTCATGTGGCGCTCAAGCGCCGACCGCCAGGATTACACCCCCGCCGACGGCGAAGCGGTGCAGGCCTGGGGGCGCGTCAGCGTCTATGACGCGCAGGGCGTCTACCAACTATACGCCGAGCTGCTGCGGCCGGTCGGCCTGGGCGACCTCTTCCGCCAGTTCACCGAGTTGAAAGCCCGCCTGGAAGCTGAAGGGCTGTTCGACCCCGCCCGCAAACGGCCGCTGCCGGCTTTCCCGCGCCTCATCGGCGTCGTCACCTCGTCAGAGGCCGCCGCTTTCCAGGACATCCAGAACGTGCTGCGGCGGCGGTTCCCGCTGGCGCAGGTCATCCTCAGCCCGACGCTGGTGCAGGGATCAGATGCGCCAGCGCAAATCGCGGCAGCGCTGGAACGGCTGAACGCCCACACTCAGGCCGATGTCATCCTGCTGTGCCGCGGCGGCGGCAGCATCGAAGATCTGTGGGCCTTCAACGATGAACGCGTGGCGCGCGCCATCGCCGCCAGCCGCATCCCGGTGATCACCGGCGTGGGCCACGAGACCGACTTCACCATCGCCGACTTCGCGGCCGATCTGCGCGCCCCCACGCCCTCGGCGGCGGCGGAGATCGCCACGCCCGATCGGGCCGAACTGGCGGCGAATGTCCAGGCGCTGGATGAGACGCTAACTAGCTGGATGCAGGATGAGCTGGAATGCCGGCAGCGCGCGCTGGTCGTGGCGCGGCGGGCGCTCGGCCATCTATCGCCCGCTGGGCGCGTGCGCGGGCTGCGGCAGCGGGTGGACGATTTGAACGCCCGGCTACTGGCCGGCTGGCGCGGGCGCAGCGCCATGTGGCGCGAACGGCTAGCCGCGCGGGCGGCGGCGCTCCAGGCGGCCAATCCGGAGTCCATCCTGGCGCGCGGCTATGCCATCGTCAGCCGCAGCGAGGACGGCCGCCGGATCACGGCGGCGGCGGGCGTCCGGCCGGGGACGGGCATCTCGATCCAGTTCGCCGACGGCGATCTGAAAGCGCGGGTGGAAGATAGGGAATCGCATGAACGCTATAAACGAACTCTCTTTTGAAGCGGCCTACGCCGAGCTGGAATCGATCGTCGCCCGGCTGGAGTCGGGCGAGCTATCGCTAGATGAATCAGTCAGCCTGTTCGAGCGCGGACGACAGCTTGCAGAGCGCTGCCAGGCGCTGCTTGACCAGGCTGAACTGCGCGTCAGCCAGCTCACCGACGACGGACGGATCGAGCCATTAGGTTAGCTTTTCCCACCTATCCCGCATTATCCCAAATTTGGGAAATGCTTGGGATATGGCGTTGGATCCCCCCGCCGTCCGCGCCTGGGCGGTAGCCGCCCTCACCGCCGCAGCCGCCGCAGCGCCATCTGGGGCACGCTGCGAGCTTCGTCAATCCCCAGCAGCAGGCTCAGGCCGAAGAATGCCGCCAGCCCAGCCCCGCCGCCGATGACCGTCCGCGTCAGCGCGCCGGCCCCTGGCAGGGCGGCCGAGATCGCCAGCAGCGCCGCCCCCATGCCCGCCGCCGCCAGCGCCGCCCGCCCCGCGCCGGCGATCACGCGCGCATCGCGCAGCTCGCCCAGCCGCCGCCGCAGCAGCCACCACAGCGCCAGCCCTTCCAGCAGCGTGGTCAGCGCGTTGGCCAGCGCCAGGCCGGCGAACGGCCCGCGCGCCAGGCTGGCCGGGTCGCCGATGAACTGGATGAACACCAGGCTGAGGGCGATGTTCGACGCCATGGACAGCAGGCCGATTTTGACCGGCGTCCAGGTGTCCGCCAGCGCGTAAAACGCCCGCGACAGCACCTCCAGCAGCGCGAAGCCGGGGATGCCGGCGGCGTAGAAAGCCAGCGCCCAAGCGGTGGCGGCGGTGCTCTCCGGCGTCCACGCGCCGCGCTCGAACAGCACGGCGGCCACTGGTTGGCCCAGGATGATCAAGCCGACGGTGGCCGGGAACGCCAAATACAGCACCCCGCGCAGCGCCCCGGCCAGACGGTCTTTGAAGCCCTCTAGGTTGCCCTCGGCGGCCAGCGCTGCCAGCGACGGGAACACCGCCGAGCCGATGCTCTGGCCGATGACGCCCAGCGCGAAGAACGTCAGAAACCAGGCGGTGTTGAGCGCTGTCAGGCTGCCGGCGACCATGGCCGACGAGAAGGCGACGTTGACGGCGAAGTTGATCTGGACGACGGCCAGCCCCAGCACGCGCGGCCCCATCAGCCGCAGCACCTCGGCTAGGCCGGGCGTCCGCCAATCTGCCAGGAAGCGCAGCCGCGCGCCGATCTTTCGCAGGCCGGGGAGCTGCACGCCCAAGTGCAGCAGCGCCCCCACGATCGCCCCCAGCGCCAGGCCGTAGACGTTCGGGCCGGCCTCGTCGCCCACGGTCAGCGGCGGCAGCGCCCGCGCCAGGATCAGCGCGCCCGCGATCTGGCCGATGTTGTACAGGCTGGGGGCCAGCGCCGGCAGCAAAAACGACTGGTGCGCGTTGAGGACGGCCATGAGCAGGCCGCTGGCGCTGAAGACGACCGTCGTCACCAGCATGAGCTGGGTGAGCGCCAGCGTGAGCGCTTGCACCGCCGCCGGCTTGCCCGGCACTAAAAGCGTCGGCACGATCCACGGCGACAGCAGGCCGATCAGCAGCGCCAGCCCGGCCGCCGCCAGCGTCGTCAGCGTCAGCGCAGCGCTGGCCAGCCGCCAGGCAGGGGCATCGTCCTCGCCGGCGCGCAGCCGGGCGAACACCGGCAGGAACGACGACCCCAGCGCCCCGCCCGCCACCAGCACGAACAGCATCTCCGGGATGCGCTGCGCCGCGTAGAAGGCGTCCAGCGCCTCGCCGGCGCCAAAGGTGGCGGTGATGACGGCCGTCCGCACTAGCCCCAGCAGCCCGCTGGTCAGAAAGCCGAACAGCACCACCAGGGCGGCGCGGGCGATCTGCCGGTTGGAGAGGGCGCGGGTGGACAGGGTCATCAGGCGGCCTCAACAGTTTGCAGCAGCTCAGCCAGCGCCCGGTTGAGCGCCTCGTATCTGGCTGCGTTCACGTGGAGTTCATCGGCGCTGTACCGGGGCGGCATGCGGCTGCGCTCGAACAGCGCCGCCGACGCGGCCAGCAGCATGCCCAGGGCGAACGGTCGAATCCGGCTGCGTTTCATAGGCCGCCGATTCTACCACAGCCCGCCGCAGCAAAAACGGCCAGCCTGAGGCTGGCCGCGCATCCGCCACAATCAGCATGCTGGGGCGATTTGTGGGCTTTCGCGGGGGCAAGCGCGTCGGTTCATCCCCGCCCGGCGCGCACACCGGCGCGCCAGTCCCGCCCCGACCTCGTCAGTCGAGGGCGGCGGCGAACACCTGCTCGGCGCTGGCTTCGGACTGCGCCGCCTGCTCGCCCTGGGGGGCGGGAGCCCGCACCCGGCTGAGCGCCCACAGCGCCGCGCCCAACCCCGCCGCGCCGACCGCGAACACCAAGCCGTAAGACACGGGAAAATCGCCTACCAGCTTCACCGCCGCATCGCGCAGGATGCCGCCGCCCGAAACGCCCAGACCGCGCGCCAGCGTGACCACCAGCGTCCAGAACCCCAGGAACGTGCCGGCGCGCCCGAACGGGCTCATGTCCATCATCAGCCCCAGCGTGCCCACATTCCACACGCCCAGGCCGACGCCCAGCAGGATCAGACCAGGCGTCACCAGCCCGCGGATCTCGGCGAACGATGATAGCGCGAAGAGGGCGAAGGTGACGATCAGCACCGCGACGCCCACTACCGCCATCACCGTATTCGTCAGCCGCCGGTAGCGGCGCGACAGCCACAGGAAGACCAGCGTCCCCAGGATGGCCATGCTGCCCCAGTAGGCCGCAAACCGGTTGGTGATACGGGCTTCCATGCCGAACACGTCGCCGGCGAACGGCTCCAGGATCAAATCCTGCGAGAAGGCGAACAGCATGGACAGCGCCAGATACCAGAAGAAGAAGCGGGTGCGGCGGTTCGTCCAAGCCAGCTTCAGGTCATCGAACAGCGAGGAGCGCACTTCTGGCGCCTCGGCCGCTGACGGGCGCGCGTCCAGCGGCAGCCGGCGTTCTTCGCCCAGCAGCGAGAACAGCCACAGCCCGCCCATCACCAGCGCGCCGATCACGAACAGGTTTTGCAGCGTATCCGGCGAGAAGTCCAGGCTGTGCGCCGCCTCGACCACGCCTTCTTCCGCCGAGGACGGCAGCAGCAGGCCGAACAGCACGCCGCCGACGGTGAACCCCAGCAGCAGGAATGTCCACACGATGCCCACCGCCCGTCCGCGCTGACTGATCGCAGCGCGGTCGTAGATCAGCGCCAGGAACGTGCTGCCGGAGAAGGCATTGCCCAGGCTGAACAGCAGCAGCGACAGCGTGATCGCCAGCCAGATGACCGGCGTGGCCGGGTTGCCCCGCGCGATGTGCGCCGTCGTCAGCCCCAGCGTCAGGATGCTCAGCGCCATCATCGCCCGCCCCAACCAGACCCAGAACAGCCGTCGGTAGCCGGCGATGACATGGCAGTCCGACATGCGGCCAGCCCATACGCCCAGCGGCGCTAGGAAGTAGCGCAGCGCCACCAGCAGCCCGATGGGCGTCGCGCTGAAACCCAGGTCGCTGATCATGATGCGATTCCAGACCCCAGTTGAGATGACATCGGCCATGCCCGAACCGAGGTGGAACAGGCCGATCTTGAGATTACGACCAACAGAGAGATTGGGTTCCTGCTGTGCGCTCATGGTATCCCGATTTTTGTAGATTTTATGAGATTTGTGGTGAGATTATAGCGATTTTTCGAGAGGCGTCAACCACGCCGCATGAGCGCCGCATGAGCATATGGGGTCACGACAGCTGCAAAACCCGCGGATGACGCTAATCGAGGCCCTCAGGCCGCACCCGCTCGAACGGCGGTTCGCGCCCGGCCACAGCCTGACGGATCGCCTCAACCGCCCGCAGCGCCGCCATGCGCTCATCCGGAGTCAGGCTCAGCGCGCCGAACTCTTTCTCGTCCAGCAGCAGCATCGTGCCGTTGGGCAGCACGAACACATCCAGCTCCAGATCGTCAGCGGCCACCGAGTCCTCGGCGATATGCGCCGGGCGGGTGATGTTGCAGTACCAACCTTTCAGGCGCGGGCTGTCGCCTTCAAATACCTGAAACACGTTGTACCAGCGGTCGGCGTAGAACCATTCGATGAACACATCGCCCCGCCGAAACACGACCAAGCCCAGGTTGGCCTCGTCGCGGTCGAAGACCGCGCGCAGACACACCCAACTGCTGCCGCGCTGCAGCACCTGGCCGTGGTACTGCCACACTCGACGCCCCTGATGATCCTGCTTGTAGACGGTGATCGCGCTCATGGAGCCTCTCGCCGGGCACAGTCAGGCGCGGCCAAGGGTGTGAACGATCAACAGGATGCCTTCTTGCAGCCAGACGCGGGCGCGCTCCGCCTCCAGGACGTTGCTGATCCCCCGCGCCGGGCCGAATACTAACTGCTCGTTGCGCAGGGGGTAATACAGGTTTTCGGTGCGGATGCCGCTCACCACGCCCGTCAGCGGCAGCAGCGACACCGTATCGCCGGGCGCGCCGTCAATGACCGTCGCGCCCGGATACGCCAACCAGGCTTCCTGGGCTCTGGCCATCAAGCGCACATCGCGCCCGTTCAGTTCGGGCAGCGCCAGCAGATAGACGTTGCTCAGCGTCTGATCGAGCCGGTCGCCCACCCCGCCGATGATGCGCAGCCAGCGCGCGCCGCGCTCGGCGGCCAACTTGAGCGCCAGCTCCAGATCGGTCTCATTCTTCTCGGCTGGATAACGCAAGATTTCCGCGCCGCCGCGCGCCAGACGATCTACTTCATCGGCGCTCAACGAGTCCATATCGCCGATCAGCGTCTGGACGCCGCAGCCGAAATACTCGGCGACCCGCGCGCCGCCGTCGGCGGCGATCACCCAGGCGTCCGGCGCGGCGGCCAGCGCCCGGCGCACCATCGGGCCGTCATTCGGATCGCCGTTGGCAAAGATTAACGCGCTCACCGTGTTCGGCGCTTCCACCGCTCTTTGATTTCCAGTTTGGTGATGTCAACCGCTTCTAAAAAGTCATTCGCCAGCCGGTTGAAGCGTTCGTATTCCAGCATGGGAAAGTGCCGCACATCCTGCACCGGGATCGCCAGCAGCGAGTCGTTCTCGGCGGTGATATACGTCCACACGGCTTCATCCGGGACGGGGATCAGCGGATCATCGACGCCGTGCAGCACCACCGCTGGCATCGGCAGCAGCCGCACTGTGTCCAGCATCCGCCCGGAGTCAAACAGGCTGACCCCCTGTTTGAGCGCCTCCGGGTCAGTTTTGGGCAGGTCGAGCGCCAGCTTCTCATATTCCGGCTCCCCCCGTTTGAAACACCGGCCGAGCAGCGCCTCCGGCGAAGCCTCGCCGATGATGGCGCTGAGCGGATTGTGGCGCTGCGCCGGGGGCGGCGGCGGAGGCGGGGGCGCGGCGGCCGCGCTGCCGTCGGCGCGGGCACGGGCGGCTTCCAGCAGCGCCGCCCGCATGGCGGAGGTGGCGTTCATGATCGTCGCCTCGGCCGGCGGCAGGGCGGACGATGACTGTGCTGCCGGGGGGCGGCCAGGCGCGGCCGGCCGGCCAGCCGGCACGCGCTTATCCAGATTGCCGGGGTCGAACAGCGGCGCGCTCACCAGCATCAGCCGCGGCGCTCGGTCAGGGTACAAACGCGCGAACTCGGCCAGCACCAGCGCGCCCAGGCCGTGGCCGATGAAGGCTGCTTTGGGGATCGCCATGTGGTTCATGAAATCCACGACGAGCTGCACCTGGTGGTCGAGGGCATATCTGCGCGGGTCTTTCATGGTATCGCCGAAACCGTACAGGTCAAGGGCGTACACACGATATTTCAACTGAAGCTGCTGCATCGTCGGCACCCAATAGCGCCAGCTCCCCACCCAGCCGTGGAGCAGCAGCACCGGGCGTCCCCGCCCCAGCACCTCATAATGCACCAGATTGCCGCCAATTGTGATCGCGCTCATCCTGCTCGCCTATCTGACGCCGGCTGCGCGGCGGCTAGCCAGCATTGTGCGCCGCTAGAATCTCGGCGATGCGGCGGGTCAGCTCTTCGGGCGCGAACGGCTTGAGAATGTAGGCGGTCGCTCCCACCTGCAGCCCGGTCTGCACTTCCTCATCCTGACCTTTCGCCGACAGAAAGACTACCGGGATGTGTTTGATGGCCTCATTCTGCTTGATCTGACGGCAGGCTTCATAGCCGGTCATCTTCGGCATCCGCACATCCATCATGATCAAGTCGGGCTTGACCTGAACGGCCAGCTCCACCGCCTCCGCTCCATTCGATGCCTGCGTCACTTGATGTCCCGCGAACATCAGCGTGAAGTGAATCAGCTCTCGAATGTCGCGTTCATCTTCGGCTACCAGAATGTGTGCCATCGCCCCGTCGTCCTTGGTATTGGCCGTGCGTCTCTGTCCATCACATTGCATCCTCAGCGCGGGGCTGCTCGACCGGCAGCGACACGAAGAACGTCGTCCCCTTGCCCAGTTCAGACTCGAACCAGACCTCGCCATGATGCATCTCCACCAGTTCTTTGACGATAGACAGCCCCAAGCCCGTGCCCGGAACATCCATCACCAATGCATGCTCATCATACCGCTCGAAACGCTGCCAGATGCGCGGCCGAAACTCCTCGGGGATGCCGATGCCCGAGTCTTTGACCGAAATCAACACATGCCGATCATCGGGCTGCATGGCCGCCGTGATCTCGATGCTGCCGCCGGGATAGGTGTAATTAAAGGCATTCTCCACAATATTGTGCAAAATCCGCGTCAGCTTCTGCGAATCCGCTTCCAGCGTGGGCAGGTCAAGCGGCACTTTGACCACGACGCGCAGATCTTTCTGGTCGTAGTCGGCGCGGCTGCGCATGCTGTTGACCACGCTGGCGATGATATCGCTCAGATTGACCGCTTCCAGGTTCAGCCGTTCGCCCGCATCCAGCTTCGAGATGTTCAGCAGGTCATCTACCAGGTAGCTCAACCGGTCAGCGTTAGTTTTGATCTTCGTCAGGAAGCTGCGCTGCGTCTCGCTCACCTGCCCGGCCACACCCATCAACAGCAGGTCGGCGAACCCTTTGATGCTGGTCATCGGCGTGCGCAGCTCGTGCGAGACGTTCGAGATGAACTCGCTCTTGATGCGATCCACCTCCACCTCTTTGGTGATGTCGCGGAAGACCGAGACCGTGCCCAGGAAACGATCGCCGATGTGCACCGGCGACAAATGGACGCTCACCACTCGCCTGCCTAGGTCGAGCGTCTCCGCCAGGAACTCGCCCGGTTTGTGACGTTCGGGGTCGAGCGCCCACTCCTGAATGGCGCGCGCCCACAGCGACGCCGCTCCGCCGAACAATCCCGTCAGGCGAAAGATCGTCTGGCCGATCACATCGTCGCGCTGCAAGCCCAGGATGCGCTCGGCGGCGCTGTTGAACAGCACGATCACGCCCTCGGCGTCGGCCAGCATGACGCCGTCGGCGATGCCTTCCACGATCGCGTTGCTCTTCTCTGTCTCTTCGCGCTCGGCGCGCACCAGCATCCCCAAGCGTTCGGCCTGGTCGCGGATCAGATTGTACAGCTCGGCGTTGTAGATGGCGGCAGCGACTTGGTTGGCGGCGGCGATCACCAGCTTCACCTGAGTCTCGGTGAAGACCGCCCGGCGCTGGCTCAGCAGCACCATCACGCCGTGAATATCGTCGTTGTTCTCCAGCAGCACCGCCACCGCGCTCTGCCAGCGCTCAGCGCCGACGGCAGCCGCATCCCAGTACTCCTGCTGGGATAGATCGTCCACCACCAGCGACCGGCCGCCTTGCTGGATGAGCCACCGCGCCAGCCCTTCCGCCGGGTGAGTCTCCCCCTCACCGCTCGTCAGCGCGTCGGCGCGCAGCACTGCCCGCGGGATCAAACGGTCGGTCATCGGGTTCACCAGCATGATGACGCCATCATCCGCCTGCACTGCGCCCGACACCAGTTCCAGCGCCCGCGCCAGCACCCGATCCATGTCGAGCGAGGTCACCAGGTCAGACGTGATGCGGTACAGCGTATCCAGCCGGTCGCGCTCGCGCTGAAGCTCGATCGTGCGCTCCTGCACCATGCGGTTCAGATCCTCGGCGAACGTGCTGATCTTCTGGAACAAGCGCGCGTTCTGAATGGCCGCGCCCAACTGAGTGCCGACGGTCGTCAGCAGCCGCTCGTCATTGATGCCGAACGCCCGGCTGTTATGCCGGTCGCGCACGGCCAGCACGCCCAGCACCTGGTCGCCGGATGCCACCGGCACGCCCAAGTAGCTGAGCACATCGCCTTCGCCGTTGGCGATGCCCAGATTGCGGCGCATGTCGTCCGAGCTCCAGTTGCCGCCGCCCAACGGCAGCGACCGGCGGTGGCGGATGACGAACGAGACCTCATCGCCGCCGAGCGGCCGCGGCGGGATGGTGAACTCGGAGCCGTCACGCCGCACCGCTACCGGGAAGGTGATCATCTGCTCCTCTGGGTCGTACAGCGCCAGATACATCTCTTCAGCGTTGGTCAGCCGCGGCACTTGGTCGCGCACCACCGCGATCATGTCATCAATCGTGAGCGTCGAGGCGATCGCTTGGCTGAGACTGTTGATCAAAAAGCCCTCTTCCACCAGCGCCGCCGTCTCAGTGGAGAGGCGTGCGTTCTGGATGGCGATAGCCGCCTGCGCCCCCAGCGCCTGCGCCAGCCGCAGTTCGCGGTGGCCAAAGCTCCGGTGCTGCGTTTGCGTCTCGACCTGCACCAGCCCGATAGACTGGTCGCGCACCACCAGCGGGATCAGCACCCGCATCTGGTCGCCGTTGCGCCGCAGCAGTTCGAGTTCGACCGGGTCGGCGTCCGGCTGGTCGGCCCGGATGACGATCACCTCGCGCTGTTCCAGGGCGCGCTGGCGCGCCGGGTACTGGCGCAGGTTGTACTGCGTGCCCGGCGGCACAACTCGGTTCAGATCGCCCAACCGGTTGACCTCCACTTGCACTTGCAGCACGCCTTCGACGTTGTCCCACAGCATCACCGCGCAGTCATCCATATCGAGCGCGTGCAGCATCAGCGCCACCACGCTGTTGAACACCTCTTCCAGGTTGAGCGTCAGCGAGGTGGCCTGGGCCGCCTCCAGCAGCGTTTCCAGCTCGCGAGTGCGCGCGAGCGTTTGCTCCAGCAAGTTGGTGTTCTGCACCGCGATGGCGGCCTGGTTGGCGATGATCTGGCCGAGGTCAACCTGTTCTGGCGTGAAGAAGCGCGGCCCGGTGTGCACTTCCAGCTCGAACGCGCCGATCACCTGCCCGCCGACGGTCATCGGGATCAGCGCGAATGCCGTCACGCCGCGCGGCTCTAGCTCCCGCCTAGCCGGATGGTCGAGCGCCAGCTTGCAGATATCCTCGTAAACCAGCGATGACGCCGTCCGCCGGATGTGGGTGTAAGTCGGGCTTTCCAGCAGGTTGACGACCTCGTCCGGGGGTTCGTCGCCGCGCGGGTACTTGACGATCACCCGGCCGATCTGCAGCTCGCGCTCGAAGATCAAGGCGCACGCCTGGCCGATGCCCATCACCTGCGCGATCTCGCGCAGTGCGATCTCCAAGATGTTTTCGCTGTCCAACGACTGCGCCAGCGCCACCGACACCCGGTTGAGCAGGCTCAGGCGCTCGGTGCGCCGCTGCGACTCGGCGAACAAGTCAGCGTTCGCCAGCGCCACCGCCACCTGATTGGCGAAGGCGAAAGCGGCCTGCTGTGACTGCGCGTTGTAGAAGCTGGGCTGCTGCTTGGACAGCGCGATCATGCCGACCACATAGCCCTGGTTGACCAGCGGCACGCCCAGCCAGCTCTGCGTCTCGGCGCTCTCGCCGGGCAGCCTATCCCAACCTTGCAGGTGGTTGATGGCATACGGCCGCTGTGTTTCGACCACCGTCCGCAGCCGCTCATGCGTAAGAATACGCACCTGGGTATTCTCATCGGCGGCGATCGCCACATCCTCATCGAAGCCGCTGGAGCCTTCCAGGATCAGGAAATCGCCGGCGCGGCTCCACAGCGTCATCGTATCGTAGCCCAGCACGCGCCCCATCTCTTCCAGCGCCAGGTTGATGACCTCATCCCGGTTGAGCGACGAGGTGATGCGGCTGGAGACCTCGGTCAACACCGCCAGCTGGTTGGCGCGCGCCTCGATATCGCGCTCCAGCCGCGCGCGCTCGGTCACATCTTCCACCAGCACGACCGCGCCGCGCACCGCATCGGCCGCCCGCAGCGGATACAGGTAGAAATTCTGCACTTGCAAGTTCCCGCTCTGGGTCGACTGCTGCCAGATGCGTTCGCGCGGCAGACCGTCCTCCAGCAGTTGGCGCAGATCATCGGCCAGCACGTCCGTCAGTTCTGGGCTGTAGGCGAACAGGTCCTGGCGGGCGGCCTGCTTCAGGTCCCAACCGTAGCGCTGGCGCATGAAATCGTTGGCCGAAAGGATCCGGCCGGATTTGTCCAGCACGATGATGCCCTGCTGGATGGACTGCACCACCGACTCGTTGAAGGCTTGCAAGTTCAGCGCACGGTTGAACAGGCGGGCGTTCTGGATGGCGACCGCCGACAGGTTGGCCATGCGTTTGAGCAGCGGCCGAAACTCCTTGAAGCCGAACGCCCGCCGCAGATCGCTGCCCAGGTGCATCGCCCCCAACGGCTCGCCGCCCGCCACCAGCGGCAGCACCAGGCTGGTCTGTTCGCCAAGCTCGCGCCAGGCGCGCAAATCCTCATAAACGTCGGCCTCGGCGTCATCCCCCAGGTACAAATAGTCCTGGCCATCTTGCCAGGTGCGTTTGAGGGCCGTGCCTTCAATGTCAGCGCGATAGTCATGCACGATGACCAGCGAGCCATCGGGTTTGACATCCACCCGAATCAGTTCAAAGCCTGGCTGCTCAGCATCCACCAGCGCCACGTTCATATGCATGAAGGGGATCAACCGCAGCGCGCCATAGGCGACCGCCTCGATGATCTCATCCACGTTCAGCGTGCGCGACACCGCCTCCATCACGGCGTTCAGCCGCGCCTCCTGCTCGGCGCTTTGCAGGCTGGCCAGATACAGGCGGGCGTTTTCGATCATCGCCGACGCCTGGTGCATGAAGATTTCTAGCACTTCTACCGTGCTGCGATCCGGCCGGCGGCCGTCCTGCGGCGCATCCAGGCTGATGACGCCCAGCAGCTCGCCGCCCGAACCGAGCAGCGGCAGCAGGAACAGGTCGCCCGGACGCCAGGCGCGCTCCTCATCGGGGGGCTCCAATGCCCGGCGCAGCCCCTGATAGCCCGTCTCCAACGCCGACAAGTCCGGCGTGCGCCAGTCGGCGGCCGCCTCAGCCGGGAAGAAATAGGACTCGCTCACCTGATATGGATCGCGCAGGAGCGCCTGCATCTGCTCAACCGTGATGACCTGGCTGCGGCTCTGCTCGAACAGATCAAGCGGCAGGCCGGCCTGAGCCACTCGCCGCAGCAGGCCGGCGTCGGCATCCGTCAGCAGCGCCACGCCGGCGTCAAAACCTACGCTTTGCTGAATGCCGTATAGGATCGACTCCAGCAGCGTCACCTGGTCGACATTGCTCTGGAGCATCTGCCCCAGTTCGAAAATCTGATTGAGCTGTTCCATGCGCCGGCGCAGCCGGTTCGAACGCTCGACCTGTTCTTGATAGCGGGTGCTGTTGCCGAAGCCCAATGAGGCTTTGGCGGCCATCGTCAGCAGAAAGGCGGCCGCCCGCTCATCGAAATGATTGGCGCGGCTGTGGTACAGATGAATGACGCCTACCACCCGGTCTTCAAACAGGAACGCCGCCGCAATGGCGGAGCGCGCTGTCTCCGGGAACGGACTCAGCTCTGACGACCGATAGTCGGCGACCAGCACGGTGTCCGCCCCGCGCAGCACCGCCTCCTGTTCGATGTCGGCTAGCCCGAAGCGCGCCCCGCCCAACCGAAACTCCATCTCCGGTATATTGGGGACTTTCCACAGCGCCGGCGGCTTCAGCAGCACGATCGTGCTGTCGTCCGCCTGGGTCGCCCGCGCCGCCTCCCGCCGCAGCACATCCAGCACGCGGCTGAGATCGAGCGTCTGCGTCAGCTCATAGCTCACCCGCGCGATGGCGTCCAGCTCCAGCTCGCGGCGCGTCAGGCTGTGCGCCGCCGCCTCGTACAGCCGGATGCGCTCAACCGTGGCGGCGATCTGCGCCGCGATCGCCTTGACCAGCCGCTGATCCTCGCGGTCATACGGGCGATCCGGACGGTTGGCGATGCCCAATTCGCCCAGCACCCGCTCGCCGACCACCAGCGGGACGACCACGGCCCGGCGCAGATCGAAGCGTTGGGCAGCGCTCCGGTAGCTCTCCGGCAGACCCGGCTCGCTCAGCACATCGTTGCTGATGAACGGTTGGCCGCTGAGCGCCACGCTGTACTGATTCCCATCGGCGTTATGCACGATCGGCTCGGTCAGCGTCTCCCCGAACACCAACCGCGGGTGGGTGATGAGCGCGCCGCTGGCTTCATCCAGGACGTTGATGAACACCTGCGGGCTGCCCGTCAGCTCAGCGATGGCGGCCAGCACGCCGGCGAACGAGTCATCGGCGGTGAGGATCGCCCCGGCCATCTCCGCGATCTCGCGCAGGCGGTTCGCCTCCTGAGCGCGCTGCTGAATGTCCTGGTACAGGCGGGCGTTCTCGATGATGGCTGCCGCCTGCGCGGCGAAGATCAACAGCAGGCGGGCGTCTTTATCGGTGAAGTCTTCGCCGCTGAGCTTGTTGGCGGCCTGAACGACGCCCAACCGGCGGCCGCCCACAGTCAGCACTGCCAGCAGCGTTTTCTCGATGCCCAACTGGGCGAAATGCGTCTCAAGCCCCGCTTCATAGATGACCGCGTCGGCCTGAACGCGGTTGGTATACCAGTAGTCTTCCTGCTGCCAGATCACGTCCAGCGGGCTTTTGGGCGATAGGTCGATCACGTAGTCCTGCACCAGCGCTTCATCAGCGCCATAGAAGGGCGGCTGCGCGATCAACCGGCGGTTCGCCTCGTCGTACAGCAGGATGCCGCACAGACGGATGTCCATCAACCGGGCGATGCGTTCGGTCAGCGTTGCGTAGAACTCGCTCGCCCGGCTGAGCGCGCCGATGGCGTGGGTCATCTCCTGCAGGCCGACCAGCTCGGCGTCGCGGCGCTGCTCGCGCTGGTACAGGCGCACATTCTGCACCACCACCGCCGCCTGCGCCGCCAAGATGCGCAGATCCTGCACATCCTGAGGGGTGAAACCGCCGGCGGCGCGCTTGTTGCTGACCTGCAGCATCCCCAGCCGCTGGCGGCCGATCTCCAGCGGCAGAAACGCGGTGTTGTGAATGCCCGACACGCTGAACAGCGGCTTCAGGCCCAGCGCCTCGATCAGCGGCTCGTCATCGGCGTCGTTGGTCACCCAGTACGGCTGCTCCTGCCAGATCGCGTACTGCGGGCTGCCCGGCGGCACGGGGATCAGATAATTCCGCAAGGCGTAATCTGGCAGCCCGAAGAACGGCGGCTCTGGCGCCAAGGCGCGCCGGTTTTCATCGTACAGCAGCACGCCGCAGATGTCGGCATCGATGAGGCGGGCGATGCGCTCGGTCAGCTCACGGTAAAGCTGGCGCGAGTCGTTCAGCGCCGCCTGATCCTCCGTCACCTGCTGCACCTGCGCCATGTCGGTGATGCGCCGCGCCTGAGCGCTGTACAGTTCGGCGTTGTAGATGGCGGTCGCCGACGGCTTGCTGATCGCCTGAAGCAGCGCCAGGTGTGACTGATTGAACGCGCCCGTCTGGACGTGCGCCAGTTCCAGCGTGCCGATGAAACGCTCGCCCAAGATCAGCGGCGTGCCGACGAAGCTGCGGTAGAAATGGTTCAGCTTCGGCTGAATGACCGTGACGTCATCCACATCCGTCACCAACACGGGCCGGCGGCTGCGCGCCATCCAACCAGTCAAACCCTCGTCGTAGTGGTAGACGCCGCCCGCCTCGGCCAGCGCCAGCAGGTACTGGGCATCGCCCACCCAACCGCGCGGGCGCAGCGTCCGCGTGTCTTCTTCCCACAGGCAGATCTCGCCCGCGCTGGCCGGGATCGCTTTCATGACGATCGTCAGCAGCGTCTGCAGCACCTGCTCGATGCTCATGCTGGCATTGACCATCTCGCCGATCTCGTTGATGATCGCCATCGCCAGCGACAAGTCGAGCAGCTCCGGGCTGGACGTGCCGGCCGTCAGCTCGCGCATGATCACCACCGTCCGGCGCTCCGTCCCCGATGGGATCGTGTGCGACGACGCTTCGACCCACCGCGACCCCAACTTGAACGAGGCCTGGCCTTCGCGCAGGAACAGTTCCAGGAAGCTGTCAGCCGGCTGGGCGAGCTGGGCGATGTATTCGAGATTGGGATCGCCGCCGTTCAGCCCCACCCAGCGGCGCGCCCGGTCGTTCACGTAGATGAGCTGGCCGTGCTCGCGGGAGACCAGCACGGCATCTTCGTTGGAAGCCAGCGCCGGGTCAATCCCGACCGGCGCGTCGGCAGCCAACACGTCGCCGGGAGCCTGCCGCTGGCGCGACCACAGCAGCAGCCCCAGGATGATGACCAGCCCGCCTACCAGTAAAAAGAACCCCAGCAGCATGTCACACCCAGCCTACCCACTTCAAGGCTGACGGCCGCCCTCACCAGGAGGTCAACAGGCGCGGCGCGGCGCTGTCCTCGCCGCCCAACCCCCGGCGGCGGTCTTCGGCAGCCAGTTCGGTGATCTCACGAATGTCGGAAAATTGATGGGTGCGCGTCGACACCGAGCCGGCGGACAGCGTCATCAGCGGCTCCTGCCGTTCGCCCACTGTGCCGTCCGGCACCAGGATGTACCCGCGCTCACGATCGATGAAGGAGTAATGCTGCTTCACTTCATCGTCGAAACGCTCGACAATCCGCCGCTTCAACCGTTCCGGATCATCCACATGGGTGATGACGATGAAGTTGTCCTGGCCGGGGTGACCGACGTAATCGTCCGGCGTACCCAACTCATCGACCACCTCGCCGATGATCAACGCCATGAACCGCATCACCTCGTCGCCGGCCACGAACCCGTACACCTCGGTGAAAGGGTCGAAGTGATTGATCTTCAGGTCGATGTACGTCCAGTCTTTGTCGCTGTGCATCAGGCTGCGCAGGTGCTCCTCGATCAGATGGCCGGTCGGCAGGCCGGACTTCGAGTCGATGTGCACCTGGCGTTTGGCGGCGGCGATCGCGTTCTGGACCCGCAGCTTCAATTCCTCGATGTCGAACGGTTTGGTGATGTAGTCATCCGCGCCCAGTTCCAGGCCGGTGATCTTGTCGCTGCGCTCATCCTTCTGCGTCAGGAAGATGATCGGGATATGGCTGGTGCGCGTGGTGGTGCGCAGCTCGCGGCACACGTCGTAGCCGTTCATATCCGGCAGCATGATGTCCAGGATGATCAGGTTGGGCAGTTGTTTGCGCGTCATCTGCAGCGCGTCGCTGCCGCGCGGCGCGATCTGGACTTCGTACTGCTGCCCCGTGAAGAAGATCCGCAGCATATTGGAGATGTCGAAGTCGTCTTCGACGACCAGGATGCGACCTTTGCTCATACCAACCCCCAACCATCCCTCACAGGATGTGTGATATTCGGCATGTAACGACTTTCTTGCTTTATCATAATCATGAA
Organism: uncultured Anaerolineae bacterium; assembly: GCA_937922795.1. GTDB lineage: Bacteria > Chloroflexota > Anaerolineae > Aggregatilineales > Phototrophicaceae > CFX2. The sequence continues at coordinate 45,269 of CALAJK010000047.1, forward strand.
ACCGGCTTCACGCCAATGAACCCCACTTTTGGGTTATGAGACGCTAACCCGGCCGTAAACTTGGCCGGCGTCAAGGCAGCGCCGGCGACCAGGTGCGGCGGCGGCGGGCGGCGCGTTCGCGTACGGCGTTGATCGTCTCGGCGCTGACTTCCGCCTCGAAGCTGCGGAAGCCGCTCAGCCGAAAACCATGCCGGGCGGCGATGGCCCCGATCTCCTGCGCCTGCGCCACGCTGATCGCTTTGCCGATCGTGTAATCTTCGTAGCGGCCTTCCAGCGCCAGCGCCATCGTCTCCGCCATGCAAGCGTAGGCCATGCGCGGCGGGAAGCCGAAGTTGAAGCCGAAGTCCACCGGGCCCGGCACTTCGACCATGCCGCCCTCGATCACCAGCACATCATCGCGTTCGGCGGCCACCTGCCGCGACACATCGCGCGGGCGCGCCACATCGCACACCACGGCCCCCGGCTTCAGGTGCGCCGGGTAGATCACGCTGTGAACGGCGCTGGTCACCGTCAAAATCAAGTCGGCCTCGTAGATCGCGCTCATGTCCGTGGTGGCGACGGTGTCGCCCTGACACTGCTCGCGCAGCGCTTCCAGCGCGTCTAACCGCCGCCCCACCAGAATAGTGCGGGCGCACGCGCCGCTCAGCAGTTGGGCGCAGGTGCTGCCGATGGCTCCGGTCGCCCCGACCACTGCCACCACCGACTCGGCGAACGTCAGCCCCATGACGTGCGCCGCCTGCCGCAGCGCCTCCACCGCCATGACCACCGTGTAGCTGTCGCCGGTCGTCACCGGCAGCGCCAATCGATCGGCGATCGTCCGGCCAGCATCGCCCACCACCGAGGTATAAGCCCCCAACCCCAGAATGCGCGCCCCCAGCCTCTCCGCCATGTGACCGCAGGCGACGATCTTGCGGTACACCGCCTCTACCGGCAGCGACAGCATGGTGGGCGGCGTGAACGGGCAGGCGATCAGCCAGCCGCGCAACTCGCGCCCGGTCGCCGCCGACCGGATGCCCGTCACTTCGGATAGATACACCGGCGGGAAAAACCGCGAGAAGAAGTTGATCTGCCGCTCGGTGAGGATCTTGCCCAGCAGCGGGTACTTCCGCGCCACGTCTTCTTTGATATGAATGGGATGGATGATGAAGGCGAAAGTGTCTTCGGTCATGATTCCTGCCAGTCTGATGCTCGGAGGGGACGGCGATCTACACTACTACTGTACTGCAACCTGGCGCATCCCAAACCTTAACGCCTCAGGCATGGGCGCTCACCACGATGTCCAGGCCTCTTCCTCCAGATGCGCTTCATCCTGCCGCGGGAACTGGCGGTGATGGACGCCGCCTTCCTGCCCTAGGGCATGGTGATCGCTCTCCTCATAGGTGACGTTGCGGGCGATCACCCGGCGGCTGGGCGAGGCGAACAGCACGACGTCGGACTCGATCATGCGGCCGGGGAAGATGATCATGCCCGAACCGATGCGGCAGTTGTGCCCCACTGCCCCACCCAACACCACCTGGCCGACTTCCTCAGTCTCGCCGTGGATGCTGGCGGCGCGGATCGGCCGGGGCATGACGCCGCCGCGCGGGTCCGGTTCGCCCAGCAGCCGGAAATCGGTGAAGGTGTTGCCCGCCCCGACGAAGCTGTTGCGCCCGATCACGCACATCTGCAGGCAGGTGTTCTGGGCGACGATCGAGTTCTCCATCATGGCCGTCATGAACAGCGACGCGCGAAACGGCAGGAAGCAGTTATTGGCCACGGTGCTGAGCATGAGCTGGCAGCCCTGCGAAATGCTGACATCATTGCCGATGGCGCAGTTGTCAATGACCACGCCCGGCCCGATGAAACAGTTGTCGCCGATCGTGGTCGGACCGCTGATGATCGCCGAAGGGTCGATCACGGTGTCTTTGCCGACGCGCACTACCTCCGACGTCGTCAGCACCTGCTTCTGCTCCAGGATGCCGCGCCACAGCAGCTTGAGCGCATAGAAGTTATGGCTCTTGACGTATTCCTCAAACCGATGCCCGCGCGAGAACACGCCGAAGATGACGCTGGCGTAGTAGATGTGCACCCAGCTTTCGATGGACAGCAGCGCGCGCGCCGTCAGATGGTGAGTCAGATCGCCGCGGTCCTGCGCCATGAAGTCGGGCACGCTGTAGAAGCCCTTCTCTTTCGAGTCGCTCGGCACGACGACGGGAACCACCTGATCGCTGTAGCCCCGCGGAAAATACCACAAGTCGGTGAGGTAAATGGCATTGCCCCGCGCATCTACCGCCGGCACAAAACTGCGGGTCAGCGGCAGCGCATAGGTTTTGATAGCCCGATCGTCCGCCGGGACGGCCGCCCGGCACGCCTGCTTCGTCGCCCGCGCGTGGGCGATGAAGTACTCCAGGAACTCATGATCGAACCATAGACTGTCACGGTACACCACCGCCTCGCTGGGCGCGATCTGCTGCATGGCTTCTGAGCGCTGAAACACGCCGCCCAGGTCGCATTTATCGAAGACCTCGGCGAACAGGTTCTCGTGATGGATCTTCAACGGCGCAATGCCGACTGTCAGCTCGCTGGCAGGCTGGTTGAAAGGGGGAATCCGGCGGGTATCTTCCAGGATATAGCGATACATGGCAGTGACTCCGCGAATAAGCGGCGACCGTGCAGATGAAGTCGATTGTAGAGAGAGGCGGCGTTCTGCGCTAGCCGTTGTTCAGAAAGTCGCGTACGGTGGTGTGAAAGCGTTCCGATTCATCCATCATTGGGAAGTGGCCGGAATGCTCAAACCAAGCGATCTGGCTGTGGGGAGCGTACTGCTTGAGGACTTGAGACTGCTTGGGGTCAACGATCAGATCTTTCTTGCCGTAAATTCCCAGGATGGGCATCTTCAACTCGCCGATGCGGGGGCGCAAATCAGTTTCGCGCAGCGTGGTGATGCTCTCAAAGAATGGCCCCACCGTCAGCTTAGACAGATCAGAAGCGAACATGTTGCCCAGCGCGCGCCCATCCTTGGCCAGCAGATACGACGCGCCGCGCAGCGAGAACTTGAGCGTGTTCATGAAGATGTCGAACAGGAACGGCGCGGTCTCCGCCAGGCCGATCCAGCCGCGGTAACCGGCCAACTTGAGCAGCGGGCTGAGCGAACTGCCCACAATGGGCGAGCCGATCACGATGACCTTGACGACTTTCTCAGGATACAGGCTGGCCGCCGACAGCGACACCGTGCCGCCCATCGAGTGCCCGATCAGCGGCGCTCTGACGATGCCCAGCCGGTCCATGAACTGCTTGACCAACACCACGAAATTGCCGACCGAGAAATCATCCCCCTGGTCGCCCGACATGCCGAAGCCCCAGAAATCCAGCGCATACGTCCGGAATTCAGCACCCAACACTTCGATGGTCTTGCGCCACAGCGCCCAGGAGCCCAGCCAGCCGTGCAATAAAAGAACAGGGCGTCCGCGTCCATAGGTTTCATAATGAACGATGCCCTGCTCGGTGACGAGTGTAGCCACGCCGATGCAACCTTGTCGGATGTGTGGACGACGTCCCGCCGCCCGCTCGAAGACTAGGTTTCCATCTCCTCCAGGATCGAGTACAGCAGCTCAAGCAGGACGTTCTTCACGCTCTCTTTGTCTTTGGCGACGCAGGGCAGCAGTTTCACGCCTTCTTCAATGCGCAGCGCGATCCGCAGATCTTCAGCCGCCCAGGCGTCTGGATGATCCTGCTTGTTGGCCGCCACTACGTACGGCGTGGGCGCGTAGGCGCGGAACGTCTCCAGGATGCTTTTCGCCTCGCGGAACGTCTCCGGTTTTGAGCTGTCCACCATCACCACGAAGCCGAGCATCCCCTCCGCCAGGATTTCCCACATGAAGTCGAACCGGCGCTGGCCCGGCGTGCCGAACAAATACAGCACCAGATCGTCATCCACGGTGATGCGGCCGAAGTCCATCGCCACCGTGGTCACGTCCTTCTGCCGTTTCTCCGCCGCAGTGGTGATTTCGCGCTCGGTAGACACGACCTCAATTTCGCTGATCGAACGGATGAATTCGGTTTTACCAGCGCTGAACGGCCCAGTGATAACCATTTTGACAGTTTGCATAGTGCGCTCGCTCTTCCAGTTGACGGTCCAGTCAGGACTTCAGGACACTAGATAGACCGAATTTTATCAATCAGCCGGTTCACCACCACCTTCTGCACTTGAGGTTTGGTGACTGGGCGGCGCGCAGTCTTGTTGGCCAGCGTCGGCTCCGATCCTGGCGGCTTGACCAGCTCGACCAACCCGGCCTGCTCCAGACCGTAGACGATGCGGCGGATCTCCATCTCCGTCATGTTGTTCGCTTTCGCGATCTGGCGGATGGAGTTGCGCGGGTTGACGAACGAGACGACCCGCCATTCCTCAACGCTCAGGTGGATGCCCTTGAACTTCTCGCGCGGGTTATCCGGGAATTTCAACGCCATGTCCAGGTTCGGCAGATGCTGGACCAGTTCTTCGATCTCGCGAATCCGGCGCGCCCCCTCGATGATCACGTTCTCCAAGTCAATTGGGACTTGGATACGATCCGGACCGGGCAGCACGTCATCATCGAAGCGGAACGGTCCTTCGTTCCAGGACATCAGGCTGTAGACGACATCCAAGTTGTGTTGCTGCACGCACAGGACGACGTCGTTCTGGGTGACGTAATTGGCGTTGATGAGCAGCATCGCTAGGGCTTTGTCGGTGGTGTTTTTGGCGCGCTCGCGGATGATGCGCGCCTGCTCATCGCTCAATTTGCCGGCTTTGTTGAGCACCGCTACCAGATTGCCATCCTGACCGTCCATCGTAGCGTAGACTAGCTTGCCGGCGCGGAACGAGACGCGCGCGCGCTCGGCGCCGGCGGTGACTTTTTCGCGCGTCTTGTCGCCGATCGTCTCCGTCTCGCCCGTTTTGACGCTCTGATAAATCGTCAGCGTGCCGGTCTTGCCAGCCAGATTGATCAGGTTCAGCAGTTGAGTCGTACTGAAATCCCTGAGTTCGCCCTTCAGTGGCATTGAGGCCCCCTACCGCACCGTGCAACGTCAGGCCGTGACGACGATCCGTCAGTCGCTTTGTGACAGCATCTGCATGCCGGTCATTATAGCCCGCGCTTAAAATCAAGTCAACCGAACCTAAACGCAGGTAGGACAACCGGCCAACTACCCAGCCGCGCCCGCTTCGGGTTACAATCCGGCCAATCGGATGCTTGACGGACTCTGCTTATGCGCGCTCAATCACGGCTTCGACTGGGAACCCTGGTGCTGACTGCGGCATCGTGCGCCGCCTGCATCATGCCAGTGGCATCGCCCGCGACACTATCTACCTTATCCTATCCTACAACCGAAATCTTTTCCGCGAAAATTGAGAATCAACCCGCCCTGCTGCCGGGCACAGTCGGGCCTGACGAGTTTCCGCCGGGCGTCAACCCGCTGACGGGGCTGCCCGCGCCCGACCCGGCGGCGCTCAACCGCCGCCCGCTGATCGCCAAGATCTCCAATGCGCCGCCCCTGGTGCGCCCCCAGGCGGGCATCGGCGCGGCCGATCTGGTGTTCGAGCACTACGCTGAGGGCGGCCTGACGCGCTTTTCGGCCGTCTTCTACAGCCACGCCCCTGACCGCGTCGGCTCGATCCGCAGCGCCCGGCTGATCGACTACGAGCTGGCCCCGATGTACGATGCGCTGCTGGCGTTCTCTGGGGCGAGTATCGGCGTTGAGGAGCGCCTGAACACGTCCGACTTCGCCGACCGGCTGTTCAAGGGCGTGCTGTTCGGCCCGCCCTATTACTGGCGCGACGAGGCTCTCGAAGCGCCCCACAACCTGTTCACCAACCCGAACGCGCTGTGGCGGCTGGCCGCCGAACAAGGGCTGGGGCAGCCGCCCGACCTGCCGGGCATGGCTTTCCTAGAACTCAGCCCGCCCGGCAACACCAGCACCGCCGCCCGCATCGACCTGCGCTACCGCGCCACCCGCGTCGTCTGGATGTATGACGCCGCCAGCGGTCAATACCGCCGCTACGCCGACGGTCAGGGACACTTCGACGCCAATACGCTCCAGCAGGTCGCCGCCGCCAACGTCGTGGTGCTGTACGCCGACCACCAGCCGACCGACATCGTCGAAAGCCAGTGGCAGGGCAGCGTCAGCTACAGCACCGAGATCAAGCTGTGGTTCGAGGGGGACGCCATTCTATTCCGTGACGGCCTGCGCTACGACGGCCGCTGGGTGCGCCCCACCCGCGAGTCGCTGATCGGTCTGCGCGATCGCAACGGCGGTTTTCTCTACCTCAAGCCCGGCGTCACCTGGTTCCAGGTGGTGCGCCTGCCGGAGCAGCAAGACCCGGCTGAGGAGTGGCTGCAAGTGGAGTGAGCCGGCGCGGCCTCGCCCCCCGCGGGCAATCCGTCATCAATCGGCTATAATATGGTCGAGACGCTGATCCCGCGCGGCGCCCCGGCCGGCGGCGGACTGGGCTACCATCGCCTGGATTTCACCCATGGTGACCTTTCGTTACGTCGAACAAGGCATCGCCGCCATTCAGAGCGGCCAAAACGATGAGGGCGCGCGCCTGCTGCGCATCGCCCTCAAAGACCCGCAGCTGGCGGGCGGCGTGCGGGCAGTCGCCTGCCTGTGGCTGGCCGAGACCACGCCCGATCCCAACTTGAAGCGCCAGTACTACGATCAGGCGCTGGCGGCTGACCCGACCAACCCGGACATTCGCCATCGCGTCGAACAATGGCTGGCGGCCCAGCTCCCCCGCCCGCCCGACCCAGCCGCGCCGCCGCCGCCCAGCACGCTGCCCGGCATCAGCGTCCCGGCCGCCCTGCCCGCCGACCCGCCGCCCGGCCTCGGCGTCCCGGCCGATCAGACTCCCTACCCGCCCCCCGCGCCGTCCACGGGCGCGCCGGCCGCCGCGACCGCCATCTACCAGATCGCCCGCATCCTGGACGGGCCGAACGGGCCGGGCACGGCTTTCTTCGTGCATACCGAAGGCCTGTTGGCGACCACCCGCTTCGTCGTCGGGACGAGCGAGACGGTGCAGGTCGAACTCGACGCCGGGACACGGCTCGCCGGCCAGGTCCTCCGCTCGTTTCCTGAGCTGGATCTGGCGTTCATCTTCATCCCGATGCGGGTGCAGACCTTGATGCCGATCTCGCCGCTGCCGCGCATCCCGGCGGATACGCCGCTGCTGGCGCTGGCTTTCGACGGCAGCACGGCGCGCGGCCGGCTGCGCGCTACCCACCGCGCCTTGGCGGCGCACTGGTTCCCCACGGACATCACCCAGCCGCTGGACGCCGGCGGCAACCCGGTGCTGGATGACCAGCGGCTGCTGGTCGGGATGCTCACGAACAACACTGGCGCCGCTTCCAGCTTCCAGTATGGGCTGCACATCCGCGCCATCCTCGCCCGCCTGGACTTCGTCCGCCAGGAGCTGCGCGCGCAGCCCGCGCGGGTTTACTGTCCGGCCTGCGGCGCCAACAGCCCGGCCGCCGCCGCCGGGGGTTACTACTGCGAGACCTGCGGCAGCCTGATGCCGCGATCAATCAACCTGCGCCGCGAGGCCAACCACCCGCTGCGGACGCTCTACTACGAAAACTACCCGCACGCCTGCCGGCGCTGCGGCGCGCGCGTCGGCATCTACCGGGATCACTGCCTGCGCTGTGGGGGCAAACAATCAGACGGTTAGCCGCCAGGAGGAGAACCGATGCTCTTCAGAGGCCGCAAATCATCCGCCGGCGCCTCACTGGAAGCCCACGCGCTGACCGTCGAGCAGATTCTGCCGGCGATCGGCGTGGACCCGGTGCAGGCGCGCATGCCGACCGATACCGGCTTCGGCTGGACGTTCCAGCGCGGCAGCGCCACCATCGAGATCTTCATCTCGATTCAGAACAGCGTTGGCTATCTCCAGGTGCTGTCGCCCATCCTGCACCTGCCCCAATCTGGCCTGCTGCCGCTCTACCGCCGCCTGCTGGAGCTGAACCTGCGGCTGACGAACGCCGCGCTGGGGGTGTATGCGGACACGGTCTATGTGTTCAGCGAGCGCCCGCTGCAAGGGCTGGACGCCGACGAGGCCAACCAGATCATCACGCTGGTGGCCAGCTACGCCGATGAGCTGGATAACCAGCTCGTTGAAGAATTCGGCGGCAGGCTGTACCGCAAAGTGTGAGGGGCGTCCGCCGCTCGCGCTCAACTCGCGCGCCGCGCCGCCCGCCGCCGCAGGTAGGCGACCAGCGCCCGCACATCCCGGCCGATGGCCTGGGCGTGGCCGCCCAGCGCGATCAGCATGACCACCGGCAGGCCCAGCATCCAGATCTGCTCCGGATAGTCGTAGTACAGCACCGCCACCGGGCTCAGCAGCGTCTCCCGCGACAGCAGCGGCCACAGCGCGAATTCGCCGGTCATGAAGAAGTGGTAAAAGGCGTAGATGGGCGCGTAGGTGGCGGCGGTGGTGACCAGGAAAGCCGCCCACCCCGGCAGATTGAACACCGCTGTCAGGACGAAGCCGGCGGCGATGCCCAGGCCGGCGATGGCCATCACCCCCCAGTCTGGCACATACGTCAGGAAGAACCAGGTGAACGCGCCCCACGACAGCGTCCCCCAGACGAAGCCGACCACCGCGCTCAGCAGCAGCCGCGCCCACGTCGGCCAGAAGCCGCGCATCCGCGCCGGGTATTCGCCGGCGACGAACGCCAGGATCGCCACGAACATGCCAAAGGTCAGGCCGATGGAGATGGTCTTGCCCCAGCGGTCGGCGTTGAAAATCGCCTCGCTGCGGAAGGTGATGAACACTTGCAGCGCCATCGCCACAGCGCCGCCCAGCATGGCGAGCGCGAACCGCCACACGTTTTGCAGCGGGTTGTCGGTCATGCGCCGCCAGGTGTTGGCCAGCCAGGCGTACAGCCGCCCGCGCGGGCTGACGACCGATGGCAGCGACGGCGCTTCGTCGCGCACCAGCGCCAGCGCCCGCAGCGCCCCTTTCGATCCCCTCCGCTGCGCTTCCGCTACCGCCTGCAGCGCCGTCAGCGACCGAATGCGGCCGATGGTGCGCGCCGCCAGTTCGGCCACGCCGGGCGCGCGCGCCTCCAGCGCGAAGTACGCCAGCAGGCGGTCGATCTCCGGCGTGTACACCACGTCGCGCCAGACGGGCGGCGGCTGAAGCTGAAGCCCGGCGCGCGTGCGCATCGTGAGCAGCCGCCCGGTCAGACCGGTGCTCGGCTTCTCCACCGCGCCGTAGACGCCGCTGGAGCCGCCGGCCTTGCCCAACTGCGCCCGCGTCCCCAGCACCTGGATGGCCGCCCGCTGAACGGCGTCATCGGTCTCGATCTGCAGCACCTGGGCAACCACGCCCGGTATCTTGGGCGGATCGGAGTCGGGCAGCATCTCCAGGCGGTACAGCGCCCGCGCCCGCGCCGGCGCGCTCTCGCTGCGGGCGGCGTGCATCGCCACCCAGCGGCGGCTGTCGTGGTCGAGCTGCTCCCACCAGTAATCCACTTCGTGATCGTATTCCAGTGCGCCGCGCAGCAGCATCTGGCGGCCGGCGTCGTCGAGCTCCAGCCCCAGCTCATCGGCGCGCATGTAGAAGTCGCACATCAACATGAAGTGCGTGGCGCCCAGCAGAAAGCGCCCCTGGCCGTGCGCCCAGGCGCGGCGGGCTTTATAGTACAGATCCTTCGCCTCGCGCAGGGCGACCGCGTCGGCGGTCATCGGCAGCGTAGCGCCGAGCGCCTGTGCTTCGGCTTCCAGCCCAAATACCTGGCCGAACGCCGCTTCGCCAGATACCACGATGGGCGCGCCGAAGGCGGCCAGCGCCGCCTCCAGCTCGCTCACTAGTTCCATCACCGTGTTGGGGCGCGCATTCGGATCGACCGCCGTGCCTCGCCGTAGGATGGGCGTCAGCAGCTCGGCCAAGTCCCCGCCCAGGCTGGTCGGTTCCGGCAGGTCTTCCTGCCATTGAAGCTGCTTGAGCGCCAGCGAGGTAGTGGCGTCGAACGGCAGCTCGCCGGTGAACATCTGAAACATCAGGATGCTGAAGCTGTAGATGTCCGCCCGGTGGTCGATCACGCTGGCCGTGAGCTGCTCTGGAGCCATGTACAGCAGCGTGCCGTAGCCGGGGTTGGCCGCCCGTCCCTCCGGCCCGACGAACGTCGCCAGGCCGAAGTCGGCCAGATAAGGGGACAGATTGCTGTCCAGTAGGATGTTCGACGGCTTCAAATCCAGATGGATGACCTGATTGGCGTGGGCGTAGTCTAAGGCGGCGGCGATGGCGCGGGCGTGGCGCAGCACTTCCGACGTGGGCAGCGGCCCCTGCGCCAGCAGGCTCTCCAGCGAGCCGCCAGTCACAAACCGCATGACGATGTACAACTGGCCTTCAAACTCGCCGAAATCGTAGATCGGCAGGATGTGCGGGTGCTCAAGCTGGGCGATGGTCTGCGCCTCGCGCTCGAACAGCTTGACCGGCTCGACATCCTGCGACAGATCGCGGGCGATGGTCTTGATGGCGACGGTACGGTTCAGGCGTTTGTCCCGCGCCGACCACACGTCCGCCATGCCGCCGCGCCCGATGTGCTCGATCACTCGGTAATGGCTGAATTCGACTCCGACATCCATGTCTGTTCATCCCCTCCTGAGTGAGATTATAGTCGGACTCAGAAGGGCGCGCGAAGCGGAGACCACCGCCTTAACCCTGGATGAGAGAACTTTCCCAAAGCCCACCCCCGCACTACACTTGAAACATTAAGGGATGTGATCGAGCTGTGGATTGTCCCCCATGTCCGCTTTACGACCCCGAAGGCTGCTGGGCTTGATGCTGGCCGCCCTGGCGCTGATCGCGTCGGCGGACGCCCACGCGCAGGACACCGCCCAGCGCGACCCAGCCGACCTGGCGCGGCGGCTGCTGGGCTACACCGGCGAGCCGGCCATCCCGCCGCCTTCGCCGGCGTACCGACTGGGCGACACGCTGGACTTCTGGGTGACGCGCGCCGGCGGCGACCGCCCGGCGCTGATCACGGCTGAGCTGGCCGCCGCCACGCCGACGCTGTACGTGTGGGTGGAGCGCGGCCTAGACTACGACGCGGACGCGCTGACCCAGTTCGCGTCGCAGTTCAGCCGGCTGGTGAACCTGCTGCGCGTGCGCGACAACGCGCTCAGCGTCCGCCGTCAGGTTCAAGCGCTGGCTGACCTGGAAGGGCTGATGACCTGGCCGCTGCCCGACGTGGATAACGACCCCCATCTGTACGTGCTGTTCGCCGCCGACCTGCGCGAGGCGCGCAGCCCATTCTATCACCCGAACCACAGCCTGCCGGCCCCGCTCGTCCCCGGCGGCTACACCAACCAGCACGAGACGCTGACCGTCAACGTCTCGGCCTTGCCCGGCATCCCCTTAGGCGACCCCACTTACCTCAACCTGCTGGGGCGCGCCTTCTTCTGGATGCAGGCCGCCCACGCCAACCCCGCTCAACCCGTCTGGCTGACCGAGGCGCTGAGCTGGTATACCCTGCTCCAGATCGAAGGGACAGCGCTCACCAGCCAGGACATCGCCCCGTTTCTCGAAAACCCCAACACGCCGCTGCTGCGCCTGCCGGGGCTGGCCAGCGCCGGCCAGGAATTCGGCACGCAGCAGCTCTTCCTGCGCTACGTGCGCCAGCGCTACGGCGACGGCGTGCTGGCCGACCTGTTCACCCTGCCCGGCGACGGGCTGGAACCGCTGGACACGGCGCTTGCCCAGCGCAACATCATCGATCTGGCCACCGGTGAGCCGGTCACCGCCCGCGACGCCTTCGCCGATTTCGTGATGGCCAACCTGCTCAACGGCTTCATCGGCGACGGGCGCTATCTGCACCGGGGCGTGCAGTTCGCCCAAGGCCAATCAGTCGCTATCACCCGCCTGCCCGAAGACCTCAATGCCGATCTGGAAGGGATGACGGTCGGGCAGTTCGCCACGCGCTACTTCTTGATCACCAGCCCTGAACCCGCGGCGGTGACGATCGCGTTCGAGGGACAGCCGATCAACCGTCGCCTGCCGCTGCCCGCCGGCGGCGACGCCAACCGCTTCTACTGGTCCGGCGGCGGCCCGAACCGCGAGACGACGCTCACCCGGCGTTTCGACCTGAGCGGCGTCCAGAAGGCCGTTTTACAGTTCGACCTATGGCACATGCTGGCCGACGGCTGGAACTACGTCTACCTGCAGGTCTCAGACGACGACGGCCAAACGTGGTCGCTGCTGCCCACCGCCACCGGCCGCCAGGACAACCCCTACGGCGTCGCCTATGGGCCGGGCTACACCGGCATCAGCAGCCTAGAAGCGCCGCGGCCGTTCCCTTACCTGGGCGTCGGCCTGGCGGCGGACGGCGTCACGCTGACCGACATCCTGCCGGATGGCCCCGTCGCCCAGACCGACATCCTGGTGGGCGACCGCATCGCCGGCTATGACGGCCGGCCGTGGCCGGGGCGGCCGAACATCATCGCTTGGCTGTCGAACTACCGCCCCGGCGACACCGTCAATCTGTACATCCAGCGCGGCGATACATTTCACGATGTGCCGGTCACGCTGGCGGCGCACCCCACCCGCGTTTTCGTCCCGGATGCCGTCTGGCTGCGCCAGGAAGCCGACCTTTCCGCCTACGCCGGTCGAACGATTCAGGTGCGCTTCGCTTACGTTAGCCAGCCGGGCGTCCCCAACGCTGGCGCCGCCGTTGACAACATCACCATCCCGGAGATCGGCTTCCGCGACGACGTCGAGGGCGGCGTGCCGGGCTGGACGCTCAACGGCTGGCAGCCGATGACCAACCAGACGCCGCAGCAGTTCCTGGTGCAGGCCGCCAGCATCGGCCAGGATCGCGCCTCCAGCGGCGTGCGCCGCCTGCTCGGCCCCAACGGCGGCGCGCGGGGGATATGGGAGTTCAACCTGGCGGCGGGGCAGCTCCTGCTGCTGGCCATCTCCGGCATGAATGATGACACCGACCAGCCGGCCAGCTTCGACCTGCGGCTGCGACCGGCCGCCGCAGAAAGCTGAGACCCGATGCTGCCGTTCAGTTTTTACGACTTGGTGGAGGCCTGCGCTGGGGACGAGTGTCCGGTGTGCACGCTGCTCATCCGCGACGCCGATCGCTACCTCGACTCGCTGCTGTACGAGTTCGCCAATGACCCCGGCACCCACGCCGCCTTTCGCGCTGGCCGCGGGCTGTGCAACCTGCACAGCTGGCAGCTCACCCGCTACGACGCCGGCGTGCTGGGCATCGCCATCCTGCAAACGGCGGTGATTGACGAGGTGCTGCGGTTGATTGACGAGGCGCCGGCGCAGCCCTCAGGCGGGTTGGCGCGGATGTTCGGTTCAGGCGCGAACGGCCCGTCGGCGCTGGCCGACCGGCTGGAGCCAGAAGGCCCATGCCTGGTGTGCCAGACGCTGGCGCAGGCCGAAGCCAGCTACCTGGAAGCCCTGGTGACTCATCTGGGTGACGCCCGGCTGGAGGCGGCCTTCCGTCGTTCTGCTGGGTTGTGCCTGCCGCACTTTCGCACCGCGCTGCGCGGGCCGGGGCCGGGGGCGGCGCTCGACCGGCTGATCGCCCTGCAGACCGAGCGCTGGCGCCAGCTCAAGGCCGAACTGCTGGAATTCCAGTCCAAGAGCGATTACAAACGCGCCCACGAGGTCATGGGGCGCGAACGCGACAGCTGGCGGCGGGCGATCGGCAGCGCCGCCGGGGCGCACGCCGTGTTCGGCCTGCGCCGCCCGCCGGGCAAATAGCGCCGCTGGAAGGCGACCTTGTCAGGATGCGCGGGCTTTGAAGTAACCGGCCACGAAGCGGTAGAACTCCAGCGTATTCTTGGGCTGCGCGCGGTTCTCTTCCAGACGCCGCGCTTGGGTGTTGTCCTCTAGGGCGCGGATGTTGCCAGACTCGACGATGAGCGTGGTGAGCTCAGCCACCCGCTGCAAGTCGATCGCCAAGTTGCGCACCAGCTCCCGTCGCCTGATCAGCGGCAGATCGCCCCATAAGCTCTCGATCTCGCCCCGCAGCGCCGCCGCGCTCACCCCTACCCGCTTCTCCAGCGGAAACGCCCGCAGCAGCGCCCGCAGCAGGCTGTTGACCACCGCCGACTCCTCCCGCAGCCGCGGCGCTGATCGCTCCGCCAGCGGATGCGGAACTAGCGGCGCTTGCAGCCGCAGCGGGTAGCGCTTGCCTTTGGTGAAGTAGCCGCCCAGCACCCACAGCACATCCAGCGCCGTCGTCGGGTCGGTCTTCCCGGTCAGCAGCCCTTCGATGTGCCGACTGAGATGGCGGGGATGATTGGCCAACTGCTGGCCTCCGAGTACGATCACAGCGCGCGCCAGGCCGAGCACCTCGCGGACGATCGCCAACCGTTCGTCATCGGTCAGCCCGCCGCCCATGCTGGCGAGATCGCTCAACAGCGAGCTGACGCTGGGGACGCGATTTTTATCGGCGTACGCCAGCGCCGTATCGTACAGAAAATCGGCGGTGACATGCAGCAGTTCGGCATAAGTCGCCACGTCCACGCCGTCCAGCGCCTGCCGCAGGGCATATGACGCCCCCAACGCGGCCTGCACATCCGGGCCGAACTCGCGCCCGAACACCGTCACCGCCTGACGCGCCTCCTCATCGTCGGCATGGCGCACATAGCGGCGCATCAGCTCTAAGCCGGCCAGCCTGACTTTGTCGTCCCAATCCATCAGCTTATACATGCGCCCGATGATGCCCGTGCCCCGGCCTCGGTCGCGCGCTGCCACCTGCGCCGTCATCCCAGCGACCCGGATGGTGTTGGCCGCGTCGCGCCGCTTGATGTGGAACTTGAGCAGGGCGATCATGGCGCTGGGATCAATGACCTCTAGGATGGCCGGATTGTCGAGGATGAGGTGGGTGGCTTCCTCGGCCACCGCATCCAGCGCCGCCGCCCACTCATGGCCTTCGAGCGCGCCGATATAGGCCATGGCCAGCGGCAGCGACCGGATGCCCGTCTCGCCGATCACCTTCAGCGCCGTCGGGATGTTCTCGGTAGGAATGGGCGTCTCGGCGAAGATGCGGCGCACCACCGCCACATAGTCGGTCTGGGCGTCGCCGGGGTACAGCGTGCGCGCCTGGTGCAGCATCTCATTGGCCAGATCGACATAGGCCCCGGACGCCAGCAGCAGCTGCAGCAGGTACGTCGGACCGGGCGGATCTAACTGCCGCAGCAGATCATCGCGCGACAGATTGCGGGCGATCCAGTGCAGCACCTGGCTGTACTGCACCGCCCAGGGGGTGGGCAGAAGCTGCACCAACCCGGCCAGGGCGGTCGTGTCCACCACATCCGGCCGGTCGGCCATCAGCGCCGCCTCCGCCAGACGGATCAGCACCAAGTCGCGCCATTCATCTCCGAACGCCGCCGCCGTGTCCGCCAGCAGCCCGGCCGGGCACAGGCCTGGGTCGCTGCCGGTCACATACGGGGCCAGCCGCGCCAGACCGGGCGGCAGCAGGGCGGTGAAGCGCTGCGCGCTGAGGAAGCGCCGCAGCACATCGCTCTCCAGATAGTTGACCGCCAGCAGAAACAGCGTCAGGCTCAGATCGGCGTCGCCCACAGTCAGCGGCAGCGCCATCTCGATCAGCCGCGCCACCATACGGCTGACTTCGACGCCAGCGTCGGCGCGGTGCACCGCCTCCAAGAATTGATTGACCGCCTTGCTGTCGCGGGCGTCTACCAGCGTCTGCATGTGCGCCAGCGCCGCCCGATGGGTCAGACTCACCCAGGTCATCCCCGCTGGCCCCAGCGGGTTCGCCAGCCAGCGCGCCAGCGTCTCGTAGACCAGCCCGGCTTTGCCGTCGGCAATGGCGTCGCTGAGCTGAGCCTGCACTGCCTGCTCCAACCGCGGCTGCTGGCGCAGCATGACGGCGATCGGGTCAGCCTGGCTCATATCGCCCAGCGCCAGCGAGAATGCCAGCAGGTGCTGCACATACGCCACCTTCAGCTCGTCGCTGAGGGTGGGGTCTTCGGCCAGCACCCGCGCCACGTCCTCGATGCCCACCGGCTGGCTGGTGAGCAGCGCCTCATCCAGCTTGAAGCGGTTGGCGGCGTAGCCCAGGGCGTCGGCCAGCCGGTCGCCGAGTTTGATGCGCCAGGCGGCCACGGCCGTGAGCTGCCGCGTGCGTTGGATGACCAGCTCGGCGTCCAGCCGGAGCTGGCTGGCGATGAACCGGCTGTAGGCGTCTTCGATGGGCGCGCCGACGATCTGCCCGCTCGGCCACTGGAAAACCAGCGACCGCTCCGGCGCGCCATCCGCCGCGAAGCACACTTGCACGTCCAGATGTGACGACGCCAGGCTGTGAGTGGCGAAGGTCACGCCGAAGCGCGCCGACGGCGGCAGCAGCGCCAGCAGCCCCTGCACGAACCGCACCCGCGTCTCCAGATCGGGCGGCGCGTCCTGAATGTAGAGCGGAACCCCCTGGACGATGGCCGCCAGCAGCGCCTCGATCCGGTCCACGCGGTTGCCGGTATAGCTCATCAACGCTAAGATGTTGTCGATCTGTTCAGCCGCCGACGGCGCTTCGGTCTGCGGCAGTTCCAGCGGGCGCAGCGCGTCGCCCAGACGGTCGTATGTCGGCGGCTGGTCTTCCACCAGCCGCAGCAGCGCTCTCAGGTTGCCGCCCATCGCCCGCAGCATATCCGGCTGCGCGATGATGAAGTGCAGCATGCTCT
The DNA here is from genome assembly GCA_937922795.1 of uncultured Anaerolineae bacterium. Taxonomy (GTDB): domain Bacteria; phylum Chloroflexota; class Anaerolineae; order Aggregatilineales; family Phototrophicaceae; genus CFX2. Next base: position 61,943 of record CALAJK010000047.1, read on the forward strand.
GGCCAGCCGCGCCTAACTGCGACTGCACCAGCACGAACGGGACTGCCTGCCGCCCCCGCACCAGCGCCCAGGCGCCGCGCGCCGCGCCCGGCAGCGGCGGCAGCAGCGCCAGCCGCACCGCCTCGGCCACCTGTTCGGGCTTTATGCCCGGCGAGGCGGCGAGCAGGCGCAGGTCGCCGTAGGGCTGGTCGTCGCGCACGAACTGGCCGTAGTAGAAATGTTCCAGGGCATAACTCGTAGCGGACACGGCAGTTTTCTTCCGAATACCCCGAATTTTCAGATGAAAGCCAGTGACGAAATCCGTTAACATTCGCCTTTACTATAAACCACGCAGGGCTTAATCGCCAGAGTACAAATCTCCCCAGCCGCCCCCGCCCGGCGTCTCGATGATGACGCGGTCGCCCGGCTGGACGCGGCTGGTGAACTTGCCGCCGACCGGTTCCGGCACGCCGCCGCGCACGATCCAGTTCTGCCCGCACGCGCCCGGCGCGCCGCCCGCCAGACCGTAAGGCGCGTACCGGCGGCGCTCGCTGTTGAAAGTCACGGTGCACGGAGCCAGGAACTCGTAGACCCGCCGCAGGCCGTCGCCGCCGCGCCGCCGCCCGCAGCCGCCCGAACCCTCGCGCAGGCTGTACGCGATCACCCGCAGCGGCAGCACGTACTCCAGCGCCTCGACCGGCGTGTTGCGCGTGTTGGTCATGTGGCTGTGCCGTCCGCTCAGGCCGTCGCCCAGCGGCCCGGCGCCGTGCCCGCCGCCGATCGTCTCGTAGTAGACGAAAGCCTGCCCGGCGACCATCCCGCCGCAGGTGAAATTGTTCATCGTGCCCTGGCTGGCCGCCGGGATGCGCCCCGGCAGCGCCTGCGCCAGCGCCCCCAGCACGACGTCCACCACCCGCTGGCCGGTCTCGGTGTTGCCGACCGCCACCGCCGCCGGAAAACGCGGGTTGAGCACGCTGCCCGGCTCGACCCGCACCTGCACCGGTTCGAAGCAGCCGTGGTTCACCGGCACGTCATCAGCGGCCAGCAGCCGCACACAGTACCACACCGCCGACCGCACGATCGCCTCGACCGCGTTGACATTGCCCGCCGCCTGGGGCGCGCTGCCGGCGAAGTCCACCGTCATCCGGCTGCCGGCCACGGTCACCGTCGCCCGGATCGGGATGCGGAACTCGGCCTGACCGTCGCCCTCCAGCGCGTCTTCAAAGCTGTAGCTGCCGTCCGGGATGGCGGCGATGGCCGCTTCCGTCATCCGGCACGAGTAGGCTTGCAGCGCCGCCGCGTGTTCCGCCAATCGGCTCAAGCCATGCTCAGCCGCCAGCGCTTGCAGCCGGCGCTCGCCGCTGCGCTGGGCGGCGAGCTGCGCTTCCAGGTCGCCGAGGCGCTCATCCGGGGCGCGGCTGTTGGCGGCGATGAGCGCCAGCACCCCGGCGCTGCGCCGCCCGCCCTCGACCAGCTTGACCGGCGGGATGATGATCCCCTCCTGGTACAGCTCGGTGCTCAGCGGCAGCGACCCCGGCGACATGCCACCCACGTCGGCGTGGTGCGCCCGGCTGGCGACGAAGAAGGCCGCCGCGCCGTCCACGAACACCGGCGACACCAGCGTGATATCCGGCAGGTGCGTGCCGCCGCGGTATGGATCGTTCAGGATGACCACATCGCCCGGCGCGAACGTCTCGAAGGCGCTGAGGGCATAGGCGACCGAAGCCGGCATGCTGCCCAGATGCACGGGGATATGCGCCGCCTGTGCCACCATCCGCCCCTGCGCGTCGAACACCGCGCAGCTAAAATCCAGCCGTTCGCGGATGTTGGGGCTGAAGCTGGCGCGCTGCAGCGTCAGCCCCATCTCCTCGGCCACCGAGGCGAACAGATGCTTGAACACTTCCAGCGAGATCGGGTCTACGGCCATGCGATTCAGCCGGCGCGCCAGCAGCGCCTCAGACAGCCCAGCGCCCGCTGGGGCAGGGCGAGGACGGTCAGCCAGCGCAGATCTTCTGGCGGCGGCAGCACGGTGCCGTTGGTGGTGGTCATCGGCGCACCTCCCGGTCAGCGCAGCCAGGCCGGCTGGAACTCGGCCAGCGCCTGCTGGCTGAGGCGCTGGACGACGCGGCCGTGATCGTCGGTCATGAACAGTTTCCCCACCCGCTCCCGGTACGACACGAACAGGATCCAGCGGCCGTCCGGCGACCAGGCGGGCAGCCAGTCGAACGCCGCATCATCTGTGAGCTGACGCAGCGGGTTGGCGCACGCCGCCGCCGGCAGCGGCTGGCGGCCATCGAGCGTCACCGCGCAGGCCGCATCCTGCACGAAGATGTCGGCCTGATCGCCCACGGTCGCCATCAGCGCCAGGCGCGCCCCCTCCGGCGACCAGACGAAGCTGCGCACATCAATCGTGTCGGGCGTCAGCCGGCGCACGCCCGTCCCATCGGTCTGCATCGCGTAGACGGCGGCGCTTTTGCCGCGCAGCGCGATGAACGCCAGCATCTGGCCGTCTGGCGACCAGGCCAAGTCGCTGTAGCTGCCGAAACGCAGCGACGGACCCAGCACGTCGCCCGTGCCGGTGTCCACCGCCCGACCGACCGGCGCTGGCGGATCATCCACGCCCGCCACGGGGTCCGTTTGCAGCCGCACCTCGCCCGTCTGGCTGTCGAGCACGACGATGCTGCCCCCGGAGACGACGGCGATGCGCGCGCCATCCGGCGACCAGGCGGGCGGCTCGGCGCTCACCGGCAGATCGGACAGCGGGCGCACGCCCGACCCGCTGGCCTCCATGACGTACAGGTTCCAGAAGCCCTCGCGCTGGCTGGAGAGATACGCCAGCCGCGCGCCATCCGGCGACCAGACCGGATACTGATCGCGGTGGGTGATGGTGCTCAACATGACCGGCCGGCGCCCGTTCAGGCCGGCACGGTAGATGCGGCTCTCGGCATCTTCCCACTTGGTGACGAACACCAGCTCGCGCGCGTTGGGCGCGAACGCTATATAGGTGACGCTGGGCCGCAGGCTGAACAGCGGACGGATAAAGCCGCGATCCACATCCAGCAGGTACAAATAGCCGGCGCGGGCGCGGGTAGGCGCGGTCACGTAGGCGATCCGCCCGGCGGCGGGCAGCAGCGCCGTGGCGGCCAGCGCGGTCATCACCAGCCCGCCCAGCAAGGCGCACAGGACGACAGCCGCCGCCGCCAGCCGCAGCGGCAGCCGGGCGCTGTAGCGGCGGCGTCCGCTCATCCTAACGGGCATCCAGGTGTCGCCGGTCGTCATCCTGCCTCTCGCGTCAGCACCAGATTGTGGTAGGCATCGACCCGCGCCGTCCAACCCGGCGCTACGTAGATTGTACTATCGAACTGAAATACCAGCGCTGGCCCGGCGAACGTCATCCCCGGCGCCAGCCGCTCGCGATCATAGCAGGCGCAGCGGTTCGTATCGGCCAGCCGCGCGGAGTCGGCGGCCGGCGGGCCCAGCGGCTCCGGCGTCAGCGCTGGCCGGGAGGTCAGCCCCACTGCTTGCAGGCGCAGATTGACGACCTCGACCGTCCGGCCGGGCAGCGCGTGGCCGTAGGCGCGGGCGTGGGCGCGGTGGAAGGCCTGCGCCAGCGCGGCCGCGTCGGCGGTTTCATCCCAGGGGACGGCCAGCTCGTAAGCCTGCCCCTGGTAGCGCATCTCGACTTCGAGGTTGAACGTCCGGTCAGCCGGCGGCACGCCCTCGGCTTCCAGTCCGGCCTGCGCCTCGGCCATCATCGCCGCCGCCCTCGCCGCCAGCCGCGCCGGCGTGTGCGCGCCCACCGGCTCCAGGACGGAACGCTGAAAGTCCAGCACAATATCGGCCGCCAGCAGGCCGAAGGCGCACAGCACGCCGGGATGCCGGGGGATGAGCACGCGCGGGATGTCCAGCCGCGCCGCCACCTCGCAGGCGTGCAGCGGCCCCGCCCCCCCGAATGCCGCCAGCGTGAAGCCGCGCGGGTCGTGCCCCCGGGCCACCGACACCCGCCGCAGCGCCCGGTCAATGCTGGCGTTGGCCACCTCCACAATGCCCTGCGCCGCCGCCGCCGGGGTCGCGCCCAGACGGTCGGCCAGCGCCGCCAGCGCCGCTTGCGCCGCCGGCGCGTCCAGCGCCATGCGCCCGCCCAGGAAATGCGCCGCGTCCAGCCGCCCCAGCACTGCATGCGCATCGCTGACGGTGATCTCCCGCCCGCCGCGCCCGTATATGATCGGGCCGGGGTCGGCGCCGGCGCTTTCCGGGCCGACGCGCAGCGCCCCGCCGGCGTCCAGCCGGGCGATGGAGCCGCCGCCCGCGCCGATCGTCTCGATGTCCAGCAGCCGGATCCGCAGCGGCAGCCCGTCAATGACCGACTCCGGCCGGCGAACCGGCGCGCCGGGGCACAGCGCCACATCAGTTGACGTGCCGCCGATGTCCAGCGTGATGATCTGGTCGAAGCCGGCCAGCCGCGCCAGATAGAACGCGCCGATCACCCCGGCCGCCGGCCCGCTGAGGGCGGTCTGCACCGCCTGCTGGCGCGCCCGCGCTGCGCTGACCACGCCGCCGTCGGACTTCATCACGCGCAGCCCGCAGCCCGGCGGCAGGCGGTCTTCCAACCGCTGGAGATAGCGGCTCATCACCGGCCGCACGTAAGCGTCCAGCACGACGGTGCTGGCGCGCTCGTATTCGCGGAACTCCGGCAGCACTTCACACGACAGCGCGATCTGCCGGTCTTGCAGCAGGCCGCGCTCCAGGATGCGCGCGCGCACTGCCTGTTCGTGGGCCGGGTTGACGAAGCTGTACAGGAAACACACGGCCGCCGCCTCGACGCCCTGCGCGGCCATGTCATCCAGCACCCGGTCGAGCGCCTGCAGGTCGAGCGGCGTCACCACCGCGCCGGTCGGATCCAGCCGCTCCGGCACTTCGTAGCACCAGCGCCGGGGGACGAGCGGCGGCGGCAGCGCCGGCTGCAGCGCGTACAGCGCCGGCCGGTCTTGGCGGCCAATGAACAGCAGATCGCGGAAGCCCTGGGTGGTGATGAGCGCCGTCCGCGCCCCCTTGCGCTCCAGGATGGCGTTGGTCGCCACCGTCGAGCCGTGCGCGACCTGGCGCAGCGCCGCCAGCCCGCCGGGCGTGATGGACTCCAGCCCGGCCAGCATGGCCTCGGCCGGGTCGTGGGGCGTGCTCAGCAGTTTATGGATGACCAAGCGGCCGTCTGCGCTCAAGACCAGATCGGTGAACGTGCCGCCGATGTCGACGCCGACCAGCATCCGTGTTTCGCTTTCGTCGCCTGAGATCAGCTTCCGATTATAGCGCGGGCGGCGCGGCCAACTCCTACGAATTTTTTACGCGGCGCATAAACGATTCCTACATTGGCTGAATATGGTAGAAGGCGTAATGCAAGCTGCGAACGCAAGGCTGTTGAGGAGTAGCGAACGATGAGCACGATTATCCGCTGGAACCCCATCCGTGAGCTGAATGCGATGCAGTCCGCGATGGATCGTCTGTTCAATGAGAACTGGAACGCGCTGCGCTCAAACTGGGAAGGAGCCGCCCGCGAAGTGGCCTACGCGCTGCCGCTCGACGTCCATGAAAATGACCGCGCATATACCGTCGTCACGGAACTGGCCGGCGTGAATCCCGATCACATCCAGGTGAAGATGCAGGAAGGCGTGCTGACCATCGAAGCCGAGCTGCCTCAGCCTGAGGTCAAAGAGGGCGGCGCGCGCGTCCTGCTGCAGGAGCGCCGCTTCGGCAAGTTCAGCCGCAGCGTCCGGCTGCCGCTGCCGGTGGACGTCGCCAAGATCGAGGCCGCCTATGCCGACGGCATCCTGACGCTAACGCTGCCGAAGGCTGAAGAAGCCCAGCCGCGCGTCATCCAGGTCAAGGCTGGCCGCAAATAAACCGCGCTCATCCAGTCCCCCTTTTCCAGCGCGGAGCGATAGGCATGCGCCCATCCTCCGCGTTTTCACATTTCCACCCGCTTGCCAAACCGCCGGCGCCGCGCTAAGGTTGAGCCATGTCAAGCCGCAGCCTGATCGTCATCGCCGCCGGCTTCGGCGCGCTGGGCGTCGCCCTGGGCGCTTTCGGCGCGCACGGCCTGCAGCCTGTGCTGGAGGCCAACGCCCGCGCCGACACGTTCCGGACGGCCAGCCACTACCATCTGGTGCACGCGCTGGCGCTGCTGGGCGCGGCCTGGGTGCGCGTCCGCTGGCCGGCGTCGCGGCCGGCGCGGTGGGCGGGCGGCCTGTTCATCGCCGGCATCTTGCTGTTCAGCGGCAGTTTGTACGGCTTGGCGATCTTCAACCTGGGGATTTTGGGCGCGGTTGCCCCGGTCGGCGGGGCGGCGCTCATCGGCGGCTGGCTGTGCCTGGGGGCGGCCGCCTGGGGCAGCGCGGACGATTAGACCCGCTCGAACTCCTCCGGCGTGCATACCCGCAGCACGCCGGCCAGCTCATGGCCGATCACCCGCACGTCATCTTCCACCCAAAGCTCCAGCGGGCCGTGGAAGGGGGCGCGTTCCACCAGCCGGAAAGCCGTCCCCGGCCGCAGCCCCAGCGAGTCCAGATACTGAAGTTTGTCGGCGTCGTGGGTATTCACCCGGCTGATCACCAGGTCGGAGCCGGGCTGCGCCTGGTTGAGCGGGAAATCGTTGACCCGCGGCATGACGCCGTCGGCGGTCGGGATCGGCTCGCCGTGCGGGCAGCGGCGAGGGTTGCCGGCTAACTGCGCCATGCGCTCCACGACGACATCGCTGACATATGCCCCCAGCGCGTCGGCGTCGTCATGGACTTCGTGCCAGCCGAACCGCATCACATCCACCAGAAATCGCTCGACCAGCCGGTGGCGCCGGATGGACAGCAGCGCTTCGCGTTCGCCCGCCGGCGTCAGGCAGATCCCCCGGTAAGGCTCATGCTCCAGGTAGCCGGCGTCTTTCAAGCGCTGCACCATGCGGGTGACCGCCGGCGCGGAGACGTTCAAAGCTTCGGCCAGCGCCGACGTCGAAATGTACCGGTTGCCATCCTGGTAGTAAGCCAGCCGGTAAGCCTCTGCCAGGTACTCTTGCATCGCGGGACTGACCGACGTCATCAATGTGTGCCTCGTTCCAGCCCGTCATAGGCTGAATTTCAATCATTCGCATCATAAATATGCGCCTATGATAACGGAACCAGGGCAAACTTCGCAAGCGTTAACTTGCAAGTTGATCTAGGGTAACGCCGTCACTCCGGCAGCGACAGCAGGTAGGCCAGCAGATCGTCCAGCTCCTCGTCGCTGACTTTGAACGTCAGCCGGTGCGCGCCGGGCAGCCGGAAGACGTCGCGCAGGGTGGCGGCGCGGCCATCGTGCAAGTAGGGCGCGCTCAGCCGCAGCCAGCGCAGCGACGGCGTATTGAACTGCGGGCCGGCGCGCTCCGTTGGCGCATCGCCCGTCCCCACGTCATGAAGCTGGAAATCCGTCCCGGCCGCGCCCACATGGCAGTCGGCGCAGCCCTGCGCTTCGAACACCGCCCGCCCGCGCGCGCGCTGGTCGGCGTCCCCCGGCGCTCCCGGCGGGCCGGCCAGCGCCCCCAGGTAGGTGACCAGCGTATCCAGGTCGAGCGAGACGCCCGCGTGCAGATCCGCCAGCGACGGCTGGCCTTCTACCAGGCCAGTCCCCGCTTGCAAGCTGCGGATCTTCAGCTCTACCCCCGCCAGGTCGCCCCAGGTCCCCGACCAGTTGTAGGGGGCCGTCTCCAGCAGATTGAACAGCAGCGGCGTATTGCGCGGCCCATCGGCGAAGCCCCGCCACACCCGGCCATCGGACATGCCGTCGAAGTGGCAGTTGGCGCAGCTCACCCAGTGATTGGCGCTCAGGCGCGGGTCAGCGGCGCTGTAGAAGAACTGCGCCCCCAGCAGAATATCTACCGGGATGGTCAGATCGCTGATCGGCACGTCGTCCACCACCTGCCGCGTGCGCGTATCCACGATGGACAGCGTGCCGTCCAGCACATTGTGGACGAACAGCAAGCTGTTATCGCGGTTGAGCAGCAGGCCGCGCGGGTTGGAGCCGACGCGGACGTTGGCCAGCGCCTGGCCGGTATCCAGATCGATCACCGACACGCTGTCGCTGCCGGCGTTAGCCACGTACAGCCAGTTCTGGAAGCGATCCAGCGCGGCGGCGAACGGCATGTTCACCGGCCGGTCAGCCGTGTCGAGCGTGATCCGGCGCTGGCGCACGTAGGTCAGCGTGTCTAACTGCACCACGTTGACGACCGGAAAGACGATCGTGTCGAACGTCAGATTGGTGTTCTGGGCGTTGCTGCGCGTCTGCGGCATGTAGGCCACCCCGCGCGAGGCGTCCAGCTCGATGGTTGGCGATAGGCCAGTGTCCAGCCCAGTGCTGATGGTCGCCACCAACCGCGTCTGCGGCAGGTAAATCAGGCTGATCTGCCCGCTCCAAAAGTGGGTCACGTACAGGAAGTCGCCCCACAGCGCCAACCCGGTCGGCGCGGGCGGCACGCCGATGCGCGCCGTCACCGCCCCCTCGGCCAGATCCACGATCACCACTTCATCGCTGCCTTGCAGCGACGCCAGCGCCCGGTCAGCCCCCGCCAGCACCACACCATACGGCCACAGGCCGCCCAGCGCGATCGTGGCCGTCACCTGCTGCGCGTTCACGTCCACCAGCGACAGCGTGCCGTCGCCCCGGTTGGCGACCACAGCCAGCCGGCCATCGCCAGTCAGCGCCACCGTGCGCGGGTCGCGCCCCACCGGGATTTCGGCCAGCAGCCGCCCCTGACTGGGAGACACCACCGACAGCGTATTGTTGAGCAGGTTGGTCGCCACTAGCGTCCGGTTGTCGTCGCTCAGCGCCAGCGTGCGGCTGGCGGCCGGCGGGCTGCGGCGGGCGTCCGGCAGGGCGAACAGCGGCTGCGGCGTGGGCTGCGGCGCGCGCTGCTGCGCCTGCACCGAGCGCGTCGCCCCCAGCACCAGCAGCAGCAGGCCGGCGCTGAGCGCCAGCAGCAGCCCGAACACACGCAGCAGACGAAGCTTCAGATCGCTCATCGTGTTTCATCCCATCAGCCGGGCCGCTGGAAAGACACCAGGCGGTCATGCAGGATGGTGAAGGTGCGCACTCGCGCCCGTGAGCGCCCATCTGCATCGGTACCCGTCACCATAAACGCCAGCGAAATCACGTCCGAAGCCGCCGGCCCCACCCCCTGCCCGTTGCTCTCCAGGTTCGGGAACACCCGCGCCAGATTGGCTGGATTGTACTGAAATGAGAAGGAACGCCCGCTGACCTTCAGCGGGCCGGCGCTGAGGATGTAAGCGGGCGTGGTCACGGTGTGGAACACCCGCACGTCCCGCCAGCCATCCGGCGCCAGGAAGTCGAAGTTGTAGGGGAAGGCCGCCGGGATGGCCAAATCCACCCGGTTCTCGTTGCGCCACGACGCCGGCTCCGCGTCCGGCTCGACCACGTACACGTCGTACCGCGCGTCCACCGCGCCTAGCACGCTGCCGGTGGGCGGCGGCGGCTCAATCGGCCCGGCCGAGGTCAGCCCCTCGTGCCGCGCGCGGATCTCGACCGTCCACACCCCGGCCTCGTCCACGACGAAGTCCTGCGACGGATCGTAGAAATAGCCGACCGCGCTGGCGACGCCTTCGAACTGGCGCACAGCGCCGCTCGGCGACGTGATCCGCACCGCCACGATCGAGGGCAGCGTGGGCGCAAGCTGCCCGCCGATGGCCAGCGTGTCGCCGACGACCAGCGTCTGGCCGGGCGCGCCGCTGGTGGGGTGAAAGAACAGGTTCACCGGCTCATCCTGCACAATCAGCAGCGGTCCGCCGTCCGGACCGCCGGCCTCGCCGCGATACGGCGGATACACGCGCGCGCCGCGCGGGTCGGCAGGATCAATCGTGATGGCCAGCGACGCATAGGCGGCCGTCTCGTAGACGCCGGCGTCGGCGTTGCGCACCACCGCGCCGCCAAATAGGAACAGGTAATCCCCTGGACGCGACCCCGCGATGCCAGCGCCGATCTGGCGGTTGTAGACATCGTCCCAAGCCCAGTGCAGCGGGACATCCGCCCCGGCGCCGCCCTGGACGAACTGGCGCGCCGCCGCGTCCGGGCGCACTGCGCTGAAGTAGGCGTAGGCGTCATTGACGATCGCGTCCGGCGTCAGCGACGGGCTGTAAGGGCTGCCCAAAGCTGGCAGGGTCGCCAGCGGCAGCTCGCCCTCGATCGCCGCCCGGTCGAGCGTCCGGCCGCTGGGCGTCGCCAAACTGGGCGCATTCTGGCGCAGCCACGCGGCATACGCGCCCTCGCGATCCTGCACCTGGATGACCGGCGCGAACAGGCTGCGCCCGCCGGCCGGGATCCACACCACATCGCCAGGATGATACGGCGTCGTCAGCCGGCCTGCAGCGCTGGCCGGTGTGGACTGATACTGCTGCAGGCGGAACCAAGCCGGGCGCGATGCCGCTGCATAACCGTCTAAACCGCGCTGGCCGCGCGCCGTCAGCGCACCCTCCGGGGCGGCGACGACGCCGGCGCTGCGCAGGCTGCCCGCCCACAGCTTGCCTTCCACATCGGTGAAACGCGCCTCGTAATCAACCACATATTCGCCAGGCGCGTCGAAGCGCCAGGTCTCCGGCGCGTGAAAATAGCCGTACCGGTTCGCCCGCCCGGCGAACACGCGCTCAAGCGGCGCGCCGCCCGCCAGCGGGTACACGCGCAGGCGGATGGTCACTTCGGCCGCCGCATCCGGCAGCACGCGCAGACCAGGGTTGAAGGCGTCGCCCACGATGAACGGCGTCCCCGGCAGCACGGCCGGCAGCAGCGCGAACGGTTCGGCGACCACTACCCGGTATAGGCCGCCGCCTTCATAGCGCCCACCCTGAGCATCTTCTAGGCTGCCCGTCAGCTCGATCTGGTACTCGCCGTACTGGTCGAAGGCGTAGCGGGTGAAGGCCGGGTTCAGCGTGGTCAGCCGGTACACATCCACCGGCGTCGTCCGGCCGAACAGCGCCGCCTCGTCCAGTTCGGCGGTGGACAGCCGGTTTTGCACGATGGGCGAGCTGCCCAGATCATCCACCTGACCGTCAGGCCGGGTCACCCGCGCCGTCAGCCGCCCGCCGGGGAACAGGAACGGGATCAACGGCGCTGCTGACGAGTCGTAGGCGTTCGGCATCAAGTTGAGCAGATACGGCTCCAACGGATACCCGATCAAGTCGCCGCCCGGCTTGGCGCGCGGGGGCAGGATGAACGTCGGGCTCTGGTAGCGCACCCGGCCGCTGAGGGCATAGCGGCCTTGATCCTGCTCTGCCAGCACTCCTCGGCTGCCGCCGCTGGCGACATCCTGGAACAGCGTCCAGACTAGGCGGGTGGGCGGCGTTTCGCCGACCTCGATCACCACCGGCAGGCGCGTCAGCGGCAGGCGCGAAATCCCCGGCCCGCTCCCGAATAGCCCGCTGTCTGACCAGGCGAACGGCTCGCCATCGCCCACCTGCGCCAAACCCTGGAAGGCCGGCACATACCGACCAACGGGCAGATCAGCCGGCAGCGGCAGGTCGAAACGCATCCCAAAAGCCAGCCGGCTGCCCCGCCGGATGATCTGCGCCGCCGGGGTGTAGGCTTCGCCCAGCAGCACATCGGCCGGCGGCATCAAGACCGCCAGCCCGCTGGGCGTCTGCCGCGTCGACCAGCCGTTGCCCGCGCCCACTCCGGGCGCAGCCTGCGCTCCATCTGGGCCAGACAGAGGCTGCAAGCTGAGCCGTCCGCGCATCCGCAGATCGAGCGGATCGGGCGGCAGCCCTGGCGCGTCTAACGTCACGTCCAGCTCCAGCCGCAGCGTATCCCCCGGCTGGAAAGCCAGTTGATTGATGCGCCCCCGCGCCGACCAGCGCCCCGTTCCCTGGGCTACCGGCCCGGCCAGCGCGAAGCGGGTGAAGTTCTCGCCCATCTGGCTGTCCAGATAAACGATGCCGTCGCGCTCCTCCGGCGCCAGCGGGATGGCCGCCGCCACTGGCACATTCACCAGACGCGCGCCATCGCCGCCGAAGAAATCGATCGCATCCAGCGAAGCGGTCTCGACCGTGGGATTGTTGGGATTGATCGCGGTGACCGGCAGCCGCACCTCCAGCGCCGCCGCCTGAACACCCGTCACCGGCAGCGTCCCCAGGTCGCGCGGGTTGGGCTGCGTGCGCGTCAGCGGCGCCGCCCCCGGCCGGCGCGGGTCAAAGCGCACATCGTACTGCGCGCCATCCAGCGTGAACAGCAGGCCGATGCGGGCGTAATCCGCCGGCGCGTCGTCGATCGCCGCGCCGATGATCAGCGACTCCTGGTTGAGGCGGGCGTACACCACCCGCCCCGGCAGCGCCGCCAGCGTCGATTCTGGGTAGGCCGCCCAATCGCCCACCTGGCCGTCAATGACGATTCGGGTGGTCGGAACGGCAGGCTGCGGGGCATCAGGGAACGAGCCGTAGATGATCGTGCCGGGGCCGCCGGGCAGCGACCCCGGGCGGCCGCGCGCCGCGTTGGGGATGTTGGCCGCCGGGCTGATCCAAAACGGCGTGTTGCCAGGGCCGAACAGCGTAGCCGAAAAGCTGCCGGTCACACCCGCCCGCACATACTGGGTTTCTTCCGTGTACAGATTGCGCACGGCGACCTGCGCGCCCGGAAAGACCGCGCCGGCGGCGCCGGTGATCGTCACGTTGCCCTGCGCGTCCGCCGGCGAGATGCTGATGAGCGCCGCCAGCGGCGGGTCGCCGACTGCTGATCGGACACTACCCTGCGCGCGCACTGGCATCAATCCCAGGCTCAGGACGGCCAGCGTCGCGAACGCTCTACCTAAACGCCGCAAGGTTCACTCTCCTTGAGGTGCATTGAGGTGCGTTCAGATTTTGGGGCGAACACGCAGGTTCGCCCCTACTGCCCAATGGTGTAGGGGACGACCCGTATGTCGTCCCATATGCATGCAGCGCCCGCCCCCATTTCCGAATGCACCCTCTCCTTGAGGGAAGCTCGCCAGCACTCGCCTGTTATAATGAATAAGCGATAGCGGCGTGGTATCAAGGCGATTAGTTATGCGCACCGACTCCCCAAGCACACTGGTCGCCCGCGCGGCGGCCATCATCGAGCAGCGCACCGGCCTGGCAGTGGGCGAACAGTTCCGCGCCAACCTGGGGGTTATCCTGCAGGACTTGGCCCAGGGGGATCTGCCCGGACTCGTGCGCGCGCTGCATGACACGCCGGAGACGGCTCCCGTGTGGCAGAAGCTGATGGCCGCGCTGGCCATCGGCGAAACCTATTTTTTTCGCCACAAAGCGCACTTTGAACTCTTTAGGAACTATATCCTACCGGACCTGATCGCGCAACGCCGCCGCCAAGCCCTTAACCTGTCCATCTGGAGCGCCGGCTGTTCGACCGGCGAGGAGCCCTACTCGATCGCCATCATGCTGCGCGAACAGCTGCCCGACCTGCCGCGCTGGAATCTGCGTTTGATCGGCAGCGATCTCAACATCTATTCGCTCCAGGCCGCCCAGACCGGCATCTACCGCAAATGGGCCTTCCGCATGACCGACCAGACCTTCCAGCAGCGGTATTTCACGCCAGCAGAGGGCGGCTTGCAGATCCATCCCGACATCAAGTCGCTGGTCACCTTCCAGCACGCCAATCTGCTGTCCGGGCCGCCCGCGCCGTCGCTTGACATCATCTTCTGCTGCAATGTGTTGATCTACTTCGAGGACAAGGCGATCCGCCGAGTGGAGGAGATCTTCTACGATGCGCTCGCCCCCGGCGGCTGGCTGATCCTCGGCCAGACAGAGATGCTGCGCTTTCACCGTGAGCGCTGGACGACGCACGTCTTTCCCGGAGCGGTGATGTACCAGAAGCCAGCCTCCGCCGAAGTGCGCCGCGCCGGTCTGCTGCACCATCTTCAGCCAGCGCCAGATCTGAAACCGTCGCCAGCCGCCCGGTCGCCCGCCCCGACTATCTACGCCGAAGCGGTGGACGCGCTGCGCCAGAAGGATTATTCCCAAGCAGAACGCATCCTGGTGGACATCCTGTCGCAGACGCCCGGCTATGCCCCGGCGCACGTGCTGCTGGGCTGCATCTTCGCCAACCGCCAAGCGCTGCCGGAAGCCCAGATGCACCTCGACACCGCCCTGCGGCTGGACTCGCTCCAGGCCGACGCCCACTATCTGAAGGGGATGATCCACCTGGAAAGCGGCCAGATGCTGGCGGCGCGCCAGGCGCTGCGAGCCGCGCTGTACTGCCGGCGCGACCACATCCTGGCGGCGCTGGCGCTCGGCTACGTGTACATCCAGACCGGCGAAAACCAGCGCGCCCGCCGCATTTGGGAGCAGGCGCTGCACCGGGCGCGGGCGCTCGTGCCCCACGCCCCCATCTCCGATCTGAGCGATCTGACCGCGGCCTCGGCCAGCGCCCTACTGGACAAGCATCTCAAAGGTCTGCCGGCATGACCAGGCTCAGGGCTGAAGCCCCAACGAGGCCACTAGGGCATCCAGCGCATCCAGCAGCGTCTGCGGATCGCGGTCGTTGACCAGCGTGTAGTCGGCGATGGCGATCGGGCCGCCCTTCTCTAGGTTCTCGATCTCCAGATAGTCGCGGGCTTCCGCCTCGGCCGCGGTCAGCGGGCGCTCCGGCCGGGCGGCCAGCCGTTGGTAGCGCAGAGCACGCGGGCAGGCGATGGCGACCACCACCATCGCTGCCCCCAGTTCGTGGCGCAGCGTCTTGTATTCGCTGAAACTGTACAGCCCATCAATGACGATGCTGGGGCGCGCGTTGAGGGCGCTCTTCAGGTGCGGCAGCGCCCGGCGGGCAATCGCATCCATGCCCTCACGCCGCCGCAGTTCCTCGCGCACGATCCGTTCGTTCTCCGGCGTCACCGCCCAGCCGCGGCGCGTCACCTCATCCACCACGATGCCGCCGAAGCGAAACTGGAAAAAGCCGCGCGCTTCCAGGTGATGGGCGCACACCGTTTTGCCCGCGCCCGGCATGCCGACCAGCGCCAGGGCGCGGGGCGCTGCGATCTCAAGTGTCATCCAACTGCCTCAGAACAGATTCGCCAACACAGGCCGCATTATAGTGGACGGCGGGCGGCAGCGGAATGACCGGTTAGCGGACCAGATCAACGGCCCGCCCCTGGGAGGGATCCAGCCGGATCACCTCGTCGCGGTCATCGTAATCAATCAGTTCGGCATAGCGCCCCCAGTCAATGGCGACGTCCAACTGCTGCTCGGCGATGTCATCCGGGAACTCCAGCGACAGCGCCGCGAAGAACACTTTCCACGGCAGGCTCTGGTCAGCGGCGGCCTTGAGCATCTTCATCATCCACTGGAACATCGGCAGCCGGCGCGCCCGCATGGCGAAGATCTCTTTGCGGGTGAGGATGGACGCCTCCGCGAAAATCTGCCCCAAAAGCGTCAGTTGAATGTCGCCGGCCTCGACCTGCGCAAAACCCAGCATCTCCGCCATCTCAACCGTCTGGAGCAGATCGGACAGCTCGATCCCCAGGTCTTCATCGAGTTTGTAGAGGTCGCAGCGGCCGCCGTGCATTTCGTGAATATGCTCCAGCATGCCGGCCAGCGCCGAGGCCGAGGCGTTGGGCAGGATACGCGTCAAGCCCGGCGCGCCCGGCGGCGTGCCCACCTCTTTGGCCTCCGGTTCGGTGCGCCCGGCAATCGCGCCGTAAATGCGGTCGATCAGCGCCTCGAAGGCCGGCGCTTTGCGCTGGCGCGGATGCGGCAGGTCGATCTTGAACTCGCTGACGATATGGCCGGGCTGCTTGCCCATCACCACAACGCGATCCGCCATCGAGATCGCTTCTTCGATGTTGTGGCTGACCATCAAAATGGCTTTAGTCGGCAGCAGGCCGCCCGTCCACAGCTCCATCAATTCGCCGCGCAGCGCCTCGGCGCTCAGCACGTCCAGCGCGCTGAACGGCTCGTCCAGGCACAACAGCTCCGGCTCGACCGCCAGCGCCCGCGCGAAACCCACCTTTTGCCGCATCCCGCCTGAAAGCTCACGCGGGTAGGCCGACTCGAATCCGTCCATGCCGACTAGGTCGATTAACTGCTCGGCGCGGCTGTAGCGCGTCTCTCGCGGCTCGCCGCGCGCCTCCAGCGCCAGCGCCACGTTGTCGCGCACGGTCAGCCAGGGATACAGCGCGAAACTCTGGAACACCATGGTGGCATACGGGTTGACGCCGCGCACCGGCTGGCCGCGGTAGTAAACCGTGCCGCTGGTCGGGGCGATCAAGCCGGTGACCATCCGCAGCAGCGTGCTCTTGCCGCAGCCGGACGGGCCGAGCAGCGCCACGAATTCGCCCGCCTGGATCTCCAAGTTGATCTTCTCAACCGCCGTGAACCGGCGGTCGCCGAAGCCGTAGGCGCGGGACACATTTTCGAGCCGGAGGAGCGTTTCGCGAGTTTCCATCATGCGGCATCCTTCATTGATCCATCCGGTAACGCATCTCGGCCACCTGGTACAGCCGTCGCCAGAACAGCCGGTTGATGAGGACGACGGCCACGACCATCGTCACCGTCGCCGCCAGCAGCAGCGGGTAGTCGGCGATCGCGGTCGCCTCGCTGATGAGCGCGCCCAACCCGGTGAGCTGCAGCGTCTGCCCGCCGAACTGCGTGTATTCGGCCACGATGCTGGCATTCCACGCCCCGCCGCTGGCGGTGATCAGGCCGGTGATGATGTAGGGGAACAGGCCTGGCAGGATGAGTGTGCGCCACCGCCGCCAGCCGCGCAGACGCAGCAGCTGCGTCGTGTACTTCAAATCCTGGGGGATGGCCGACGCGCCGGCGATGACGTTGAACAACAAGTACCACTGGGTCCCCAGCAGCATCAGCAGCACCGCCGCCAGGTTGCCCCCGCCGGGCACGGCGATCAGGCCGAGCAGCAGCACCGGGAACAGCGCCGTCGCCGGGATGGCGGCGAAGATCTGCACCACGGGCTGCAGCAGGCGCGCCGCGCGATCGTTCGTCCCGATCAGCACGCCGACCGGGATCGTCCAGACGAGAGCCAGCGCCACGGCCACCATCACCCGCCCGGTCGTCGCCGCCAACCCCAGCCCGATGCGCCCCCAGGCATCCAGCGGCAGCGCGATCAACATCTGTGCCGCCTGCAAGCCGAAATAGACGGCGATCACGACCGCCGCGCCCACGCCCAAGGCGCGCCCAAGCCAGCGCCGACGGCGCGCTTCATCGGCTGGCTCCAGACTGTCCACGATCTGCGGCGGACGGTTCAGCGCCTCGCTCAGCCGTTCTAGCGGCGCGAGCAGCCGCCCCGCCGCCGCGACCAACCACGAGCGCCGCAGCGCGTCCAGAAACCACGACGTGGCGGGGTTGTCGCTTTCCACCTGCGACACCTTGAAGCGCTCCGCCCAGGCCAGCAGCGGCCGCCAGATGAACTGGTCGAGCAGCACGATCAGCACCACCAGCGTGCCGATGCCCAGCAGCAGCGCCTGCAGGTCGTTCTGGTCGGCGGCAACCTGGAGATATGCGCCTAATCCGGGCAGGCGGAAATCGCGGTCGCCGACGCTGAAGATCTCCGCCGCCATCAAGAAGAACCAGCCGCCTGCCCACGACATCACGCTGTTCCAGATCAACCCGACCGCGGCGAACGGCAGCTCGACTTTGGTGAAACGCAGCCAGCCGCCCAACCGGAAGATGGCGGCGGCTTCGCGGTACTCAATGGGGAGCGTCGTCATGGACTGGTAGAAGCTGAAGGTCAAATTCCAGGCCTGGCTAGTGAAGATCAACACGATCGCCGCCAGCTCAACCGCCAGCCCCTGCGGCAGGATGGCCGTCAGGCTCAACAGCACCACCGGCAGAAACGACAGGATCGGGATCGATTGGAGCACATCCAACACCGGCAGCAGCCATTGGCTGGCGGCGGTGCGCCGCGCTGCCGCGCGCCCGTACACGATCGAAAACGCCATCGACAGCGCGTAAGCGGCCAGCATTCGCCCCAGGGACAGCAGCGCATAGTAAGGCAGCGCCGCCGGATGCAGGCTGATCTGCGGCCCTTGAACGATGGCCGGCGTATCAAAGGCCAGTTGTATCCCCAGGTAGATGACAACGCCGACCAGCAGCAGAATGAGCAGATCGCTCCATCCGAACCAGCGCTCAACTGGCGCTGGCGGACGGAAGATTCGTTGGATCATAGGCCGCCATCTCCGCTGTGCGTTCGCTGGAATGAGCGGGAACGGGGAGAAGTTTACCAGCCGGAGATGCCCCGCGCCATGCTATAATTCTTGGCCGGAGCCAGGGGGAGCCCAGCCGATGATGCCCGAAAACGTGAACCCGCCGCCCAATCCGTATCGACCCATGATCGATGACGACCCGACCCAAGCGCCGTTCGCTGGGCGAGGACGAGCGATTGAGCACTTTCACCGGCAGATGGCCGACCCTGTGCAGCCCAAGATCGCCATCTTCATCGGCCAGCAGGGCGCCGGCAAGACGGCGCTGCTGGGGCGGCTGGCCGCGACCGCCGACGAGACGCTCATCCCGGTGATCGTCCCCGGCGGCGCGCCCCTTCCGCCGGATGAAACCGCCTGGCTGGCCGGGCTGGCTCAGGCCGCCGCCGCTGCGCTGGCGGCGCGCGGGCACGACGTGGAGGCTGAGACGCCCGAAGCCGATGGGCGCGACTGGCTGCGAAGCACGTTTTTGCCGCGAGTTTGGCAGGCGCTCCGCCGCCATCGTCGGTTGGTGTGGCTGGTGGACGACGCGGACGCGCTGCTGCAAGCCGTCCATGCGGGACGTCTTCCGCCAGATGCCTTCGAATTCTGGCGCCAACTGCTCCACGAACACCCTCAACTAGGGCTGGCACTGGCGCTAGATACCCTCTCAGAAAGCCGTCTGCCCGCCCTCGGCGGCCTGGCCGTGCCAGAAGCGCTGTGCCGCCTCAGCTTCCTGACGCTGGAAGAGTGTGCGGCAGTGCTGCGCGAACCGGCCGCCGGCCTGTACACCGTCAGCGACGCCGCCGTCGCTGCTGTTCACCGAGCAACCGGCGGCTGGCCGCGCCTGCTGCAGCGCTATGGTTTTCATCTGTACCGCCTGTGGGAGCTGCGCCCCACCCGCACGCTGATCTCGCCCCAGGAAGTGCGCCAGGTGACCCCCGCCGTCCACGAACAGAGCGATGACGACTTCAAAGCCCGCTGGGCGCGGCTGAACTTGAACGAACGCCTAGCGCTGACGGCGCTGGCCAGCCTGGTCTACCGCGACCCGCTGGCCAAGATCGAAGCCGGCGACCTGGAAACCTGGCTGGTTGAGACCGATTATCCGCTGGACTCGACCGCCATCAACGCCGTCCTGCGCAGCCTGGAATACGAGGAGTGGATCTCTGTTGTGTCCGGCAGCATCGCCATCAACGGTGAACTGCCGCAAATCTGGCTGCTGGAGAACGCCCGCCTGGAGACCGCGCCGCGTCTCATCAGCCTGCGCCAAGCGCCGCGCTGGGTCATCGCGGCGGCGGCGCTCATCGCCATCGCCGCGCTGGCGCTGATCCTGACGCTGATCACCACGCCGCGCGCCGCGTCCGCGCCCACTGCTCAGCCGACGGTGACGCTGGCCAGCCCCTGAGGGCGCAGCCTCAGCCGGGATCAAAGGCGCAGGTCTGCTCGCCGATCGCGCACGTCGCCAGCACGGTCGCGCCGCGGCGCACCTCGAACCGCGCCTGCGGGTCGTCGCTCGTCCAGAACCAGCGTATGAAGCTGACGCGCGCCCAGGCGTGACGCCGACCGCAGTAGTCCGGCTTGTCCACGTCCGGCAGGTCATCCCGATACACCTGAAAACAATCGCCCGCCGGCAGCGCGTTCACCGGCCGGCTGCCCCCCGCCCAACGGTTTGACTCGTAAACCAGCTGCTGTCCTTTCGCCGTCGTCTGCACGAAGGTCAGCCCGCTGACATCCACTGTGCGCTCGCTCCGGTTCCACAGCACCAGCGACTGCGAGTCGTACTTCAGCACGATCGCGGCATCTGGCGCTGCGGCGGTCGCCGCCGCGGGCGACGGCGCGCTGACGGCCAGCGCATCGGCTGAGGCTGTCGCCGCGCTTGACACAGCCGACTGTGTCGGCTGCGACGGCGAGGGCATGACGGTCGTCGCCAGAGTCGTCGAAACAGGAGTCGAAGCCGAGACGGCGGGCTCGGAGGGCGGCTGCGTGCCGGCCAGCGCCGCTACCGTGACGATCAGCAGCAGCGCCAGCGCCGCGAATACACCCCATCGCTGCGGACGGCGGCGCGCTGGGATGGGCAGCGGCGGCAGAGCGGAAGTGAGCGCTGGCGGTGCGTCTGGCCGGTCGACGACTGTCTCCTGGTCGGCGGCATCTCCGCCCAACGAGGCCGCTGCCGCCAAGGCCGCCTGCAGTGCCTGGGCGAATTCTTGGCCGCTGCGGTATCGGCTTGCTGGCTCTTTGGCCAGCGCCTTCATCACCACTGCGTCCAAAGCGGGCGGCAGGGCGGGATAGATGGTGCTCGGGGCCGGCGGCGGCTCCATCAGATGCTTCATCGCCACCACCATGGCCGAGGGGTCGTCGAACGGCAGATGGTTGGTGAGCATCTCGTACAGCACCACCCCCAGGGAGTAAATATCACTCTGGGGCACGGCCTGAGCTGACGAGACAGCCTGCTCTGGCGCGATGTAGTGCGCGGTTCCGAATGTATTGCCGATCGTCCCTTCGGGCACGTGCAGCGCTAGGCCGAAGTCAGTCAGGATGGCCTGCCCATCGGGCGTCACCATGATGTTCGACGGCTTGACATCCCGGTGGATCACCCCATGCTGGTGGGCGTAGTCCAGCGCCGCGCCGATGTCGCGCACCACCCGCAGAATTTCGGCGTAGGCCATGCGCGTGCCGCTGCGGCTGTGGTTACGCAGCACAGTGCGTAGATCACGGCCTTCGATGAAGGCCATCGCCATGTAGTAAACGCCCTCCGCTTGGCCGAACTGGTAGATGCCGACGATGTTCGGATGCTGCAGGCGGGCGATCGCCCGCGCCTCGCTCTGGAAGCGCTTGAAGTAATCCATTTGGTCAGCCTCAGGCACGACCTGCGCCTCGGTGACTTTGACAGCGGCATACCGGTCCAGGCGGGCATCATAGCCGCGATAGACGCGCGCCATCCCGCCCTGACCGAGCAGAGCCACGATGTTATAGTCGCCGAGTCTTTTGCTGATGAGAGGATCAGCCGCCGCCATACGCTGCTCTGGACTTTGAACCGTCATCGCCCTGGTGAATCCTTGAGCAATCCCATTTATCTCTTAGGGTACATCAAAATCGGCCCGGCGCGCATGAAGGCTGGTTGCTTCGGCTCACCTTGCCAGTTGATATTTGCGCTATACTCAAAAATAGGCAGCACTGCACAACAGCGTGGATGCGATCCAGTAAAGAAGCTGTCATCCCTTCGTGCCCTTGAGGGGAATGCGGAAAGGCTCTTAAAAAAGTTCTTCTCCATGAGAGAGAGGAATTGGGGGGAGGGCGAAGGTATCCACGGCGCTGATCTGCGGAGCTGCTCCAACATGTGAAGACGCTTATCAATCATCAAATGGGAAACGGAACGTGACTCCCTCACCCGATATTCCCGAACAGGAACTGCGCGAACGCTGCGCCGCCCTGATCACGCCGGCGGCTGACGAAGCGCGGCGGCTGGGACACAACTACATCGGCGTCGAGCATCTGTTCATGGCCTGCACCCGGCATGAAAACGGGCCGGTCAGCCGCCTGCTGCGCCGTGCCGGCTTCAACCCGCGCCAAGTGCGTAACGAAATTCGCCGCGAGATCGGCACTGGCGACGGCCGATTGGGCCAGGTGCTGCCGCTGACCCCGCGCGCCGAGATGGTGCTGGCGCTGGCCATCTTCCTGGCGGAGCGCGAGGACTTCTCCGCCGAAGCCATTGACGAGGCGCATCTGTTGATGGCCATCCTCCAGGAGGGCGAGAGCGTCCCCATCCGCAAGCTGATCGAAATGGGGTTCGATCTGAACCTCTGGCTTCAGCGCCTGCTGCTAGAGTCGCAGGGTGATGAGCCGCGCACCGCCGCCAAGCCGGAATTCACTAACCTGGACGAGGCTTTCGACTTCGACGATTTCGTCGACGACTCGTCCGACCACCAGGTCTCGCCCTCGCCCGACCGCGACTCGCAGAGCGCAGTCCGCATCCCCACGCCGCTGCTGGACAAGTATGGGCGCGACCTGACCGCCCAGGCGGCGCAGGGCAAGATCGGCCCAGCCATCGCCCGCGAGCGTGAAATCCGGGCGCTGGCTCGCACCCTAGCGCGCAGCAAGAAAAACAACCCGCTGCTGCTGGGCGACGCCGGCGTCGGCAAGACGGCCGTCGTAGAGGGGTTAGCCTACGCCATCCACGAAGGCACCGCCCCGCGTTCGCTGCTCAACCGGCGCATCGTGCAGATCGAGATCGGCGCGCTGGTCGCGGGCACCAGCCTGCGCGGCCAGTTCGAAGAACGGCTGATCGGCATCGTGGACGAAGCCAAACATGCCGGCAACGTCATCCTGTTCATTGATGAGATCCACACCATCGTCGGCGCAGGCGACACCATCGACAGCAACCTGGACGCCGCCAATATCCTCAAGCCGGCGCTGGCCCGCGGCGATGTCGTCTGCATCGGCGCCACCACCCATGAGGAATACCGGCGCGCCATCGCCCAGGACCCGGCGCTCGACCGGCGCTTCCGCACGCTCGACATCGAAGAGCCCAGCCAGGCGGATACGCTGGCCATCCTCAGCAGCCAGCGCAAAACCCTGGAGGAGCATCACGGCGTCACCATCCGGGGCGAAGCGCTGGAGGCGGCCGTCCGGCTGTCGGTGCGCTACTTGCCGGACCGCCGCCTGCCCGACAAGGCGCTGGACCTGCTGGACGAAGCCTGCACACGGGTGACGATCCGCACCCTATCGCCCGACGAGGTGGGCGACGGCGTGGCCGAAGTGCGCGTGGAGAATATCGCCGCCGTCCTGTCCGACTGGACCGGCATCCCGGTCACCGACCTGACCCAGGACGAAAAGCGCCGGCTGGCCGGTTTAGAGGAAGCGCTGGCCAGCCGCGTGATCGGCCAGGATGAAGCCGTCCGCACCGTCGCCGAGGCCATCAAAACCGCGCGCGCCGGCCTGGGCGACCCCAACCGCCCCGTTGGCGTGTTTCTGTTCCTGGGACCGTCTGGCGTCGGCAAGACCGAGCTGGCGCGGGCGCTGGCGCACTTCCTGTTCGGCAGCGACGACGCCATGCTGCGGCTGGATATGTCCGAGTTCCACGACGCGCACACCGTCGCCCGGCTGATCGGCGCGCCGCCCGGCTACAAGGACACGCAGCGCGGCGGCCAGCTCACCGACGGCCTGCGCCGCCGGCCGTACAGCGTAGTGCTGCTGGACGAGGTTGAGAAGGCCGCCCCCGAAGTGTTCGATATCTTCCTGCAGGTGTTCGACGAAGGGCGGCTGAGCGACGCGCACGGCCGCCATGTGGACGCCCGCCACGCCGTATTCATCATGACCAGCAACATCGGCACCGAGGAGACCGGCAAACCGCTGGGCTTTGCCACTTCGCCGGGGGCGCTGCCCGACTTCAAATCGCACCTGAGCGAGTTCTTCCGCCCCGAATTTTTGAACCGGGTGGACGAGATCATCACCTTCCGCGCGCTCACGCCCGACGCCATGAGCCGCATTCTAGATCTGCAGCTGCGCGATTTGCATGCGCGGTTAGAAGCGCAGAACCTCAAGCTGGTGCTGACCGACGAGGCGCGCGACCTCATCCTGCGCCAGGGCTATAATCCGGCTCAGGGCGCGCGCCCGCTGCGCCGCGCCATCGAACGGCTGATCGCCCGCCCGCTGAGCGCCCGCATCGTTGAGGAAGCGTTTGCGCCGGGCGACACCATCACCGCCTACTTGGACGGCGAACGGCTACGTTTTGAAGCCTGAACGAGGACGCCAGATGTTCATTCCCCAGACCGGGCGTTTTCCAGTCCCGATGACGGATGACGAAGTCCGCCAGATGTTGAAACGGCGTCATCCCCAGGATTCTGTCGATTTCTTCGCCACTGATCCTAACAGCGAGATCCGCACGCTGGGCAAGCTGGCGCTGCGGCGCGCCGACGTGAACGATCTGTTCGCGCTGGGTGACCTGTGCGCCCGCCGGGTGGCTACCGACGATGGCCGTCTGCTGGTCTTTTACGCCGGCAAGACGCTCATCGCCTATCACCGGGCGCTGCAAACTGCGGCCACGGCGGAAGATCGGGCGCTGGCGCGCCAGGCCATCAGCGACTTCGTCATCTGGGTGGTCGAGCTGGCGCGTGAGAACCCATCGCGCCGCAACACGGCGGTGGCGCTGTGGGCCGCCGCCGAGGCGGAAACGCAGCTCGGCGAACAGGTGGTGGATGATCCCTTCCTGGCCGATCTGCTGGAGCTGTACCGCGCCGAATCGCCGACAGTGCCCGTCACGGCGGCGCTGGTCGGCGACAGCAGCCGCGCTGATTTGGGCCTCGCCGACGACGGCACGCTGTCGGTGAGCGCATCGTCGGCGACCGTCGCCGACCTGGGCACGAGCGACGCCCTGATCTCGCTGGAGACCGATTACATCACCCCCAGCGAGACGCGCCTGGAAGAAAATGTGATGCTGTCGCTGACCTCGGTGGAGCGCGACGCCAGCAGCCTGCCGCGCCGGCGCTCATTCGCCGCGCCGCCCGGCCGCGGCGAGTCGCCGGACGATTTCGCCATCGGCGACCGCATCCAGAACCGCTACGAAGTGGTGGATCTGCGGCGCGGCGGCATGGGCGTGGTGTACTTGTGCTACGATCACCAGGCGCGCGAGCCGGTCGCCATCAAAACCTTCCAGAGCCGCTTCCTGCAGAACGAGCGGGCGGTCGCCCGTTTCACTCAGGAAGCGCTCACATGGATCCGGCTGGAGAAGCATCGCTACATCGTGCAGGCGCGGCTGGTGGAGACCATCAAAGACCGGCCGCATATCATCCTGGAACACATCAGCGGCCCGGAAGGCCTGGGCTCTGATCTGCGCAGTTGGATCGATCATAAACGCCTGGATCTGCCCCAGGCGATCGAGTTCGGGCTGCACGTGGCGCTGGGGATGCAACACGCCACCCGCAAAGTGCCGGGGCTGGTGCACCGCGACCTCAAACCCGCCAACATCCTGGTCACCCACGACGGCATCGCCAAGATCACCGACTTCGGCCTGGTGCGGTCGCTGGAGTTCACCGACACGCCGCTGCCCGGCAGCGAGCTGAACGGCTCCGGCGTGCGCGGCGACTCCGGCAACCGGCTGACGCGCTTCGGCGCAGTGGTCGGCACGGCCCCCTACATGTCGCCGGAACAGTGCGAGGCGCGCGATGTTGACCTGCGCTCCGATATCTACGCCTTCGGCTGCATCCTCTTCGAGATGCTGACCGGCCGGCATGTGTTCAACGTCAAGACCTTCAGCGCCTGGCGGCAAGCGCACCTGAATGAGCAGCCGGCCTTCGACCCGGCGCGCGCCCAGCACATCCCTGAACGCCTGCAGGCGCTGACGCTGCGCTGTCTGGCCAAGTCCCAGGCGGACCGGCCTCAGGACTGGGGCGCCGTGGTGGAGGACCTGGCCGCCATCTACGAGGCGGTGACCGGCAACAAAGCGACGCTGGAGATCACCGGCCCGGCGCTGGAAGTGCACGAACTGATCGACAAGGGTTACTCCCTGACCGAACTAGGGCGCATGCACGAAGCTTTGGCCGCCTATGACCAAGCGCTGGCGTTGAAACCCGATAATGCGCTGGCCTGGGCGCGCAAAGGGCGCGCGCTGCGCCTGCTGAACCGCTGCGACGACGCCTTGGCCGCCTACGACCAAGCGCTGAAGATTCAACCGCACTACGCCTTCGCCTGGAAAGGCAAGGGCATGGTGCTGGAACGCCTGGGGCACTTGGAGCAGGCGCTGAGCTGTTACGAGAAGGCGGCGCAGATCAACCCGAACGACGTCTGGAACTGGTACAACCAGGCGGATGTGCTGCAAACCCTCAACCGCTACGCCGAGGCGCTGCCGCTGCTGCAGAAGGCGCTGGCGATTGAGCCGACACACCCCAACAGTTGGGCGAAATTAGGCCAGATCTACCGCCTGATGGGGCAGTATGAGCGGGCGATCGAGGCGTATGAGAAAGCCATCGAACTCGATCCCGAATACGCCTGGGCGCACAACGGGCGTGGATTGGCGCTGAAGGCCGTCCAACGGGCCGCCGAAGCGCTGGCTAGCTTCCACCGCGCCACCCAACTCCAACCGGAAGAGGTCTGGCACTGGTACAACCTGACCGAGATGCTGGTCGAACTCGGCCAGTACCAAGAGGCGGTTGAGCCGGCGCAGCAGGCCACCCGCACCGACCCTAACCACGCTTTCAGCTGGGCGAAGCTTGGCCAGGTCTACCGCCATGTCAACCGCTACGAGGACGCGCTGGCGGCGTACGACCGCGCCATCCAGCTTCAACCGGACTACAGTTGGGCGATCAACGGCAAAGGCATCGTGCTGGAGCATCTGGGCCGCTACGAGGAAGCGCTGGCCTGTTACCAGCAGGCCGGCCAGCTAGCCGACAGCTACGTCTGGCACTGCTGGTACAACCAAGGCAACGTGCTGGCGCTGATGGGCCGTTACAAAGAGGCGCTGGCGATGTTGGAGCGCGTCACGCGGGCGGTGCCGCACCACGCCCCCAGTTGGGCGAGCCTGGGCAGCGCGCTGCGCAATCTGAAACGTCTGGACGAGGCGCTGCAAGCCTACCGGCAGGCCACCCGGCTCGACCCGGACTATGCCTGGGCCTGGAACGAACAGGGGCTGACGCTGGAAGCGCTGGGGCGGCTGGACGAGGCGCTGAAGGCCTACCGCCGCGCCAGCGCCAGCGCGCCCGACGACGCCTACTACCACTATCAGCAGGCCGACCTGCTCACCCAGATGGGACACTACTCGGCGGCGCTGGACGCGCTGGAGAAAGCCATCCGCCTGGACGGCGCCAGCGCCCGCACCTGGGCCAAGTACGGCCAGGTGCTGCGCCGCCTGGGGCGGCTGGACGAGGCGCTGCGCGCCTACACCCGCGCCATCGAACTCGAATCGGGTTACGGCTGGGCCTGGAACGGCCGCGGCCTCACCTTGAGCGCCCTCGGCCAGCACGAGGAGGCGCTCGCCTGCTTCCGCCGCGCCTCAGAAGTCGAAGATCAAGATGTGTGGTACTGGTACAACCAGGGGGATGAGCTGGTCATCCTGGGGCGTTTCGAGGAAGCGCTGGCGGCGCTCGATCAAGCCCTCAAACGCAACCCGCGCCACGCTGAGAGCTGGGCCAAACGCGGCCAGGCGCTGCGCCGGCTGGGGCGGCCAGCTGACGCGCTGGCCGCTTACGACCAGGCGCTCAGCTATAACCCGCAGTACGCCTGGGCCTGGAACGGCCGCGGCCTGGCGCTGGAGGCACTAGGCCGGCGCGAAGAGGCCATCGCCAGCTACGAACGCGCCCTCCAGGAAGACCCGAACGTGATCTGGTATTACACCAACCTGATCGATCTGCTGCTCGACCTCCAGCGGAAGACGGAGGCGCTGGCGGTCATCGAACGGGCGCTGGCGCGGCTGCCGGACAATCCCATCGCCTGGGCGCGGCGCGGTCAGGTGCAGCGCCGCCTGGGGGACTATGAGGCGGCGGTCGACAGCTACCAGCGGGCGCTGGAGCTGGACGACACCTACGCCTGGGCCTGGAACGGCCTAGGGTTGGCCTTCGCCGCGCTGGAGCGCTGGGACGAGGCCTTATCGTCCTATGAATTAGCCGTGCACTATAATGACCGCGACCTGTGGTTCTGGCATAATTATGGTGAAGCGCTGATGGCGCTGCGCCAGTTCAAGAAGGCGGCGAGCGCGTTCGAGCGCGCGTCCCAGATTGACCCGCAGCACGAACTCACCCAGCAGAAGCTGGCGAAGGCGCGCCGGCTGGCGCAGCAAGCCGGCGAAGGGGACGAAGAGAGTGATTGACGGCGTGAGACGATGCACGAACGGGATATTTCGATCACCTTCATGAGCGGGCCGAACGACGGCCAGACGCTCAAATTCGCGCAGCCGGACATCGGTGAGGAGCGCGTGCTGCTCATCGGGCGGCGCGAGGGCTGCGACATCTATCTGCCCTACGACAATCAGGCGTCGCGGCTGCACGCCCGGCTGGGCTGCGCCTCCCTGCCGGTCAGCGCGAGCGACTCGGTCGACAGCCCGCACATGTTGACCTTCTGGTTGGAGGATGGCAAGAGCCGCAACGGCACGTTCATCGAGCGCGAAAAAACGCCCATTCAAGGCCGCGTCAGCCTGCGGCCGGGGACGCTGTTCCGGGTCGGGCGCACCTGGATGCGTCTAGATGTGCCCTTAACGTTCAACGATGAACCGGACTTCTGAGATGACCATACACACATCCATTCTCAAGCTGGATGATGGAACCGATCTGCACCTGACCACCTGGCTTCCGGAGACGAGCCCGCGCACGGTCGTGCTGCTGTCGCACGGGCTGGCCGAACACGCCGGGCGCTACGCCCATGTCGCCGCCGCTTTCAACGCGCGCGGCTATGCTGTGTACGCGCCTGACCACCGGGGGCACGGCCGCAGCGGCGGCCTCCGCGCCTACCTCGCCGACTTTGATCAAGCGGTGACCGACTTCAAGCTGGTCTACGACCGCGCCCAAGCCGCGCATCCAGGCCTCAAACTGTTCCTCTACGGCCACAGTTTCGGCACGCTCATCGCGCTCAGTTTCTGCCTGCGCCACCCAGACGCGCTGGCGGGCGCCATCATCACCGGCACACCGCTGGCGGTCGAAAGCGCCGCCTCGCCGCTGCTGGCGGCCCTCGCCCCGGTCTTGAGCGCCCTCATCCCCACCGTGCCGCTGGCGCCGCTGGCGGCCGAGGGCATCTCGCGCGACAGCGCGGTGGTCGCCGCCTACCGAGACGATCCGCTCGTCTACCACGGCAACGTGCGGGCACGCATGGGCAATCACATCCTGCAAGCCAGCCGCCAGATCAAGGCGCGCGCCGCCGAACTGCGCCTGCCGCTGCTGATCCTGCACGGCGCGGCCGATCCCATCTGCCCAGCAGCCGGCAGCGCGGCGCTGTACCAGCGCGCCGGCAGCGCCGACAAAACGCTCAAGATTTATCCGGAGCTGTATCATGAAATCCACAACGAACCAGAACGGGCGGCTGTGCTGGACGATATACTCGCCTGGTTGGAGGCGCATTGAGGTTGCTGCATTTCCTTTCTTTTCGTTTCGTCTGGTTGCGATCGGCTTTCGCTGTGATCATCTGGATAAGCGGCAGATAAGTTTTTTTGACCGCATTCTCAGTTTCGTTTACAATGCAAGTAGTTTGTAATAATTCAACTGTAAAGATAATTATTCGGGAAAAATAATGGAGCAGGCGTCTGTCAAACTTCAGATTCATGATATATCGCTCAGTTTTGGAGGTATCCGGGCGCTGCAAGCCGTCAGCTTTTCGGTGCGCCGCGGCGAAATCCTGGCCGTGATCGGGCCGAACGGAGCCGGCAAGACCAGCCTCATCAACAGCATCACCGGTTTTTACCGTCCCGATGCTGGAGCTATCATCTTTGACGGGCGCGACATCACCCACCTGCCCCCGTATAAACGCGCTCAGTTGGGCATCTCGCGCACCTTCCAGAACATCGCCCTCTACACCAACATGACCACGCTAGATAACCTGATGGCGGCGCGGCACATCCATATGCGGTCGAATATGCTCACGGGAGCGCTGTTCTGGGGACCGGCCCAGCGGGAAGAAATCGAACACCGCCGCGTCGTCGAGGAGATCATCGATTTCCTGGAGATGGAAGCCATCCGCAAGACGACCGTCGGCAGCCTCAGCTACGGCCTGCGCAAGCGGGTGGAGCTGGGCCGCGCCCTGGCGCTGGAGCCGACGCTGTTGCTGCTGGACGAGCCGATGGCCGGGATGAATGTCGAAGAAAAAGAGGACATGGCGCGCTTCATCCTGGACATCCACGAACGGCAGGGCATGACCATCATGCTCATCGAGCACGATATGGGTCTGGTCATGGACATTTCGGATCGGGTTGTGGCCCTGGACTTTGGCTGCAAAATCGCTGAAGGCACGCCCGACGAGATCAAGAACGACGAACGAGTGATTAAAGCCTATCTAGGGCAGGTGCAGTGAATATGGCCACGACGACCTCTCAAACGACCGAACGTAAGGCAACCATCTATACCTCGCCAAAAGGCACGCAAGTAGGAACGCTGCCCCCCGACCGGGACACCCTGCCCAAGGCGTTTCTGGCGAGTGTGGCGCGCTTCGGCGACCGGGTCGCCATGCGCAAAAAACGCCTGGGCATCTGGCAGGAATACACCTGGCGCCAGTGCTACCAGCATGTCCACGACTTCTGCCTGGGGCTGGTCAGCCTGGGGCTGCAGCGCGGCGAGAAAGTGGCCATCATCGGCGAGAACGATCCTGAATTCTACTGGGCGGAGATCGCCGTCCACAGCGCCGGCGGCATCAGCACAGCCATCTTCACCGACGCCAGCCCGCAGGAGTTGGGCTACATCGTCACCAACTCCGACTCAGTGTTCCTGCTGGCTCACGACCAGGAACAGTGCGACAAAGCGCTGGAGCTGCGCGACCAGCTCCCCCAAGTGCGCAAAGTCATCTACTGGGAGGAGCGCGGGCTGTGGAACTACAATGATCCCTGGCTGCTGAGCTTCGAGCAGGTCGAAGCGCTGGGGCGCGACTATGCCCGCCAGCACCCCGGCCTATTTGAGCAGTTGGTAGCCCAGGGCAGCGGCGAAGACATCGCCATCTTCAGCTATACCTCCGGCACGACCAGCCTGCCCAAAGGTGCGATGATCCGCCATCGCAACCTGCTGTACGCCAACTGGAACATCGAAGAGGTAGCACCGCGCCGGCCAGAAGATAACTACGTCTCGTTCAGCCCGCTGGCCTGGATTACCGAGCAGAGTCTGGGGCTGACCGCCCATCTGCTGTATGGGTTCCAAGTGAACTTCCCCGAAGGTCCGGAGACGGTGCAGCACGACATCCGCGAGATCGCCCCCAGCGCGCTACTGTTCCCCAGCCGCATCTGGGAGGGCATGGCACGCACCATGCAGGTGCGCCTGAACGACAGTTCATGGATCAACCGCGCCCTGTTCGCGCTGTTCATGCCCATCGCCTACCAGATCATCGACCGCGAAGATGCCGGCCGGCCGATCCCGCTGCCGCTGCGCGCGCTGCGAGCGATCGGCGAGCTGGCGGTGCTGCGGCCGCTGCGCGACAAGATCGGCATGACGCGGATGCGCGACGCCATCACCTCCGGCGCCGCGCTCAGCCCCGACGTGCTGCGCTTCTTCCGCGCCATCGGCGTTGAGCTCAAGAGCCTGTACGGCTCGACCGAGGTGCAGGGCGCGACCATGCACTATCCCGGTGAAGTCAAGCTGGCCAGCGTCGGCGTGCCCGTGCCCGGCGTCGAGCTGAAAATCGCCGAGAACAACGAGATCCGGATCCGGAGCCGAGCGGTTTTCGCTGGCTACTACAAGGACGAGCGCAAAACGGCTGAGTCCTTCGACGAAGAGGGCTTCTTCCGTACCGGCGATGCCGGCTACATCGACCAAGACGGCCATCTCATCTATCTGGACCGCGTATCCGACATGATCGAGCTGGCCAACGGCGAGAGCTTCAGCCCGCAGTACATCGAAGGTCGGTTGAAGTTCAGCCCCTACATCCAGGACGTGATGGCCGTCGGCGGCTTTGACATGCATTACGTGACCGCCATCATCAACATCAACTTCGACAGCGTGGCGCGTTGGGCGGAGAAGAACCGCATCGCTTTCACGACGTTCGTCGATCTGTCGCAGAAGCCGGAAGTGTACGACCTGATCAAGAAGGAAGTCGAACGGGTGAACGAGACGCTGCCGCCCGCCGCTCGCGTCAAGAAATTCGTCATCTTGCACAAAGCCTTCGACGCCGATGAGGCCGAACTGACGCGCACGCGCAAGCTGCGCCGCCGCGCTCTGGAACAGAAGTATGGCGTAATGCTGGACGCTATGTACAATAACCTAGAGCAGGTGCTGGTGAGCGCCGAAGTCAAGTACCGTGACGGCCGCACCGGCGTGGTCGAGACGGCGGTGCGGGTGTGCAGCGTCTAGCGCCGGCTGAACGCGCCGGCGGCAGGGCTGTAGACTTTATAGAATTATGATTTCTGGACGAGGATTTTTGGGACTTGACGACCTTTTTGGAGACTAACCGCCGCAGTTTGACCCGCGCCGCCTACGCCGTCCTGGCCATCCTAGTGCTGCTGTGGCTGGGACCGCTCATCCTAGAGCAGCGCCCGGCGCGGCTGATCGGCAGCACCATCACCGGCCTGCTGGTGGGCGGCATCTACAGCCTGATCGCGCTGGGCATCGTGGTGATCAACAAGGCGTCAGGCGTGTTCAACTTCGCGCATGGCTGGATGATGCTGCTGGGCGGCCTGCTCTTCTACAGCTTCTTCGCCAGCGGCAGCGTCTCGCCGCTGGCGGCCGGCGTGCTGGCGGCGCTGACGGTCATCATGGTCATCACGACCGCTGGCTGGGGAGCGCTGCGCAGCCCGCGCAGTCTGGCGCTGGGGGCGGTGGCGATCGTCGTCCTGACCGTCTTGCTGTCGCTCAGCGGGGCAGAGTGGCAGTTCATCCGCGCCATCGCCGGCGCGGTCGCCGGCTCGGTGCTGGTGGGCCTGGTCGTCGAACGCTTCACCATCCGTCCGCTCATCGGCCAGCCGCTGTTCGCCATGGTGCTGATGACGCTGGCCATCTCGCGCGCGCTCAACGGCATCACCCAACTGATCTGGGGCAGCGTCGAGATCCCGCTGCAAGTCTTCAGTTGGGTGGGGAACCTGGGGCTGCCGATGCCGATCCGCTTCGACGCCCGCGACACGCTGGGCGGCATCATCCTCATCCGCACGGAACTGTTGTTCGCCTTCGCGCTGGCGCTGGTGGCTTTCGTCGCCTTCGTGCTGTTCTTCCAGTTCACCAATGTCGGCCTGGCCATGCGCGCTGCCGCCGAGGATCAGCGCCTAGCGCAGTCAGTTGGGCTGCGCGTGCGCATCATCCTGGCGGTGGCCTGGGCGATTGCGGCGCTGCTGGCGACCGCCGCCGGCGTGCTTCAGGGCGGCGCCACCAGCCTGTCGCTGAACATGCCGCTGCTGGCGCTGCTGGCGTTCCCGGCGGTGCTGCTGGGCGGCCTGGAGTCGATCACCGGCGCGCTGGTGGGCGGCATCGTGATCGGGCTGGTGCAGGAATGGGCTAACCTGCTGTTCCCCGGCACGCAGGCCGGGACCGAGCTGGCGCCCTATGTGGTGCTGATGGCCGTGCTGGTCATCCGCCCCGATGGTTTGTTCGGCCAGAAGCGCATCGAGAGAGTGTGAGCAGCGACCATGTCAGCCAACATCCGACCGTCAGGCGTTTTCGACGTCAGCTACGCGCAGGACATCTCGCTCAACCGCACCCGCACGGACAAGATCATCGCCAACGGGCTGTTCGTGCTGCTGCTGCTCGTGCCGCTGCTCACGGTCGAAGGGCCGCTGGGGCTCAACCTGCTGCCGCAGACTTGGATCGGGCTGATGATCCGCATCGCCATCTTCGTGATCGCCGTGCAGGGGCTGAACATCCTGGTGGGCTATACCGGCCAGATCTCGCTCGGTCACGCCGCTTTCGTGGCGGTGGGCGGCTACACCGGCGCTGTCTTGGCGCGGCAGTTGGGCTTTTCCTTCTGGGCAGCGCTGCCGGCGGCGGCGCTGTTCACCGGCGTGGTCGGGCTGGTGTTCGGCCTGCCGTCGCTGCGGGTGAAAGGTTTCTACTTGGCTATGGCCACGCTGGCGGCGCAGTTCATCATCCCCTGGCTGCTGCGCTACCCGCTGACGCCCTGGACGAACGGCTCGCGCCCGCTGGAAGTGCCGCCGCCCACCCTGGGGCCGCTGAGCTTCGCCAGCGAGAACGCCATGTTCTACATCGTCGTGCCGCTGTCGGTGTTCCTGATGCTGGCCGCCCGCAACATGATCCGCACCCGCTTCGGCCGGGCGCTCATCTCGATCCGCGACAACGACCTGGCCGCCGAACAGCTCGGCATCAACGTGTTCAGCTACAAGCTGCAAGCCTTCTTCATCAGCGCGCTCTACGCGGGCATCGCCGGGGCGCTGCTGGCCTTCCACGACAACAGCCTGTCGCTGGACAAGTTCTCATTGGGGCTCTCGATCGAGTTCCTGGCGATGCTGGTCATCGGCGGCGCTGGCTTCCCGCTGGGGCCGCTGTTCGGCGTCTCGTTCGTCATCCTGCTCACCCAGGACATCATCCCCAACCGGCTGCTGCCCTTGTTCGGCAGCGTGCTGCCCACGCTGCTCCCGTTCATTGATCCCGTCAACATCACGTCGTCGCTCAGCCCGCTGCTGTTCGGGTTGATCCTGGTAATCTTCCTGATCTTAGCGCCGCGCGGGCTAGCCTACCGCTGGGAAATCTTCAAAATCGCCTGGAAGATTCGGCCGTACTCGCACTAGGTTGGGCGCTGGCTGGCGCTGTGAGCGAGACGGCAGGAGAGTAAGGTAGAGAAGCGCAGTGAGAGGGGGTATGAAGACTAGACCGATCCGAAACAGCCAAGTCAGTGCTTGAACCGCCAAAGTTCACGATCAGTTACATTCTATGGATGAAAGGATTTAAAGGCATGAAAAAGATCGCACTGTTTGTCGTATTGGCCACGCTATTGACAATGCTGGCGCTGCCTGCCGTCGCCCAGGACGCCGGGCTGCCGGACTTCATCCAGCACACCGAATGCCAGGTTGACTTGACCGGGCAGACCATCCCCATCTACCATCTGGGCGATCTGAGCGGCTCCTACGCTTTCATCACCCAGCCGCTGATCGCCGGCCTGGGCGACGCCATCAAGTTCTTCAATGAGCACGGCGGCGTGTGCGGCGCCACCCTCAAGTCGGACGTCGGCACCGAATACCGCGATACCGGCGGCAAGCGCGAAGAAGCCCAGGCCGCCTATGACAACTTCTCGTCGCTGAACCCCAAGCCTGACCTGATGGTGCTGTACGCCTCGGCGGACGCCGAACTGCTGCGTTCCCAGGTGGCCGAGGACGAGATCCCGGTGATCATCTCCGCCGGGTCGGTCGCCGGCTTGTACGGCGAAGACGCCCAGTCGCCCGGCTGGATTTACGCCACCAACCCGCTGTACGCCGACCAGCTCGGCTCGTTCTGCAATTTCGTGGCCGACAATCCGGAGCGCTTCCCGAACCCCACCATCGGCTACATTAGCTGGCCGGGCGCGTTCGGCGAAGCCGCTTACACGCCGGAGACCATCAGCTACTGCGCGTCGAAGGGCGTCACCATCCTGGACACGCCCGAATACTTCCTGCCCACCGCCACCGACATCAGCACCAACGTGCTGAACCTGGTGGACGCCGGCGCGAATATCCTGTACACCAATTCGCTGGCCAGCGGCCCGTTCTTGATCGCCAAGACGATAGTAGACCTAGGCCTGCAGAACGAGGTGCAGCTCGCGGGCGTCAACTGGGCGCTGGACACGTCGGTCGGCCTGCTCAGCCGCACCGCCATCAACCCCGATAACGGCCTGCCGGCGGTCAACGGCTTGATCGGCTCGCTGCCGTTCTACTGGTGGACGGAGCGCCAGCAGCCGGGCATCGCCTTCATCAACCAGCAGGCGGAAGCCAACCAGCGCACGCTGTCCAGCCGCAATATCGCCTACCTGCTCGGCTGGTCGATAGTGGACATGTACATCGAGATTTACACGCAGACGGTCAACCGTGTCGGCAGCCTGGAGGCGGTGACAGGCGCGGACATCAAGCAGACCATCGAGAGCATGAAATACTCGCCGCTGGGCTTGTTCAACTTCGACTATCAGGGCGGCGCGATCCGCGCCCTGCCGGACAACCGCATCGCCCAGATGGCCTTCCTGAATAAGGCTCAGAACGGTCCGGCCACGTCAGGCGATGATGCGCTGACGGTGGATCTGCCGGACGGAACCAAAGCGTTCGTCCCGCTGCTCATCCCGCTGACGCCCTTCTCGCCCGCTCCCGACCTGCGTCCGGGCGGAGCCGACGTGCCATAAAGCCGCTCGTCTACCCTCCATCAGCCGGTTGGGGCGGCGTTGCGTCGCCCCAACGGCTCAGCCACAGGTGAACCCATGCTGACGGTGAACAATATCGAAGTGATCTACAACAGCGTGATCCTGGTGCTGCGCGGCGTGTCATTTGAGGTGAAACCCGGCCAGGTGGTCACGCTGCTGGGACCGAACGGCGCCGGCAAATCTACCACCCTCAAGGCGATCAGCGGCTTGCTGCGCGCCGAGATGGGCGAGGTCACTCGCGGCAGCATCGTCTGGAACGGCCACCACATCGAACGCCAAAACGCCGAAGACACCGTACGGCAGGGCATCATCCAGGTGATCGAAGGCCGCCCGCTGTTCCGACACTTGACCGTAGAGGAAAATCTGCACCTGGGCGCGATGGTCTACGAAGGCGGACGGCATTTCCGCGACGACCTGGAGCGCATCTATCACTACTTCCCCCGGCTGAGGGCGCTCCACCGCCGCACCAGCGGTTATCTGTCCGGCGGCGAAGGCCAGATGTTGGTCATCGGCCGGGCGCTGATGGGACATCCGCGCCTCATCATGCTGGATGAGCCGTCGCTCGGCCTCGCGCCGCTGCTGGTGGCCGAAATCTTTGAGATCATCCACGAAATCAACATCAAAGAAAACGTCTCGGTGCTGCTGGTCGAGCAGAACGCGCGGGCGGCGCTGTCCCTCGCGCACTACGGCTACATCATGGAGCAGGGGCGCATTGTGCTAGATGGGCCGGCCGAGCAGCTGAGCGAAAACGAAGACATCAAAGAGTTTTATCTGGGATTGAACACCTCCGGCGAGCGCAAGAGCTACCGCGACGTCAAGCACTACAAACGCCGCAAGCGCTGGCTGGGATGATGAAGGAGGCTTTGGTTGACTACCCTCGACCAGCGTATTCACGAACAGATCGCCCACGCCTATGCTCACGCGCCGGCCATTCGGGGGCTGCTGGATCGCGCCGGCGTCCGCCCCGACGACATCCGCTCGGCGGCTGACCTGCCGAAAATCCCCGTCACCAGCAAGGATGAGCTGGTGCGGCTTCATGCCGAAAATCCCCCCTTCGGCGGCTTCCTGGCGGTAGACCCAGATACGCTGCCCCGCATCTACGTCTCGCCGGGGCCGATCTTCGACCCGCAGCCCCCCAGCGCGGAGATGGCCGAGGCCGGCCTAGCGCCGTTCCGTTACGTCGGCTTTGGGCGCGGCGACCGGGTGCTGAACACCTTCATGTACCACCTCGTCCCGGCCGGGCTGCTGCTGGATGAGGCGCTGCGGGCCTGCGGCGCGACGGTCATCCCCACCGGGCCGGGCAACACCGACTACCAGATCGAGATCATGACCAAACTCCAGGCGACCGGCTACGTCGGCACGCCCAGCTTTTTGGCCATCCTGCTGGATCGCGCCGCCGAACTGGGCATCCCCAAAGACAAGCTCACGCTGCAGAAGGCGCTGTTCACCGCCGAGCCGTACACCATGGCGCAGCGCATGCGCTTTGAGGGCGAGTACGGCATGAAGACCACCTCCGCCTACGGGACGGCCGATCTCGGCCTGGTGGCCTACACCCGCGACGGCATGGGCTTCAGCGTGATCGAAAGCGTGTATCTGGAGATCGTAGACCCGGCCACTGGCCAACCGCTGGAACCTGGCAATCCGGGCGAGATCGTCGCCACCACCTTCAACCCCGGTTATCCGCTGGTGCGCTTCGGCACTGGCGACCTAGGAGCGCTGTCGCCCGAACCCGACCCGGCCACCGGCGGCCAGCATCTGCTAGGGCTGTACGGGCGCAGCGGCGGTGCGGTCAAAGTGCGCGGCATGTTCCTGCACCCGGACTCGCTGGGGCGCGCCCGCGCCTTCTTCCCGCAGATCAAACACATCCAGGCGGTCATCACCCGGCCGGAGAACCGCGACCACGTGACTGTCCGGTTAGAGCTCCAGCCCGGCGAGAGCGGCGAAGGGCTGCCG
Organism: uncultured Anaerolineae bacterium; assembly: GCA_937922795.1. Lineage (GTDB taxonomy): Bacteria > Chloroflexota > Anaerolineae > Aggregatilineales > Phototrophicaceae > CFX2. The sequence goes on from CALAJK010000047.1 coordinate 99,990, forward strand.
GACATGATCAAGAACCTGGCCGAGCAGGCCATCCGGCTGCGCATTGACGAGGTCGTGATCGTGCCGCCTGGGACGATTGATCCCGCCGCCCGCACCGTCCTCGACGAACGCCAGTGGGATTGAGACGCAGTCCATTTAGCGCCGCTGACAATTGACAGACAGTCTCCGCTGGGCGTATGCTACGCGGGGTGAGCGGAATTAAGATGGCAGGGCGGGATGAACACCCGCCCTGCCTTGTGAGAGGTCATGCGTGGACAAGCGGCAGGCGTGGATTTACTTCTGGGTGTTGAGCGTCATTTGGGGATCGTCATTTCTGTTGATGCGCGTCGGCGTGACCGAAATCCCACCGGCGCAGCTGACCTTCACGCGGGTTGGCATCGCGGCGGTCGGCATGAATGCAGTGATGCTGCTGACGCGGCGGCGCTACCCGACCAGCCCGCGCGCGCTGCTCGCCCTGGCCGCTGTCGGTTTGGGGAACACCGCGCTGCCGTTCACACTGCTCGCCTGGGGCGAACAAACGGTAGAGAGCGGGATGACCAGCGTCATTCAGGCGATCACGCCCATTTTCGCCCTGATCTTCTCGCATGTGCTGTTCGATGACGAACGCATCACCCCGCGCAAAGTGGTCGGTATCGCGCTCAGTTTCGCCGGCGTCTTGGTGCTGGCCAGCCGCGACTTGCAAAGCCAGGGCTTTCAGCTCGGCGATTTATCCGGCGAGCTGGCCATCATTGGCGCTTCCCTGTGCTACGGCTTCTTCACGCCTTTCAGCCGCCGGGTGCTGCGCGAGCATCGAGTCGATCCAGTTGTCCTCTCCACGCTGACGATGGTCGCCGCCACCATCGGCGCGGCCGTCATGATGCTGGCCGCGCCGCTGATCGGCGAGCGCGCGCCAGTCGCCTACACCAGCCTCAGCAGCGACACGCTGCTGTCCGGGTTGGCGCTGGGGGTGTTTAACACGCTGATCGCCTACCTGATGTTCTACCGGATGATGCCCCAGCTAGGCGCAGCGCGCTCCTCAATGGTGACGTATGTCGTGCCGGTCGTGGCGGTGACGCTGGGCGCTGTATTCTTGAATGAGGTGATCGATGCCCGCATGTTGTTTGGGGCGGCGCTAATCCTGGGCGGCATCGGCGTCGTCAACCTGCGTCTGCTGCGCCAGCGACAGCCTCAGCCCGCGCCGGCGGCGCCAGGGTAGCTTCCAGGCCGCGCGAAAAGGTCAGCGTACAGGGCGGAAGAATCGAAAAGAGACGAACAGGTGAGTTGGCAGCGGCGTACTCTCCCACCCCGTTGCCAGGGCAGTACCATCCGCGCTGGTGGGCTTAACTGCCGGGTTCGGCATGGTGCCGGGTGTACCCCCACCGCTCTAGCCACCAA
>CALAJK010000048.1 GCA_937922795.1 uncultured Anaerolineae bacterium
GCCACCAGCTCGTACTGTTCGGGCGTCAGCCGGGCGAACATCGGCAGACGCCGTAAATGGGAGAGGATGAAGCGATCGGCCATCGGCTGCGCCACCTGAACGTCATCTAGGCGTATTGTAGCCGATTTTCAGCGCCTATCCCACCGGGGCGGCGAAGGGGGCGCGCTCGTCACCAAGCGCTACCTTGCGACCAGCCAGCGCTGGACGGCCATCACGCCGCGCAGGTTGCGGACGAACTCGCTGTCGCGCGTGCCGGTCAGCTCCACATCTACGGCGGGAATGCCCTGGCCGTCGAACCAATTGGGCGCCGTGCCGGTCACGCGGTAGGCGGTGAACGGCCGGCCGTAGGGGTAGCCCGCCGCCTCGCCCAGCGCCGCCGCCAGCCCGGCCGAATCCGCGCCGCCGCAGTCGCCGGCGAACACGCCCCGGGCGGCGCTGTGATAGAACACGGCGGCGGCCGGCTTGAGCACCTGCGCCAGCGCGGCCAGCGCCTGGGTTTCCGGCTCGGACAGCGGGCGCGGGCCGGGGTCGACGCGCTCGGTGCGCCAGTAGGCCTCAGCCGACCAGCCGCAGCTCCAGTTGCGGTTGAGGTCAACGCCGCTGGCGTTGAAGCGTCCGGCCGCCTGCCGTCCGCGCGCCAACCCATCGGGGTTGGCGGCTGGGATGAGCACCAGCGTGATGCCTGGCAGCACGTCGCCCGGCGCCGCCTCGAAATGGGCGATCAGCTCGTTCACCAGCGTCACGGTGTTGGCCTCGTAGCCGGCGTGCAGGCCGCCCACCAGCAGCAGGACGCGCTCGCCCGTCCCAAAGCGCCACGCCAGGATGTCGCGCCCCTCGCCAGAGCGACCGACCACGAAGGCGCTGCCCGTCGGCGAACGGGTGGGCGGGGAAGTCGGCGGCGGCGAGGGTATGGACAAGCTGGCTTCCGCCGCCGCGCCGGGGTTGAGGCGCGGCGCAGCAGTCATGAGCGGCGGGGGCGGCAGCGTCGGCCAGGGGGTGGGCGTCGGCGGGGGCAGGGTGGGCAGGGGCGTGACCACCGGCCGGGCGGTCTGCGTCGGGCGGACGACCTGCGCGGGACGCGGCGAGGGCGCGGCGGTCGTGGGCGGCGGTACTGAAGTCGGTTGGCAAGCGGCGCTCGATAGGAGTATGATTGTGACAATCTGGCGAGCGATTGCGCGTGATCTCAACGGAAAATACTCCGGCCAGGAGCTGCACATGGCGCGTAAACTGCTGATCGGCACAGCTTTGATTATAGCCTTGATCGCCCAGACAGCCTGCCAGCCGCAGCCGCAGGAGGTGGTCGAACTGCCTACGCTGGCGGTGCTGCCCAGCGTCACGCCCAGCGACACCCCGACGGCGACGCCCACGCCGACGGCGACGCCGACTGCCACCGCCACCGATACCCCGACGGCCACGCTGACGCCGACCGCCACTGCCACCGTCACGCCGTCGCGCACGCCGACGTTCACCATCACGCCTACCTTCACGCTGACGCCGACGCCGACCGCCACCGAGACGCCCACCGCCACCCCGACGCCGCTCGCCCCGCGCATCATCTCCTTCGCCGCCAGCCAGACGAACGTGCCCCCCAACACGACCATCACCCTGATCTGGCAGGCGGACGCGGATGCGGCGCGGATTGACCAGCTCAACCAGCAGGGCGGCGTGGTGCAGACTTTCTCCGTCGTGCCCACCGGCCAACTGCCGGTGGTCGTGCCGGGCGGCTTCGGCCGGTTGGTCATCTACCGGCTGACGGTCATCCGCGGCGCTGAGCAGGCGACCACCTCCATCCCGATCACGGTGGCGTGCACCATCCCGTGGTTCTTCGGCAACGAGTTCGCCCCGGCTGACGCCGCCTGTCCCACCGCCCTAGGGGCGATCGGGCCGGGTGCGTTCCAGCCGTTCGAGCGCGGTTTCATGATCTACGTCAACGCCAACGGCCTGAACACGATCTACGGCCTGCAAACCCAAGACAGCCGCTATGTAGGTTTTGTCAGCCAGTGGGACGGCACGACCATCATCCCCAGCACCCCGCCGGCTGGCCTGTTGGCTCCCGCGAACATGTTCAACTGGGCCTACTACAACACCTCGTCGCCGGCTGGCGCGGCCTGGAACATCGCCATCGGCTGGGCCACCGCGCCCATCAACACCGACAACCGCACCATCCAGTTCGAAGAGGGAACCGGAGCGTTCTACATCGATACGCCGGTCGGCGTCTTCCGGTTCACGGGCCCAGCCACCCGCACCTGGTCGCGCATCAAATGAGCAGGTGATCGCCGGTGGATCCCACCCTCATCATCTTCGCCGGCATGCCCGGCAGCGGCAAGACCACTCTGGCGCGTATGACCGCCCGCCAGTTGAAAATCCCACTGTTCGCCAAAGACCGGGTGCAGCGCGTCCTGCGCGACCATCACCTGGCCGACTCGTCGTCGGGCGACGGCTATTACATCATCCTCGACCAGGCCGACGAACAGCTCGCGCTGGGTATCAGCGTCATCCTGGACGCCACTTTCCCGCTCGACCATTTTCGCACTGTGGCCAGCGAGATCGCCGCCCGCAACCGCGCCAAGTTCTGCGCCATCTACTGCTACTGCTCCGATGACACCGTTTGGCGCGAGCGCATGACGCACCGCGTCCAGTATGTGCCAGGGTGGAAGCCGGTCGGCTGGGAGGATGTGCTGCGGATGCGCAGCTACTATCAGCCGTGGAATGAGAATGCCCTGGCCGTCGATTCGCTCTACGCCCCAGAAGAGAACTTTCCGCGGATACTGGCTTACGTCCACAATGCCGATTACCGCGTTTACACCCCGGCGCAGCCCGCGCCAGAACGCGATTGGTGAGCCGCAACCGTTTCATCTAGTTTACGTACAGGACTTCGGGTATATACTTGGACTGGCCGGTTAGCTTCATGGAGGAAGAACGCTGTGCGCCGTCTGGCGACTTTGCTGATAGGCCTGATGCTGGCGGCGGGCTGCGCCGCTCAAACCGCTGATGAACCCGTCCCTACCCCTGCTGACCTGCTGACTCAGGCGGCAGATCGCATCCGCGCCGCCGAGACCTTCCGCATGACGGTCGAGCGGACGGGCGCAGCATACTTCATCACCACCGACCTGGGCGACGCCGTTTTCCGGCGGGCTGAGGTGCAGTACGTCGCCCCCGACGCCATGCAGGCCAAAGTGCGCGTGCTGGCGGCCGGCCTGCCGATCGACTTGGATTTCCTGTTCTTGGGCGAAAAGCAGTGGCTGCGCGGCATCTGGACGAACAACATCTGGGTTTCGATCGCGTTCGCGCCCGGCTTCACGCCGGCGGCGCTCATCGCCGAACAGACCGGCTTCCAGGCCGCCATCCAGTCGCTGACTGAGCTCCAGTTGGTCGGGCGCGATCAACTGGTGGACGGCACGCCCGTTTGGCATCTGAAAGCCGCCGCCGATGGGGAAGACGTGTCGGCCTTCATGGCCGGGCTGATCGAGGTGCTGGGGCCGGTGACCGCCGACGTCTACATCCACCGCGAGACGCTGCTGCCGGTGCAGTTCACTATCGTCCAGCCGGACACCGTCACCGCCGACGAGCCGGAACCGACCACTTGGGTGATCGAGATCTTCGACTTTGACCGACCCGCTTCGATTGATAATCCGGAAACGACGCCAGAATCATGACCGCCCCCAAACTTACGCCCGCAACCGGCATCAACCCGTGGTTGGTGCTGGCCTTGATCTGTGTGCCGGTGTTCATCGGCTCGCTCGACCTGACCATTGTCTCCGCTTTTCTGCCGGAGATCATCATCAGCCTGCAGCTGCCGCTGCAAACCGCGCTGGACGACGCCGCCTGGGTCGTCAGCGGCTACCTGCTGGCGTACGCCATCAGCATGACGTTCATGGGCCGGATCAGCGACCTGCTGGGGCGGCGCTGGGTATACATGGCCTGCCTGACGGTGTTCATCGTCGGCTCGGTGCTGGTGGCGACGGCGCACCAGTGGCCAACGGACACGCTCTACGGCCTGCTGCGCCGGCTGGGGCAGCGCCCCGACCGCGAGTCGGTGACGCTGCTCGCGATCATCTTCGGGCGGGTGGTGCAGGCGCTGGGCGCGGGGGCGCTCGTGCCCGTCAGCCTGGCGCTGGTGGGCGATCTGTTCCCGGCGCACCGGCGCGCTCAGCCGCTGGGCGTGGTCGGGGCGGTGGATACGCTGGGGTGGGTGCTAGGCCACCTGTACGGCGGCGTGCTGGTCAACTGGTTCGCCGCCCAGCGCGCCGGCTTCGTCGCCCTGCTGGACAACCTGGGGTTGAACTGGCCCGCCCCCGACTGGCGCACGCTGTTCTGGATCAACGTGCCGGTCAGCCTGGCGGCGCTGGCGCTGACGCTGTGGGCGCTGCGGCGCGTGCCTATGCACCGCGCGCCGGGGCGGTTTGACCTGCTGGGGACGCTGCTGATCGCCGGCGCGCTGGTCGGGCTGATCGTGGGCCTGGGGGCCAACATTGACGTCTCGCCGGGCACAGCCGGGTTCGAACAGCTCTCGCCGCTGCCGCCCTACGCCGGCCCGGTGCTGCTGGCGGCGCTGCTGTGTCTGGTCGGCTTCATCCTGGTCGAACGCCGCGTCCGCGACCCTTTGATCGATCTGCGCATGTTCCGCCGCCGCAACCTGTCCGCCGGGGCGCTGGTCAACCTGTTCGTCGGCTTCTGTTTGATGATCGGGCTGGTGAGCGTGCCGATCCTGGTCAATGTGCGCGTACAAGACGCCTCTCGGCTGGCGGAGGCCGCGTTTCAGGCGGGCGTGCTGCTGTCGGCGCTGACCGTGCCGATGGCGCTGGCGGCCGTGCCGGGCGGCTGGCTGAGCGACCGGCTGGGCTACCAGAAGGTCACGCTGCTGGGCTTGGGGCTGGCGGCGTCGGGGTTCGCGCTCATCTGGCAGACCTGGCGCATCGATATGCCGGACGCGCTCATCGCGCTGGAGATGATGCTGGTGGGGGTTGGGCTGGGGCTGACGTTTTCGCCCATCAGCGCCGCCGTCATCAACTCCGCCGACGAAGACCACCGGGGCGTGGCCTCGGCGCTGGTCATCATCCTGCGGCTGGTGGGGATGACGGTGGCGGTGTCGTCGCTGACGACGCTGTCGCTGCAGCGGGTGACGCTGCTGGCAGCGGCGGAAGTCGGCCTCAACGCCGACCCGCTGCAGTTCGTGGAGGTGTACGCCCGCATCACGGTGCAGGTGCTGGCCGAGCTGGGGCTGCTGGGCGCGGCGCTGTGCATCCTAGCCTGCCTGCCGGCGGCGCTGGGGCTGCGGCGCGAGGTTCAGTCCTCGTCGCAGACGGCCGCCGCCCCCGGCGATTGACTCCAGCAGGCTGCGCGCCGGTTCGGGCGAGGGCGCGCCGACGCGCGCGCCTCTGCGCCACCTGCTGACCCGCTTGTGGTCTGCTTGTGGATGTTGAGGCGTTTGCCTGGCGGCGTTCTGGCGGCCTCGCTATCCCCTTCCGCCGGGATGGTTTACAATCAGAGCAGGTGACGGCGAACAATCAGCGAGCGGAAGCTATGCGTTTTCAATCTGTATTGGGTTTGCTGATGATCCTGGCGCTAGCGGCATGCGGCGGCGCGCCTGCCGGCCAGACCTCGACCGACGGCGGCTTCAGCGGCCCGATCGTCTGGGATCGCAGCCCGGAGACGATCGTCTTTCGAGCGGATGTGGTGGGGGGCAGCGACGCCGATCTGCTGCCGGCGCTGAGCGAGATCCCGCCGTGCACGGTGTACGGCGACAACCGCGTGGTCTGGACGAACGAACTCGGCACATATGACACCCAAGTGCTGTGGGACAAGGTGACCGATGAGCAGATTCAGAACTTCATCACCTATCTGACCATCAACAAACAGATTTACAGCTCGCAGTCGCGGGGGGAACTGCAGCCGCCCGGCAGCGCGCAGCCGGTCGTGGAGACGCTGACGGTGTTCGTCAACGGCGTCGAACATCGCACCGACGCCTTCGCCGGTTGGGACTTCGACTACTATCAAGACATCCTCAACCAGTGCCGCAGCATCAGCCAGACGCCGGTGCTGTACGAGCCGGAGGCCGCGTGGCTGACGGCGCAGGCCGTGAGCTACGACTCGAACGCGCCGCTGGTCCCATGGGACGGAACGGCCAGCGGCCTGGACCTGGCCGAGCTGGCCGCCGCTGGTGAGCCGCGCTGGATCAGTGGGCCGAACCTGCGCATCCTGTGGAACATCGTGCGCACATCGCCGCCGCGCGTGCAGCTCATCCAGGACGGCGTCCCGTATTTCATCGCCCTGCAAGTGCCGGGGGTCACCCGCCAGTCGCCGCCGGCGCCGGCGGCAGCCGGCTAACCGGCGAATATGCGCCTGATTGCAGACGAAAGGAGCGCTGCCGATGGCCAAAATTATCACGATCGAACGGCATATTCTAGAGACCCAAAAACAGTTTCCAGAGGCGACCGGCGCTTTCACCAATCTGATGTACGACATGGCGCTGGCGGCCAAGATCATCGCCCGCGAGACCACCCGCGCCGGCTTGGCGGGCATCCTGGGAGCAGCCGACGACCACAACGTGTACGGCGAACAGCAGCAGAAGCTGGACGTGTTCGCCGACCAGATGATCTTCAAGATCAACGACCACACCGGCCGGCTATGCGCCATGGCCTCCGAGGAGCACGAGGGGCTGATCGAGATCCCGCCGCACTTCGACACCGGCAAATATGTGCTGCTGTACGACCCGCTGGACGGCTCCTCGAACATTGACGTCAACGTCTCGATCGGCACGATCTTCGCCGTCCACCGCAAGGTGACGACCGGCGAGCGCGGCACGCTGGACGACCTGCTCCAGCCGGGCCGCAAGCTGGCCGCAGCTGGCTACGTGATCTACGGCTCCAGCACCATGATGGTCTACAGCACCGGCCACGGCGTCCACGGCTTCACGCTCGACCCGGGCGTGGGCGAATTCCTGCTCAGCCACGAGAACATTCGCATCCCGCCGCAGGCGCTGTACTACAGCGCCAACCAGGGCAACCAGAAATACTGGACGACGGGCGTGAACCGCTTCATCCAGCACTTGCAGGGCATGGAAGGTGAGCCGCGCAAACCGCTGGGCCACCGCTACATCGGTTCGCTGGTGTCCGATATCCACCGCAACCTGCTGCGCGGCGGCATCTTCATCTACCCCGGCGATCTGCAGAAGCCGAACGAACCTTACGGCAAGCTGCGGCTGATGTTCGAAGCGCAGGCGATGGCTTTCCTGGTGGAGCAGGCGGGCGGTTATGCCTCCGATGGGCTGGGCAGCATTCTGGACATCCAGCCGTACTCGCTGCACCAGCGCGTGCCGCTGTTCATCGGCAACCGCGATCTGGTGGAGCTGGCCGAAGCCTACATCCGCCGCTACGACCAGGATTGGATCGCCGCCTACCGGCCGTTCCGCGAGCGCGCGTCTCAGCCGGCTTGAGGCGCGCCGCCGTCAACCCACGACTGCCCAACGGACGCCCGGCGCGGACGCCTGTCCTGTTGACTCGCTCCCCCCCCATGCTATAATGCCTGCGCCAGAAGGCCTGTTTCCGGCGCATGCTGCTGGCTGCTGCGCCATTGAGCGGAGTGGTTCATGTTGAAGTTCTGGCTTCGAGCGGCGGCGATAGGCTGCCTGATCGTCCTGGCGGGCGGCGCAGTCGCCCAGGCTCAGACCAACCTGCTGCAGAACGGTGGGCTGGAAGAGGACGCCTTTGGCCCGTATACCGGCCGCCGGGGCGGCGAGTTCCCGATCTACCTGCCCAACGGCTGGAACGTGTGGCTGGCGTCGCCCACCGGCGACCGCTACAACCGTTCCGAACGCACCGCCATCAACCCGCACCCCGGCCCCGGGCCGTCCCCGCGCGAGGGGCGGCGGGCGCTGAACGTGGACTGCGGCTTCTTCACCTGTACGGCGGCCATCTACCAGCAGGTGGGCGGCATCACCCCCGGCCAGAACGTGCAGGCGTCCGCCTGGGCGCAGGTCAAGGCTTGCGATCTGCCCAAAGATGCCAACGGCAATCTCATCGGCGACAACTGCGGTTCGGCGATTGAATCCGGCGCGCAGACCCGCATCGGCATTGACCCCAACGGCGGCACGGATCCCAACGACCCTGACATCGTCTGGTCGAGCTATATCGCGCCCCACGAACAGGGCGGCTGGCAGCAGATGTCGGTGAGCGCCACCGCCACCGGCGATACGGTCACGCTGTTCCTGTACTCGACCCAGACCAACTTCGCCGATCTGAACCGCACCTATTGGGACGACGCCTCGCTGACCGGCGGCGGCGCGGGCGGCGCTGCGCCGGGGCAGCCGGCGGCCACGCTCGCCCCCACCGCTCCGCCAGTGGTCGGCTTCGTCGTGCCTCAAGCGCCTCAGGACGACGGCTCCATCGTCCACACCGTGCAGGCCGGCGATACGGTGGACAGCATCGCCTTCGCCTACGGCGTGACGCGCACGCAAATCCTGGAGCTGAACAGCCTGGCCGACCCGCGCATCATCGTGCCCGGCCAGAAACTGATCATCAAGCCGGCAGCGCCCGCTGCCGCCGGCCGCGAACCGGCGGCAGGAGCCGGTGGCGACCAGCCGCCCGCCGAGCAGGAGCCGCCGCCGGTTGAACCGCCGCCCGCCGAGTCCGCCGCCGGTGAGGGCACAAACTTTGAAGCGGTGGTGGAGACGCCCACCACCGCCCCGCCGACCCATACGCCCGCCCCGGCCCCGGTGACGGCGGTGGCCAGCAGCGCCATCAACCCGGCGGCGGCGACCGGGCAGGTGTGCGTGCTGCTGTTCAACGATCGCAATCAGAACCGGATCCAAGAGGTGGGCGAGGAGCTGCTGAGCGGGGGCAAGATCGCCCTCAACCAGGGCGCAGCCGGCAGCTACGACACCGACGGCGTCTCCGAGCCGTTCTGCTTCGCCGAGCTGGCCGCTGGAGACTATGTGGCCGCCGCCAGCGCCCCAGCCGGCTACGGCCTGACCACGCCGGCGCAGCTCCGCGTGCGGCTCAATCCCGGCGCGTCCGTCAATCTGACGTTCGGCGCGGCGGAGGGCGTGCGGCCGGCGCTGCCGCCGCCTGTCGACGCGGGCGGCCTGGTCAGCGAGAACGCCGGGCCGGAGACGGACACCGTCAGCCTGACTGACCAGATCCTGAATATCAGCGGTCTGCTGGTGTTCGGCCTGGCTGGGCTGGTGCTGCTGGGCGGGTTGGGGATGGCGCTGGTCCTGCGCCGGCGCTGAGCAAAGGACGAAGGCCTATGGTGCAGCGCCTGGGGCTGCTGCTGTTGATCATCATCGCTGTGACCGCGCCGGCGGCGGCGCAGGGCGGGCAGTTCTGCGTGCGCGCCTTTGAAGATCGCAATGCGAACGGCCGCCTGGACGCCGGCGAGCCGCTGCTAGCGCGCGGCGTGGGCGTCAACCTGCTGAACGCCGACGGCGTCATCATCGCCAGCGCCGTGCTGGACGACTCGCCGACGGCAGCGCAGGGCGTCATCTGTTTTCAGCAGCTCGCCGAAGGGCAGTACAGCATCAGCATCACCAGCGCTGACTACACCCCGACCACGCCTGACAACCTGACCGCCGCCATCAGCGCGACCGGCCTGCCAACGGTGATCGAATTCGGCGGCCAGCGCGCGCTTGCCCCCACGCCTACGCCGGCAGCCCGCTCGCCCCTCGCCAGCCTGGAAGGGCGCGATCAGCTCATCCGCATCGGCCTGGCCGGTCTGGGCGCGCTGGCAGTCATCGCCATGATGGGGTTGACCGGGGCAGTCGTGTACGCGCTGGCGTTTCGACCGAGTCCGCCGACCAGCGATCGCCGGCGGACGACCGGCTCGATGGCTGTCGTCTCGCCGCGCGATACGGGCGAGCTTCCGCGCAGTTAATAAGACTTAGACCGATTGAGCGTATTACGAGTCGAGGGCAGATTCGCCCGCGTGATCATCTCGCCCGGCGGCGTGATCACGCGCTCAGGGACGGCTGAGCCGGCCAGCAGCTTGATCATGGCGTTCATCAGCGCACGGGCGGTCGCGCCGCGCGCCGACTGCAGCGAACCCCGCATGAAGTACCCATCGCGGATATATTGGAGCGCCAGCGCCTCGGCGTCGACGCTGGTGATGATGACCGAGTCCGGGCTGAAGCCAGCCGCGCGCAGCGCGTCAACCGCGCCGAATGAACCGGCGTCGTTGATGCTGACGATGACATTGAACTTGACGCCGTCAGCGAGGAGCTTGACGACAGTCGCTTTGCCGTAATCGCGAGTCCCCCCCAGGAACCGCCCGATGATATTAGCCCGCGGCGCGAACTCGCGGATGCCGTCCTCGATCCCATCCGCCCGGCGCACGATGTCCGGCAGATCGGGGAAATCCAGGATGATGACATCCGCCTGCCCGCCCATCTCGTCGCGGATGATCTGCCCCGCCAGGCGTCCTGGCTCCAAGCCCAGCTCGTAGTTGTCGCCGCTGACCAGGACGCCGCCGTAGCTGGGCATATCGCCGGCGAAGAACACCAGCGGCAGGTTGAGCGCATCAGCAGAGGACAGGGTATCCTCCAGCAGCGAGGGGTCGAGCGGGCAGATGATCAGCGCGCGCGCGTCGTCTGTGCGCGCCCGTTCGATCTGGGTGATCTGGACGTAGGGGTCGGCCTGGCTGTCGTAGACGCGCAGCTCAAGGTGGTCCAGGGCGGCTAAGTCGCGCAGTTCGCGCGCCAGGCCAGCATGGTATTCGCTGCCCAGCGTGCAGGCGATGTAGCCGACGAAACCATTCGCCCCCAGCCGCCGCCGGGCAAGGGCGGTCTCGTCACGAGACGGCTGGATGTCGACAGCCGGCGCGGAGACGCCGGCCAGCACGATCGGCGCGGGCAGCGGGGTGGGCGTCCAGGCGGCGGCGACGGCCGTCTCAACTTGGGCGGTGGCGGCGGCCGCCAACTGGTTGTTGGCGAGGATATTCTGGACGATGAGGAAGGCGATCAAGGCGGCCACGACCAGCAGGCCGGCCCCGGCGAGCAGGTAGAAGTCGGGGCGGCCGTAGACCATCCGCGACGCGCCGCTTACCTCGATCAGGCGCGGCGGCTGGGGCGGCGGCAGGCTGTCGGTGATCGGGCGTCCCAGCGCCTCGTTGAGGGCGCGCGCCATCGCCCCGGCGCTGTCGAACCGATCGCGGCGGTCTTTCTGGAGCGCGCGCAAGATGACGGCTTCGACCGCCGGCGGGACAGCCGGGTTGATCTGAGTGGGCGGTATTGGCGGTTTCTCCAAGTGCTGGTAGATGATCGAGATCAGGTCGCTGCTGCCCGTGTCGAAGGGCAGCCGCCCCGCGACCAGGCTGTACAGGATGACGCCCAGGCTGTAGATATCGCTGCGATAGTCGAGCGGCTCGCCGCGCAGTTGTTCCGGTGACATGTAGGCCGGCGTGCCGACGATGATGCCGCTGCGCGTCAGCTCCGCCGAGTCTTCCGTGAACTTGGCCAGGCCGAAGTCGGTCAGGTAGGCGTTGCCGGCGTCATCCAGCATGATATTGCTGGGTTTCAAGTCACGGTGGATGACGCCCTGGCTGTGGGCATAGGCCAGCCCGCTAGCCACCTGGGTGAAGATATCGACCGCCCGCTCAAGTGACAGCGGTTCGCGGCGCATCCAGTCGCTGAGCGAGCCGCCGCGCAGCAGCCGCATGGCCAGGTACGCCAGCTCGTCTTGGATGCCGTGAGCGTAGATCGGCAGGATGTGCAGGTGTTCCAGGCGGGCGATCATCTCGGCTTCGCGGGCGAAACGCTGGGCGAACTCGGCCTGCGCGCCCTGCCCCTGGTCAAGGCGGATGACTTTGAGGGCCACCTGGCGGTTGACCGACGGCTGATGGGCGCGATAAACAACCGCCATAGCGCCCTGGCCGAGGCGCGCCTCGATGCGGAATTCGCCGATCTGTCTGCCGATCAACTCATCAAACATGGTCTATTATCCCTGCCGCTGCGCCAGAGCGCCGGCCGACAGCTATTCGCACTTGATTAATCAGTATAGCGGTCTGCCGCCGAAGCGCTACTGGCCTACCAGCCCTGAGTGCCGGGGCCGCCTTTGAACGGCCCGATGATGTCGGAGGTGATCCAACCGCCGTAGAAGTCGCCCGGCTGGGGCGTGACCTGCTCATCGTCCACGTAGCAAGCGTCCATACGCCCCGGATAGACGGCGATCCAGCCGGCGATCGACTCGTAGCCCGGCGCGGGATGGGGGTAACTCCAGGCGGCATCGGCGGCGGTTCGGCCGTTCACGGTGATCGTCCAGTAGCTGGCCTGGCCTTTGAATTCGCAGAAGGTGCGGCGCGACGTGGGCGTGAAGTATTCCAGCCGCACATCTTCCGGCGGCAGGTAATATACCGGCGGATGGCTGGTCTCCAGCATGCGCTGGGCGCGGGTCGTGTCGGCGATGGTCACGCCGTTGAACACCACTCGGATGCGGCGGTTGGTCGGTTCGACGCGCGGCGGGCGCGGGTAGTCCCACACAGATTCAGGCATGGCGGTCAATCGCTTTCGGTTCGGCAAACGCGATCGGTCGAGAACGATCGTGCACGCGGCGGGCGCTGACTGACGATTATGGCTCATGGGCGGCCAGAGTGGAAGGCCGCTCTGATCAGCTCTCTCGTTTTCAAGTTGAATCTAGTGTAACATGGGTGAAACCACTGTCGGCGTGGGCTGTGGCCGTCCCGATGGATAGATGTTCGTCGACTGTGCAAGAGGCATCGCGCAAAGTTATGCCGGAAAAGCTCGACTTAACTCAATCCGAGTCCGTCCAGAACTTCCTGAAGGCGGTCTACAAGCTCCAGCAGCAGCAGGAGCGGGTCTCGACCAATTCACTGGCAGACCTGCTGAATGTGGCGGCGCCCTCGGTGACGGATATGGCGCAGCGGCTGGTGGCGGCCGGGTTGGTGGATTACGAACGTTACAAGGGCGTGGTGCTGACAGAAGCCGGCGAGGCCCTGGCGCTGAAGATCATCCGCCGCCACCGGCTGATCGAGCTGTACCTGGTCACCGAACTCGGCTACGCTTTGCAGGAAGTCCACGCCGAAGCTGAGAACCTCGAACATGCCGTATCCGACCGGTTCATCGAAGCGGTGGCCGCTAAGCTGGGACATCCGCAGACCGACCCCCACGGCGACCCGATCCCCGACCGCGACGGCAGCATCGCCCACCGCGACCTGTACCCGCTGAGCGAGTGGCCGCTGGCGGCTGACGCCTCGGTCTCACGCATCCAGGCCGAGTCGCCGGAGATGCTCGATCACATCCTGGAACGCGGCTTCGCCCTGGGGGCGACGGTCACCATCCTCGCCCGCGACCCGTTTGACGGGCCGGTGACGGCGCTGGTGGACGGCGTGCGCCAGGTTGTGGGCCACCAGGTGGCGGCCTGCATCCTGGTCGAACCGAAAACGGACTGAGCCTTCAGCCGCGGCGGGCGAAGGCGGCGCGCATCCGCTCCAGCGCCTCATCCAGCAGCGCGCGTGGGCAGCCGAAGTTCAGCCGGGTGAAGCCCGCGCCGCCCTGGCCGAAGGTGCGCCCGTCGTTGAGCGCCACCCGCGCCTCGTCGAGCAGGAACTGGTACGGGTCGGCTAAGCCGGTCTCGCGCCAGTCCAGCCAGCTCAGGTAAGTCCCCTCTGGCCGCGTCACTGCCACGCCAGGCAAATGCGCCGCTACATAATCGACTACATGGTCGCGGTTGGCTTGCAGATACGCCAGCACCGCCTGGAGCCACGGGCCGCCTTCGCGGTAGGCGGCGGCAGCGGCTTCAAACCCCATCACCGTCGGGTGGCCAGCGATACCCTCGGCGGCGGCCTCCAGCCGCTTGCGCCAGTCCGGGTTGGAGACGATGGCAAAACTGCACCCCAGGCCGGGGACATTGTAGGTCTTGCTGGGGGCCATCAGCGTGATGCAGCGGTCGGCGATCTCCGGCGCCAGCGTCGCCAGCGGGAAGTGCTGGTGGCTATCGAACAGCAGATCGCAGTGGATCTCGTCGGCGCAGATCACCAGATCATGTTTCAGGCAGATGTCGGCCATGCGTTCCAGCTCGGCGCGCGTGAACACCCGCCCGACCGGATTATGGGGGTTGCACAGGATGAACAGGCGCGTGCGCGGCGTGATAGCGGCCTCGAAGACGTCGTAATCCACCTCATAGCGCAGCCCGGCGCCGTCGCGCACCGCCGTCAGCTCGGCCGCCTCGACCGTCTGGCCGAAGTGGCCGGGCGCAGTCAGAAAAGGGGGATAGACCGGCGTCTGCACCAGCACGCCGTCGCCCGGCGCGCCCACCGCCCGGCAGACGGCGTTCAGGCCGCTGACGACCGTCGGCAGGAAGACGATCTCCTCTGGCTTCACCGACCAGCCGTAGCGCGCCGCCAGGTGATCGATGATGACCGTTTTGACGTCGGCCGGGTTGAACTCGTAGCCGAAGATGCCGTGGTCCACGCGGCGATGCAGCGCCTCTATGACCGCCGGCGGCGAGCGAAAATCCATATCGGCCACCCACAGCGGCAGCACATCGGGCGCGTACCAGCTCCATTTGGCGCTGCGCGTGCCGCGCCGCTCGATGATCTCGTCGAAATTGACCATGGTCTCCATCCCTAATCGTGGAGGTGAAAGAACCTGACGCTCGGTTCAGTCCCGTTCGTGGCGCAGGATCTGGCGCTTGTAATCCTGGGCTTGCGCCAGAATGCCCAGGGCGCTCAGGCGGCCGCTTTCGCCCTGCGCGCCCAGCATCTCGGCCAGCTCGCCGATGCGCTGCTGCTCGTCCTCCAGCGGGATGACCTGAGTGGCGGTGCGGTCGCCTTCGATCCGCTTGCGGACATGATAATGCCGGTCGCCGTAGCCGGCCAACTGCGCCAGATGGGTGACGACCATCACCTGATGATGCATCGAGAGCATCCACAGCTTTTCGCCCACGACGCTGCCCACACGCCCGCCGATGCCCTGGTCGATCTCGTCGAAGATCAGCGTCGGCGTTTGGTCGGCCTGGGCCAGCACGCGCTTGAGCGCCAGCATGATGCGCGCCGTCTCGCCGCCCGACGCCACCTGCGCCAGCGGGCGCAGCGGCTCGCCGGGGTTAGCGCTCATCATGAATTCCACCCGGTCAATGCCGGTCGCGTCGAAGGCCAGCCGGCGGTCGCCCACGTAGCAGCCTTCCGGATCGGGCGTCTGGGTGATGGCCGCCTCGAAGCGCGCGCGCTCCATCCGCAGATCGGCCAGCTCCGCCACGATGCGCTCGCCCAGCTTCTGGCCGAACAGCGTCCGCACCCGGCTGATTTTTTCGCCCAGTTCGCCGATGTGCCGCAGCAGTTTCTCCTCTTCGGCGCGCAGCGCGGCCAGGCGCTCCTCGCTGTGTTCGATGCTGTCCAGCTCGGCGCGGGCGCGTTCGGCGTAGGCGAGAACGGCCTCGACCGTGCCGCCATAACGCCGGCGCAGCCGATTGATGAGCTCCAGCCGTTCCTCGACTTCGTCCAGCCGCTCCGGGGTGAACTCGACCGCATCGGCGTAGCGCCGCAGCGACCGCGCCAGCTCTTCCGCCTGGGCGCTCAGGCTGTCGGCCAGCTCATAATCGGCCTTCAGGCGCGGGTCAATGGCCGTCAGTTTCTGCAGCAGCACCGCCGCCTGCATCAACTGGTCCACCGCCGCCAGCCGGTCGCCGGCGCTGTCATCGCCGTGCAGCAGCAGCAGCGCCTCCTGGGTGAGCGTGGCGAGCTGTTCGCTGTTGGCCATGCGCGTGCGCTCGGCGCGCAGTTCCTCCTCCTCGCCGGGCTGAAGCGCGGCGGCGTCAATCTCGTCAACCTCATAGCGGAGCTGCTCGGCACGGCGCTGGAGCGCAGCCTCGTCGGCCAGCAGCCGCTTGATCTCGCGCCGGACGGCATTCACGCGCTCAACCACCGCCGCCAGCGCCGTGCGCATCGCCATCAGATCGGCATAGCGGTCCAGCAGATCAATATGGGTGCGCGGGTTGAGCAGCGACAGGTGTTCGCTCTGGCCGTGGACATCGACCAGCAGCTCGCCGATCTCGCGCAGCACCTCCTGGCTGGTGGTGATGCCGTTCACCCGCGCCGTCGAGCGCCCGTTGCTGCGGACTTCGCGCGACAGTGTGAGATAGGCCGCCGAGTCGCCCTCCAGCAGCTCTTCGCGCTGCAGGATGGGCAGCGCCAGCGCCTGTACGGTGGGGCTGAGCGCGAACACGCCCTCGACCACGGCACGATCCGCGCCCGCCCGGACGACGCTGGCGTCGGCTTTGCCGCCCAACAGCAGTTCGACCGCGTCAATGATGATGGACTTGCCGGCGCCGGTCTCGCCGGTGATGACGTTGAAACCGGGCGCAAAGTTCAATTCCAACCGGTCAATGATGGCGAAATTCTGAATTCGCAGCTCTTCCAGCATGGGTCGCCTCTAGATGCGCATCCGGAAACGGCTGTAGACGGCCGCCGCCGCCAGCGCGACGAACAGCAGCAGGCCGAGGTCGCTCAGCGCCGCGCCCAGCGCCGCCTCCAGCGGCAGCGCCGCTGGCCGGCCAGCCCGCTCGGCGATCTGGCTGAAGGCGACAGAGACCTGCGCCACCGCGCCGGCCAGCCCGCCCAGCGCCACGGCCGCCGCCGCGACCTGGCCGGAATAGCGCCCGCGCCGCCGGCTGACCGCCTGCAGCGCCAGCTCGCCCACCGCCCCGCCGAACGGCAGCGCCGCCACCAGCACCAGGATCAAAAACAGGTTGAGGGCGCTGACGATCGCCGCGCCCACGGCGCCCAGCCCGGCGCAGACGGCGGCGATGATCAGGTAGTCGAGCTGGTTGGCCGTGAAAAACTTGTCTTCCTGCTGGCGCACACATTCGCGGCAGCGATAGCCGACCGGCGTCAGCACGGCGCATTGGGCGCACATCAGCCGGCCGCAGCGGTTGCAGCGCAGGCTGGTCTCGCGGTCCGGGTGAACTGCGCAGAACGTCAGCTCTTCGTTCAGTGGGGCATCGGTCGTCATCGGTTCACCGTCGTCACGGTCAAAAGGCGCGGCGGCCTGCGGTCGGGTTCAAATCTGCCGGCGCTCAGGCATCGGCCGCACTGGGATGCGCGGCTCCAGCCGGTCGAGCAGCGACCGGTAGAAGTAGTTGCGCTCGCGCAGGCGGACGAAGCGGCTGATGTGCTGGCTGGCATGGACGCGCACCCGGTCGCCTGGGCGCACGCCGCTGACGCGCGCGCCGTCCAGCGTCATCACCATCTCGGTGCTGTTGTCTTCAGACGCGATCACCTCCACCGTCGCCCCCTCCGACAGCACGATCGGCCGGTCCATGCTCAGATGCGGCGCGACCGGCACGATCAGGATGTTGCGCAGCTCCGGCGGCAGGATCGGCCCGCCGCACGCCAGCGCGTAGGCCGTCGAGCCGGTAGCGGTGGCGATGATCAGCGCGTCGGCGTTGTAGGTGGTCGTCCAGTCCTTGTCAATGTACGTCTCTAGCCGGACGGTGCGCGCTTCGACGCCGCGCCCGATGACGATGTCGTTGAGCGCGTCGCCGCTGGCCAGCAGCGTATCGCCGCGAAACATCGAAGCGTGAATCATCATCCGTTCTTCGATCCAGTAGTTCCCGGCTAGGACGGCTTCCAGGTGAGACTGCCAGGCGTCAACGCTGCTGATCTCCGTCAAGAAACCGAGCTGCCCCATGTTGACCCCCAGCACCGGCACGCCAAACGGCGCGCAGACGCGGGCCGCCCGCAGCATGGCGCCGTCGCCGCCGATGGCGATGACCATCTCCGAACCCTGCGTATCTTTGTAGATCGCCCGGTCATCCCAGTGGGTGTAGACCCAGGTCACCAGCGCGTGGGCGCGCAGGAAATCCGCGATCTCCAGCGCGACCGGCGCCGTCTGTGGGCGCTGCGGGTGCGCCAGCACGCCTATCCGCGTCAATGCCGCCATAGCCGCTCCTCAGCCACCACCCGATTATTATAGACTATCGGCTGGCGCTGAGACCACACCTGCTGGCGACCTGTAGATTAGCACAAAATTTCGATCCGCGCTCGGCTCAAGGTTTGAGGAACAGCCATAGTTCCTGCAAAATGTTGGGGTAGCGCAGCAGGACTTCCAGCAGCACGGTCGTCAGCAGGAAGATGGACACGATCAATAACCAGATGAGCGGCGTGGGCGGCACGAATACGAAGAACTCCGGCAGCAGGAAGGGCACGATCATGGTGAAGGCCGCCAGCGCCAGCCCCAGCAGCGTGATGCCCCAATGCTCCAGCAGGCTGCGCGGGCGGTACAAGCTGATGCCCTGCAGATGCCAGAAGATGAGCGTGCCATACAGCCCAATGTACAGCGTGATGGCGCTGCGCGCTGCCGCCACATTTTCCCCCTCGTCGAGGAACACCGCTGCGTACAGCATGGCCAGGTTGATCGCGCCCAGCGTGCCCGCCGTCAGGACGTAATCCAGCACGTCGCGGCGGAAAGTTTTCATGAAAGTGGGCCGGATGATCTGGAAGGCGATCAGCGTGGCCGGGATGTTGACCGTGCCGAAGGTGATCCAGCTAATTTGCACCGGGCTGATCGGGAACGGCAGCGTCATGAAACCGACGAAAAAGATCATCAAGATGCTGTAGAAATTCTTCGTCAGGAACAGCTTGGTCGTGCCGAAGATGATCTGGGTGATGCGCGTCCCGGCCTCAAACGCCCGCGGCAGGGTGGACATGGCGTTGTTGAGCAGCACGATGTCGGCCACGTCTTTAGTGATCTGGGCGCCGTCGTTCATGGCGACGGCCATATGCGCCTCTTTGAGCGCCGGCACATCGTTCACGCCGTCGCCGACCATGGCCACATACGCGCCCTGCCGCTTGAGCGCGGCGATGATGCGCCGTTTGGTATCCGGCTCGACGCGCGCGAACAAGTTAGCCTCAACCACAGCGGTTTGCAGTTCGGCGTCCGACATGCGCTCCAGCTCATCGCCGGTGTACGCCCGCTGCGCCGCCAGCCCAGCCTGGTGGGCGATGGCCTTCACCGTATCCAGGTTGTCGCCGGAGACCACCTTGAGCTCGACGTTCAGGCGGCGGAAAGCGTCCAGCGTATCCCGGATGTCCGGCCGCACCTGGTCGCTGAGGACAACCAGCGCCAGCGGCTCGCGCGGGCCCAGATCGCCGTCGGCGGGCGCGCCGGCCAGGCGGGCGAAGGCCAGCACCCGCAGCCCTTCGGCGGCGAACTGGCGGGCGCGTTCGACCAGCTCCGGCGTGGCCTGCTCATCCAGCACCCGTTCAGGCGCGCCGAGCGCCAGCGTCTCGCCCTGGAAGACCACCGCGCCCCATTTGCGGCTGGAGTTGAACGGGATTTCGCGCACCTTGGCGCCGGGGCCGGCGCCGTTGGCGGATGGCGCATGCGCTTCGACGTAGTGGGCGACGGCGGCGGCGGTGCGGTTCCGGTAGCCCAGGTTGGCGAGATAGGCGCGCAGGCGGAGCGTCACATCTTCCGGCGAACTCCCGTTCAGCGGGATGATCTGCTGGACGGCCAACTGGTTGCGCGTCAGCGTGCCGGTCTTGTCGAAACACAACACCGTGACGTTGGCCATCGACTCGACGGCATTGACGCGCTGTACCAGGGTTTGAAAGCGGCTGATGCTGATGGCCCCCAGCGTCAGCGATAGGGTGGCGGTCAGCACCAACCCCTGCGGCACCACGCTGCTGACGAACACCACCTCATTGCGCACGATCTCTAGCAGGCTCAGGCCTCCCCGGTAGCCGGATAGGAAGATCATCGGCACGATGATCATCATCAGCACCACCATCAGCTCGACCAGGGCGGAGATGCGGCGCTGGGTGGGCGTGCGGACGTTGCGGTAGCGTTTGGCGACCGAGGACAGGCGGTTGATCGTGCTGTCTTTGCCGACGCGGGTGGCGACCATCAAGCCTGTGCCGGCAGTGATGAACGAGCCGGAGTAGACATCGTCGCCGGCCGCTTTGAACACTGCGTCCGACTCGCCGGTGAGCTGCGACTCGTCCACCTCCAGCGAGTCGCTGACCAGCAGTTTGCCGTCCACCACCAGCCGGTCGCCCGGCTCCAGCGGCAGCACATCGTCCTTGACGATCTGGCGCAGCGGGATGCTGACGAGCTGGCCATCGCGCCACACGCGCACATCGCTGATCGCCAGCGCTGCCAGCCGGTCGAGCTTGTGCTTGGCGTGAATCTCCTGGATCATGCCCAGAATCGTGTTGGTGAAGACGCTGAAGCCGGCGAACAGGGCGGTGGCGTAGTCCTCAAACAGGATGACGATGAACAACAGCGTCCACAAGACGATATTGAACAGGTTGAAGACGTTGTCCCGGACGATATGCCAGTAGGTGCGCCCCACCCGCGCGCGGAAATCGTTGCTTTCGCCGCGCCGGATGCGTTCGGCCACCTGGGCGGCGGTCAAGCCGGGGTGAGAAGGCGGAGATGACAACCGTGCTCGCTCCTGCAAAGATCATCGCTGAGGCGGGCTGGAGACGGCCTGCGCCCCTGAATAACTATAGCGCAGCCTGGCACAAACAGCGATAGCGAAAGGGCGGATTCCGACGAAGGACAGGGCCCCGCCCTCAGAGGCACAGCCGCCGCCGCTTGTGGTAGGATAGAATACAAGCTGATCGTTCATCACGATTGAGGTTGGGGATCAAGGGTTTTGGTTCCTATGGATATCTACGAGCCGCGACACAAACGCAAAAGCCGGGTGCGCGAGCGCCAGATGGCGCGCCAGAGCCGCCGTCATGTCGTCGGCGCGGCGGCGCAGCGGGCACGGGGCTGGACGGCGAACCTGCCCGCGGTTGAGCTGCCGGTCACGCGGCGCGTGGGGCTGGCGCTGCGCGATCTGTTATGGCATCTCTCCCATTCTCCTCAGGTCTTGCTGGCGCTGGTCGCCCTGGCCGCCGCCGTGATCGGCATTTACGCTATCACCCATGTCAGCCAGGGGCGCATCTTCCCGAACGTCTGGGCACTGGGCGTGAACATCGGCGATCTGACCGTTCCCGAAGCTCAGGCGGCGCTGCTGGACGCCTGGAACAACCGCATCCAGATCGCCCTGGTGGACGGCGACCGCGCCTGGAGCGCCCGCCCGGCCCAGCTAGGGATGCGGCTGGACGCGCTCAAGGTGGCCGAGTCGGCGCGCGGTGTGGGCATGGCCGGCATCCCGATGGGCTACAGCGTGCCGCCGGTCGTCAGCGTGGACTACACCACCGCCCAAAACTTCTTCCTCGACCTGACGGCGCGGACGGATGTGCCGCCCTTCAATGCCGGCTACGAATGGCGCGGCGGTGAACTGGTGGGCGTGCCGGGGCGCGATGGCCGGATGCTGGACGTGCCGCAGATGATGACCTACTTGACCGACAACGCGGCAACCATCCTCCAGTTCGGGCGGATGGAACTGCTGATGACGCCGCTGCCGCCGCAAGCCCCTGATCCAGAGCCGTACCTGAAGCAGGCGCGGGCGCTGTTCAGCCGCCCGTTTCAGATCACCGGCTATGACCCGTTCACCAACGAGATGTACGCCTGGTCAACCAGCCCCGAAGTGTTCGCGTCGTGGCTGGAGGTCACGCCCAGCGGGCTGGGGCTGCGCAACGACACGTTCAGCGCGTTCGTCGCGGCGCAAACCCGGTCGCTCAACCCTGATGCCGAGCGGCGCTACCTGGACCCGCTGGAGACCAAGGCCAAAGTGACCGCGGCCATCCAAAGCGGCGCCAACTCGGTGATGCTGCGCGTGCGCTACCGGCCTTCGACCTACCAGGTGGTGCGGGGCGATACTGGCTTCCGCATCGCGCGCAAAGTTGGCCTGCCGTATTACCTGATCGAGAAGGCCAATGAGGGGCGCGATATGGGCAAGCTGTCCATCGGCGATGTGATCAACATCCCGTCGCTGGACGCCACCGTGCCGCTCGACCCAGTGCCCAACAAGCGCATCGTGGTCAATCTGGACACCCAGTCGCTGGTGGCGTTCCAGGACGGTCAGCCGGTGTTCAACTGGCGCATTTCTTCGGGAATGCGCGACTACCCCACCTCGCCCGGCATCTTCCAAATCCTGAGCCATAACGAGATCGCGCTCGGCAGCAGCTTCACCCTGTGCGGCAGCACCGGCTGCGGCCAGTGGGAGATGTACTGGTTCATGGGCATGTATGAAGTCATGCCGGGGCTGATGAACGGCTTCCACGGGGCGGTACTGCTGCCCAACGGGGCTTACTTGGGCGGCGGCAACGTTGGCACGCCTTACACCTTCGGCTGCGTCATGTCGCAGAACGACAACGCCAAACTGCTGTATGACTGGGCCGAACTGGGGACGATCGTGGAAGTGATCTCCAGCGAGTACGCGCCCAAGAGCGACCTGGGACTGCTGGCGCAGCAGATGACGGCGTCGAATGTTTGAGGCCGGCGCGTGTCGACCGGACGACGCGCCGCCGATACGATCCGGACGGTCGGGCGGCCTCTGAGATCGCGCCGATCTGCCCGACCGGCTGGCCTTCATTTGTGCAAGGTGTACGAATTTTCCGCTGACGTGCTCGGCCATTTCTCATCTAATAGTATAAAAGCTCTCAATTCATTTTGAGCTATCTCAAGGCTTCGATCAGTTTTATCTGGACATCATCAATTGTTAATGAAATGTTCACATTTGCGGCCGTAATTGTCCGGAACCGAACTAGCGATAATGAAATTTGTCACAATCAGATGACGAACTCTAGACGCTTCGCCACTGATTGACTTACGCTCTGAAACTCCGTACAATGCGAGTATAGAAAACTTAAGTGCGGTGTGGAGCCCACAAATAAGCCTTATTAAATTAAATTTTAACTCCACACCCCGCGCATTAACGCCCCGACTGCCGGGGCGTTCACTTTTGTGTATCCCGGAGATGAGCGAATGCCGCAGCTTCGACGCCCCTACGGCACGTGGAGCAGTCCGCTGTCGCCGACGGCGCTGGCCGGGGCGCTGCGCCTGAACGATGTGCAGTGGGACAGCGACGGCCAAACGCTGGTCTGGCATGAAGGCCGCGGGGCGCGGGGTGCGCTGGTGGCCCAAACTGGCGACGACGCCCCGCGCGACCTGACCGGCCCAGACCTCTCGGTGCGGGCACTGGTCGGCTACGGCGGCGGCGATTTCACCGTGGCCGGCGGGCAGGTGGTGTTCGCCGGGCCAGGCGGTCGGCTGTACCGGCAGGCGCTGGCCGGCGGCCAGGCGCGCGCCATCACGCCAGCGTTCGGCGAGGCCGCCGCGCCGCGCCTCTCGCCTGACGGCCGCTGGGTGGCTTACGTGCACACCTACGAGCATGACGATGTGATCGCAGTGGTGGACGCCGACGGTGCTGACTGGCCGGTCAAGCTGGCCAGCGGAACGGACTTCGTGATGCAGCCCGCCTGGCATCCTCAGGGGACGCACCTGGCATTCGTGGCCTGGAACCACCCGAACATGCCCTGGGACGGCACCGAGCTGCGGCTGGCGGCGCTGGATTACGCGGACGACCGGCCGCCGCGCGCCGCCTCGATCGAGACGGTCGCCGGGGGCGAGCGCGTCGCCATCTTTCAGCCGGAGTTTTCGCCCGATGGCCGCTATCTGGCATACGTGAGCGACGCCGACGGCTGGAACCGCCTATACCTGCTCGACCTGCAGACCCGCGCCGTCGCGCTGCTGACGCCCGACGCCGCCGACCACGGCGCGCCCGCCTGGGTGCAGGGGCTGCGCACCTTCGGCTGGAGCGGCGACGGCCGGCATATTTACTACATCCGGCACGAACGCGGATTTTGCAGTCTATGGCGCTGCGATATGCCCGGCCGCCGGTCGGAGCGCATCGCCGCCCTGGATGACTACACCGCCCTGGAACAGGTGGCGGTCGCGCCGCAGGGCGCGCGCGTGGCGGTCATTGCCTCGTCCGCCCGCCAGCCGGCGCGCGTCGTGAGCCTCGATCTGGGCGAGCCCGGCCACCCGCCAGCCATCAATCTGCCGACCGCCCCCGGCGAACCGCCCAGCATCCAGGTGCTGGTGAGCCGGCCGGCGCTCCGCATCCACCGCCGCGCCGACACGGAAAACACGCCGCCGGCCGAGCTGGCTCCCGTCGAGGCGATCACCTGGCCCGGACATGACGGCGAAGACGTGCACGGGCTGTACTACGCGCCTTTCAACCCGCAGTTCACGGGGACGGGCGCGCCGCCGCTGGTGGTGCTGGTGCACGGCGGCCCGACCTCGCAGGAGCAGGCCGGCTACCGGCCGGCGGCCCAGTTTTTCGCCACGCGGGGCTACGCCGTGCTGCTAGTCAACTACCGGGGCAGCACCGGCTACGGCCGCGCCTACATGAACAAGCTGCGCGGCAACTGGGGCATCTATGACGTGGAGGACAGCGCGACCGGCGCGGCCTACCTGGCATCGCAGGGGCTGGCCGACCCCAGCCGATTCGTCATCATGGGCGGCAGCGCCGGCGGCTTCACCGTGCTCCAGTCGCTGGTGGTCAAGCCGGGCTTCTACCGCGCCGGCATTTGCAGCTTCGGCGTCAGCAACCAGTTCGCGCTGGCCTCCGACACGCATAAGTTCGAGGAGCGCTACCTGGACTCGATGCTGGGGCCGCTGCCCGAAGCGGCGGCGATCTACCGCGAGCGGTCGCCGCTGTTTCATGCGGAGCGCATCGTTGACCCGCTGGCCGTGTTCCAGGGCGAGGACGACAAGGTCGTGCCGCGGGACCAGTCGGACTCGATCGTCGCTTCGCTGAAGGCGCGGGGCGTGCCGCACATCTACCACGTGTATGCCGGCGAGGGACACGGCTGGCGCAAGCCGGAGACGATCGAGCATTTCTACAACGCGATCTTGGGCTTCCTCAAGCAGTACGTGCTGTACGCCTGAGATCGCTGCCGGTCGTTTCACCTGACGGCGGTCAACGAACGAGGCCGGGGGTGACCCGGCCTCGCGCCTATCGTGATTACTCGAGACGAGCTTATTCAGCCGGCGGGACCAGCACGCCGTCAATGATATGGATCACGCCGTTGGTGCCGACGATGTCAGTCGCCACCACGCGGACGGAGCCGTTCAGGAACACCTGGCCATCGCGCACCTCAACCGTGATCTCCTGATTGTTGGCCGCGCGCAGGCTGGTGGCCGCCGCCACGTCGGCCGCCAGCAGTTTGCCGGGGACGATGTGGTACAGCAGGATGTCCTGGCTGGCCGCGCTGCCCGCATTGGCGTCGGTCACCAGTTGGTTGTAGGTGGCCAGGCCGACGGCGGCGCGCAGGGCGTCAAAGGCCGCATTGCGCGGGGCGAACACGGTGAACGGGCCGCCGCGCTGGAGCGTAGCGGCGAAACCAATCTGGCGGGCGAAACCGGCCAGGTTCGACAGATCGGGCACGCTGGTGAGGATGGCCGCCAGGCCGCGCGCCGTCGGCGCTTGCTTCGTGGCCGGGTCTGTCGCCACCACCACCACCTGCGGGCTGTCGAGCGTGCCGACCGCGGCGATGAAGTAGTTCACGCCGGCCGCCAGGAAGGTGTTAGGCGCCGCCAGCACCACCGGCGCCGAGCGGCCGAAGGGCACTACCTGCAGGTTGTAGACGCCGCTGGGGACGTTGAGATCGAAGAAGCCGTCGTTGTCGCCGCGCGAACCGGGGAAGGCAAGCATGCGGATGATGGCGCTGCCGTTGGCCAGGACGTCGACCGGCGGCGCGTCCTCGATGGCATGGAAGACGCCGACGCGGGCGTTATTGGCCGGGATGGCGCTGCTGTAGTTCTCGACGATCACCTGGGGCTTGAGCGTGCCGTTGGCCAGCGAGCCGACCGCCGCCACCGTCAGGTATGCACCCAAGGGCAGGTCGAAGTCCGCCGGGCCGATGGCAGCCTGATCGATCGACGTCCCGGCCGGGGCGACGGCGATGTTGTAGGTGCCGGGTTCAAGTTCGATCCACGGGGTGACGTTCGGGAACGCCAGGCCGGTGACCGGGCTGAGCGCGCCGTTGACATACACATCGACGGCCGGAGTATCGGGCGAGAAGTGGGCAACGCGGACTCTCACCTTGGACATATCCGCGATGAGCGCCGCGGCCTTGCCGCCCGCCGGCACGAGCACGCTGTCGATGACGTGGATGACGCCGTTCGAGGCGGTGATGTCGGTGGCGATGACCTGCACGGTGTCGTTCAGGAACACGCCCTGGTCGCTGACGGTGACGCTGACACGGCCGCCCTGAAGCGGGGTGAACGAGTTGATCGCCGCCACGCCGCTCGCTAGCAGCCGGCCTGGCAGCACATGATAGGTCAGGACTTCCGTGAGGGCTTCCTTGTCGGCGATCAACGCTTGGAGCACGGGCGCTGGGATCTTGGCGAAGGCATCATTGGTGGGAGCGAAGACGGTGAACGGCCCGTTACCGGCCAGCGTTTCCGCTAGGCCAGCCGCCTGAACTGCGGAAACCAACGTCGAAAAATTCGGATTGCCGACGGCTATATCTACGACTGTCCCCTGGGCGGCTGCTGGAACGGCTAGCAGCAGCGCCAGGAGCACAATTAAACCGATTGATTTGCGCATCATTACTTCATTTCTCCTATCAATTTATGCATACAAAGCGAGGTGGGACGAATGCTTGATCGCAGGCCGTATTTATACCTAACAATTCTTGATGAGTCAAAAGCTAAGCCCGGATAAAAGGCATATGAATAACAGAAGTTATGTTTTGGGATTTTCGCCGTTCGAATCGTCCGATTCGTCATCCAGGCTGCCGGCGACGGCGTAGATCAGCACGCCGATGGCGGCGACGAGGAAGCTGCCGATGACCCCCAGCGCCTGGAGGTTGCCCAAGAACACATCGCTGGTGGGCGTGCGCAGGTGCGAGCCGAACCCCAGGATGTCGGCGAAGCCGGCCATGGCGGCGAACAGCAGGCCGGTCAGCGCCAGCCGCACGCCGATCTGCTGCGCCAGGTTGGCATGGCGGAAGGGGTAGAAGGTGAATTTGGCGTAGATGAGCGCGCCGGTGATGAGCAGCAGGAAGCCGATCAGGATGGCGGCCATCTGGATGATGCCGATGCCGCCGACCGGCTCGATGCCGGTCACGCCGGGGAACAGCCCCATGAGCGTCAGCACGATGCCGAGCGCCCCCAGGACGATGCCGAACTGTGCGACGCGCGGCATGGCTCACCCGGCGCCCGGCAGCGCCTGCCGCAGCTTGCGCAGCATGTTGCCGCCCAGCACCGCCGCCACGTCGGCCTCGGAATAGCCGCGCGCCCGCAGCAGGTCGCCCAGCCGGTACAGGTCGCCGACGGTATCCAGGCCGTCCGGGATGCTCTCAGCGCCGAAGCCGCCGTCGAAGTCGCTGCCGATGCCCACATGCGCCGCGCTGCCGGTGAGCTGGCAGACGTAATCGATGGCATCCGCCGCCACGGTCAGCGGCACCTCACGTTTCGGGTCGCCCTTGACCCACCGGTTGCTCAAGAAGCGGTTGTAGAGCACGATGCCCATCACGCCGTCGCGCTCGGCTAGGCGCAGGATTTGCGCATCGGTCAGGTGGCGATCGTCGTCCCGGAAGCGGCGCGGGTTGCTGTGGCTGGCGATGATGACGCCGGGATAGGTGTCCAGCGCCTGCAGGCAGGCCTGCTCGGCCAGATGGGACAGGTCGAGGATGGCGTTGAAGCTGGCCATCACCTCCAGCAGCTCGAAGCCCAAAC
This sequence comes from uncultured Anaerolineae bacterium, assembly GCA_937922795.1. Taxonomy (GTDB): domain Bacteria; phylum Chloroflexota; class Anaerolineae; order Aggregatilineales; family Phototrophicaceae; genus CFX2. The sequence goes on from CALAJK010000048.1 coordinate 27,593, forward strand.
GGGTGAGCGGGCCGGGGTGGCCAGTGCCGCCAGCGTAGCGCGTCGCCTCCCAGGCCGGGCCGACGATGCGCACGCCGCGCTCATACCATTCTTCGAACTGGGCGGGTTCCAGGATGGGATCGGCGTTCTCCATCAGCAGCACCAGCCCCTGCTGATGCGCGCCGATCTCGACGCCCGGCTCCCAGGTCGCTAGCACGGCATCCAGGTCGGCGGCGGTCTCCACCAGGCGCACGCGCGCGGTCTCGTCGGCCAGCCGGCGGTAGTAGTCCCACTGCTCCAGCGCCCGCCGGTAGGCCTCTTGCGGGGTTTTGTAGCTCAGCCTGGCCCAGGGCGAATCATCGTCGCGGTCGTAAGGGGCGGTGAACAGGGTGGCAAACACCAGGCCGACCCGCCCTAGCAGGGCATCCGGCAGGCCGAGCGTGGCCAGGCCGCGCCGCAGGGCCGCCGGCGTGCCGGCCTCGCGGCGGCGAGTCTCCCAGGCGGGCAGGCGGTAGTCGCGCCCGCAGCACAGCGCGTTATAGGCGATATCTTGGTGTGCGTCAACCACCAACATGGCGCTCATCCAGGGTATACGAGTAAGCCGCTGTCATGCCCTCTGCCAGAGACAGCCGCTTGATGAGAGGTCAGATGCCCATTGTATGCCGTCCGGCTGAAAAAACCAACCAGCGCCTTGATCGGATACAGATCAAACCCATCAAAAGGCAGTCGGCAGCGGCCGGTGTGCCGCCCCGCTGCGTGCGCGCCGCTGGCTGTTGAAAGCCAGCCAGCGCGGCGCTAGACTACTGGCCGCGTATTTCGACTCGCACATTGGGAGCCTATCGCCATGCAGATCCAGGTCGTCCAGGGGGCCATCCAGGAAGTCCCGGCGGACGCGATCATCGTCAACTTGTTTGAAGGCGCTGAACCCGGCGGCGCTGCCCACGCCGTCGACGCCAGTTTAGGCGGCGCGGTGCGCGAACTGATCGCCGCCGGCGATTTCACCGGCAAAGCCGGCCAGATCGCCGTCCTCTACCCGCGCGGGGGCATCCCAGCGCGGCGCGTCATCCTGGTCGGCCTGGGGCCGCAGGCGGACTTCACACTGGACAGCGTGCGCCGCGCCGCCGCCGCCGCCATCGTCCGCGCCCGCGAACTGGGCGTGCGCCACGCGGCCAGCATCCTGCACGGGGCGGGGGCGGGCGGCCTAGCTATCGAAGCGGCGGCGGAAGCCATCGCCGAGGGCAGCCTGCTGGCGCTGTACACCTATCACGGCCTGCGCACCGCGCCGCCGCCGGAGGCGCTGCCGGAACGGCTCGACCTAGTGATCTTCGATGCCCAAGATGAACGCGCCGCCCAGGGCGTGCGCGCCGGCGAGGCCATCGCCGCCGGCGTGCGGCTAGCTCGCGACTTGGTCAACCAGCCGCCCAACCTGTGCACGCCGGTCGCGCTGGCGCAGGCGGCGGTCGCGCTGGCGCAGGCGGTCGGGCTGAAGGCCGAGGTGCTCGAAAAAGGCCAGATCGAGGCGCTGCGGATGGGGGCGCTGCTGGGCGTGGCCCAGGGCAGCAGCACGCCGCCGCGCTTCATCATCCTGGAGCACCGGCCAGAGGGTGCGGTTGGCGCGCCGATCGTGCTGGTCGGCAAGGGCGTCACCTTCGACACCGGCGGCTACAGCCTGAAGTCGTTCGAGAACATGGGCACGATGAAAGCGGATATGGCCGGCGGCGCGGCAGTCATCGGCGCCATGAGCGCCATCGCCCGGCTCAACCTGCCACTGCCGGTGGTGGGGCTGGTTCCCGCCGCCGACAACATGATCAGCGGGCACGCCTACCGCCCGCAGGAGGTGCTGACCGCCAGCAACGGCGTGACCATCGAGATCATCAGCACCGACGCCGAGGGCCGGCTGCTGCTGGCCGACGCGCTGGCCTTCGCCGCCCGCTACCAACCGGCGGCGGTGGTGGACATCGCCACGCTGACCGGCTCATGCGTGATCGCCCTGGGCGAACACGTGGCCGCCGGCCTGTTCAGCACTGACGACGCCCTGCGCGACGCGCTGATGCGCGCCGCCGACCAAACCGCCGAGAAGCTGTGGCCGCTGCCGCTGTTCCCGGAGTACGACCAGGCCATCGAGTCGCAGGTGGCGGACATCAAGAACAGCGGCGGGCGGTTGGGCGGCGTGGGCACGTCGGCGGCTTTCCTCAAGCGGTTCACCAGCTACCCGTGGGCGCACATCGACATGGCCGGCATGAACCTGGACACGCCGGACAACCCGTATGTGCCCAGCAAGGGCGCGACCGGCTACGGCGTCCGGCTGCTGACAGCTTTCGTCCGCGGCTGGCAGCCGGCGGGGGCCGCCTAGTACGGATACGGCCCGTAGGCGGTGCCGTCCACCACTAAGGCGAACACCTGCCCGGCCAGGGCGTCCAGAAGCAGTAGCCCCAGCTCGTAACGCTGCGACTGCATCCCTAAATCCTGCTCGTCGGTGCGGGCGAAGCCCAGGGCGTCACGCACCGGCGGCACGCCGCGCCACACCGCGCCGAACCCGCGCACGGGCACGCGCAGCCCTGGCGGAGCCAGCGTATCGGCGTTGTCCGTCTGGCCGGGGGCCTGCACATACCAGTAGCGGCCGGCCGATACACCGCTGATGGCGATGGCCCACACCTCGTCGGTGTCGCCGCGCCAGTACATGACGCCGCGCTCGAACACCTGCGTCACGCCCCGGAACTGCGCCGCGATCTGGATCGGGCAGCCCAGCGCCGCCGTCACCCGCGCATCGGCGTTCCAGCTCGCGCCGAACACCGGGTCGGGCGGGATGGCGCAGGCCGGCATACGGGTGGCGGCCAGGTCGGGCAAGGCGGCGCTGTCGAAGACGTTCGGCAGCATGGCCGGGCCGTCGCCGTCCACTTCAGCCTCGCCCAGGAACACCCCGACGTAGGCGGTGGCGGTGGGCGACGGGCTGGCAGCCGGCGCGGGCGTGGGCGGGGCGGCCATCAGCGTGGCGCGGCGCTGGTCGGCGTCGGGCGTGGGCGAGATGAACACCGTCGCCAGCAGCTTCACCGGCGGCGGCGCGGGGGTCGGCGTGGGCGCGGCGGCGGCGCACCCGGCCAGCAGCAGCGCCGCCAGCAGCCAGCCACCCGCTCGGCGTTCACCCGCCTTGGTCTGTCGCCTCATGGCCTTCATCTTCGCACCTCACCGGCCGCTCGACGACCGATTCGTTGACGAACTCCCCGTTCGGGCGCTGCCAGTACAGCCCCAACCGCAAGCTGCGCCCGGCCGCCAGACGCGGCAGCCGGTACACATCGCGCACGATCTCGCCGGCCTCCCAAGTGGTCAGGGGGCGCCAGCCGTACACCGGCGCGGCCTGGTCGCCCTGGGCGATCACGTCTCCCGCCGCGTCCAGCAGGTGGACGAACACGCTCCGGTCGCGCGCTGGGCGTTCCCCGGCCGCCCACGCCGCCCGGATGAGCAGCGCGTCGCCGGCGCAGTCCACCGCCAGATCGAGGAGCGCGACCCCCGCCGGCTGCGGGCTGGCGGCGCGTTCTGGCCGGGTGCCGATCTGCACCAGTTCATAGCCAGCGGCGCGCAGGTAGATGGGCATCCCCAACCGTTCCTGCCACCAGCTCACCGGTTGATTGTAGAACGTGTAAGCCGGCGTGACCAGCCGCGCGCCCGCCCGCAGCCGGCCAGCGAAGTCGGCGCGGTGGTCGAGCAGGCGGATATGCGCGAGCTGCCCCAGCACGTCCTGGGCAAAGCCCGCCGCGAAGTAGCGCGGCCCCCACGCCAGCATGACATCAGCGCCGGGCGGGGCCGTCTCCAGCAGGGCGATGGTCTCCAGGCCGGTCGGGTTCGTCGTCTGTTCGTGGATGAAAGGCGCGTTGTGCGCGACCAGCCAACCGGCGAATGCCAGCGCCGCCCCGCCCAGCGCCCAGCGGGCAGGCCGGAAATGGGCGGCCGCCAGCGCCGCGCGCGCCAGGAACGCCCAGCCGAAGGCCGCGCTCACCAGCGCCGGCAGGATCAAGGCCGACAGGATATCGGTGTAGGCCAGCACATGAAACAGGTAGGCCGCCAGCGCCGACAGCAGCAGCGTCCCGGCCGCCCGGCGAGACGCCGCCGGGCGGCGCGCCAGCAGCAGCCCGGCCAGCCCCAGCAGCAGCCCCGGCGCGGTCAGGTCGGCCAGCAGCACGCGGTGGACGGCGGCGATGTTGGCGGCTAGCCCGTCCCCGGCCGCCGGCGCGCCGATGAACTGCGCCGCCTCGCGCCCTAGGAACTGGTCCCAGAAGCCGTCCCACGTCCCCGGCTGGCCGTAGACCCAAGCGGCTTGGGCTTGGCCACGGGCGACGAGATAGAGATACGGCAGTAGGCCGATCAGCCCCAGCAGCAGGCACAGAGCCAGCCGGCGCGCCAGCCGCGCCGCCTGCCAGCGTCCGTCCGGTCCGCGCCCCAGCGCGAGGAGCTGCGGCCAGACGGCGTAAACCAGCGCCGGGGCGGCCATGATCAGCGCCCGGTGATGGAAGACGCCCACCCCGCCCAGCAGCGCCAGACCGTACACCCGCCGGCGGCCGGCCCCCGGCCACAGCGCCAGCGCCAGCAGCCCGGCCAGCAGCAGCAGGCCGAAGCTGTAGATTTCGGCGACGACGGCGTGGATCCAGACGGTGCGCGTCAGCCCCAGCAGGAGAGTCGCGGCCGCCGCCAGCAGGGCAGCGCCCGACGCATCCCGCAGCAGCCGCCAGGCCAGCGCGTAGATCAGCGTCAGCGCCGCCAGCATCCACACCAGCGAGGCCAGCCCTGGCGCCGCCGCCGGCGCCGCGCCCAGCGCCCGGAAGACGGCCGTCAGCGGCGCGCTCAGCAGGATGTACAGCGGGTAGCCGGTGGCGTGCAGCGTCCCCCAGACGTTCAGGACGATCTGCGTCTCGCCCACGTCAATCATATAATAGTGTTCCGAGCCGTTGGGGATGGTTTGCAGCGTCGCCAGATAGACCGGCGACAGGACGCCCAGGACGAGCGCCAGCCCGGCCAGCGCCGCCCGCATCAGCGCACCTCCACCAGCGCCAGGGGGACGGCGTCGCCCACCGGCGCTCCCTCGGCATCCGTCACCGGGGCGCGGTCGCCGCTGCCGCAGTCGCCCGGCGGGCGCGTGTCGCAGGTGTACAGCCCAACCAGCAGGCGGTACGTCCCCGGCGGCAGGTCAGGCGGCAGCTCCAGCGTGTAGTCGTCCTGGATGTAGCCGTCCGGCGTCCAGGTGAGGGTGGGCACGCCGGCCGGGTTGTATTTGTCCGCCTGGGCCAGCGGCGGCCCGCCGCCTGACAGGTGCACGAAGCTGGCGTAGCCGTAAGGGACGGGCGCGGCGGCGTACCAGTACAGCCGCAGCCGCAGCCGGCCGCCGGGGCGAACGGCGGTCGCGTTCAGATCGTAGCCCAGCAGCCGGACGCTCTCCCCCAGCCAGTGGCCGGCGGCGCGCTGCGCTGGCAGCGCCTGCCCCGGCGGCGACTCCAGCCAGGCGATCCCCGGCCGCAGCGCCGCCCCCGCCGCCGCCAGCGCCAGCAGCCCGCCCAGCGCCAGCCCGGCCAGCAGGCGGGCGTCCTGGGACGTGACCGCCGCAGCCGGCAGGACGGGGCGCGCCCCCCGCGCCAGCCGGGGCAGCAGCGCGACCAGCCCGGCCAGCGCCAGCCCCGACGCCCAGGCGATGGCCGCGCCCAGGTCGCGGGCAGGGGTGGAACCCAGCGCCAGCTGGACGACGTGCTCGCCCGCCGGCACGGGCAGCGTGATCAGCCCGTGCGGGTCGGACGGCGTGATCGGCGCGGGCTGGCCATCCACCGTGGCGGCCCAGCCGGCGAAGGCGAACGTCAGCACTTCCAGCGTGAAGGAGTCCGACGCGGTCACCCGCCAGGCGTCGTGCTGCGGCCCATGTTCCAGCAGGGCGATCTGCACGCCGGGCGGCAGCGCTTCTAGGTGCGCCTTATTGACGGGATAGCCGTCGGCGTAGTCGGCCAGCAGGCGCGGCGTCGCCCCCGGCGCGACGACCACCGCGCGCGGCAGGTACTCGTCGGAGAAGGTGGTCGCCCGCTGGCGGCCGGCCAGCTCTTCGGCGTGGAAGGCCGCCACCGACGTGTCGAGCGCGGTGTGCGTCCACTCCGGGACGTACAGCAGCGGCAGCGCCGGGATCACCAAACCGGCGGCCAGCGCCGCGCCGGCCAACATGGGGGCGCGCCCCGGCAGCCGCGCCAGCCAGCCGGGGGCGAAGGCGGCGGCGGCGCTCAGGCAAACAGCCGCCGGCCCCAAACAGCGCCACGGGAACTGGAACAGCGCTAGCCCTGGCGCGCGCTCCCAGACTGGCAGCGCCGCCGGCAGCATCAGGCCGACGCAGCCCGCGCCGGCCAGCGCGAAGTACAGGCCGAGCCGGCGGCCGGCTGGCTCGCCCGCCGCGCCCCGCCGCCGTGCCAGCGCCGCCGCCCCCGCCAGCGCCAGCCCCCACTGCGGCACACCCAGGTTCAGCCGGCCATCCAGGCCGTTGAGCGCGCCGCCGTCGGCGCGGGGCGATGCCGCCAGCAGATCTTCCAGCGGCACGAAGAACCGGCGAAATTCGAGTTCAGCGGTGGCCGTCAGGTTTTGCAGGCGCACCTCGCCGCCCTCGACCAGCGCCGGCAGCCAGAAGCCCGCCGCCAGCCCGGTTCCTAGTGCCAGCGCCGCCAGCGCCAGCCCGGCCGCCCGCTGGCGGGTCAGCAGCAGCTCCCACGCCAGCCAGCCGCCCAGCAGCCCGCCCAGCGCCAGCGCCATCAGGTTGTGCGTCAGGATGAGCGCCGTCGCGCTCAGCGCTGCCAGCGCCAGCGCCCGCCGCGTCCCCGTCCGCAGCAAGGCGCAATACGCCGCCAGCGCCAGCGGGAACAGCCCCAGCGCCAGCATCTCCGGGTAAGCGCCGCGCGCATACGGCTCGGTGTACAGGATGTACGGGCTGAAGGTGAAGGCCAGCGCCGCGACGACGCCGCCCGCCCGCCCGGCGTAGGGGCGCAGAAACCAGTACATGCCGCCCGCGCCGCCCAACAGCGCCAGCGCGATCAGCCAGCGCAGGGCGCTCAGCGCGTCGAGCGCGCCCAGCCGCAGCAGCAGACTGGTCAGGTAATACGAGAGGCTGGCGTAGTAGTGGAACAGCGGCGATCCATAGCCGGTGTAGAAGGCTTCAGCCCAGCGCGGCGTCAGGACGCCGTGCGCCCAGGCGCGGTGCATCTCGGCGGCGCGGAAGGCGTGATACAGCACGTCGTCGCCGTTGGGCAGGCCGGGGCGCGCCGCCAGCGGCAGCAGCGCCAGGCTGCTCAGCGCCAGCGCCAGCAGCAGCCCAGCATCCAAGCGCGGGCGGAGGCAGGCGATCAAACGGTTCATACGGGGCGGATTGTAGCAGGAATCACCCCTGGCGCTATCGCCAGATGTTCACCCCCTTCTCATCCGATCATTAGGTTGAATGGGCTAGGATTTAAGTATGTTTTGTATAATTTGAGCAGGAGTGTAGAGATCATGCCTCAGATTGGCCAACTCGCACCGGATTTCCAGCTTCCTAACCAAGACGGCAAGCTGATCAAGCTGAGCGATTTTCGCGGCAGGAAAGTCATCTTGTTCGCCTTCCCCAAAGCGAACACGATGGGCTGCAACGCCCAGGCGTGCAGCTTCCGCGATGAATTTCCGCGCATCCAAACCGCTGACGCCGTCGTCTTGGGCATCAGCGCCGACAGCCAGGCGACGCTCAAGGGGTGGAAGCAGTCGAAGAAACTGCCTTACGATCTGCTGTCCGATCCCGACCATCGGGTATTGGAAGCCTGGAACGCCTGGGGGCAGCCGCTGCTGGGCATCATCAGCCTGCCGGCAGCGACGCGGTCATTTTGGGTGATTGACGAAGACGGCCGCATCATCGATATGCAGGTGGGCATCAGCCCGGCGGAGAGCGTGCGCCGGGCGCTGGCGGCGGTGGAAGGCTCACGCGCGCCCACCGCCTCGTAAAAGGCCGCGCGCGGCAGAGGTGAAGCACATGACGGGCTGGCGCTGGTTGATCGTGATCGGATGGACAGTTGGGCTGTGGGCGCTGCCCGCCGCCGCCCAGAACCAGCCTGCCAGCGGCGGGCAAAGCGTGCCGGCGATGGTCGCCGGCGACGTGTACGCCCGCGCCGAAACGGCGCTCGACGCCGGCGACTACCCGCGCGCGGCATTGGACTACAGCCTGTTCCTGCTGCTCAACCCCACCGCTGCCCCGGCCTACTATGCGCGCGGCTTCAGCTACTTCCAGATGGGCGATTTCGCCCGCGCGCAGGATGACCTGACGCGGGCACTGCGCTATACCGCCCCTAACCCTGAATTCACTGCCCGGGTCTACAACCTGCGCGCGCTGACCTATCTACGTCAAGAAGATGTCGAGGCTGCGCTGGCCGACCTGCAAGCCGGCATTGACGCCGCGCCTGACTTCCCCGCTCCTTACCTCACGCGCGCGGACCTGCTGGCGGCGCTGGGGCGGTATGAAGAGGCGCTGGCCGACTATGACCGGGTGATCGCGTTGGATGACGCCGCCGCCAGGGCGTTCGCCGGGCGGGCGGCTGTGCAGCAGCAGTTAGGCCGGCTTGAGGCGGCGCTGGCGGACTATGACCGCCTGGTAGAGCTGGCGCCCAACAGCCCGGAAGCGCTGTTCCGCCGCGCCTCGGTGCGAATGGGGCTGGAACAGTACCAGGCGGCGCAGGATGATCTCAGCCGCGCCATCCAGTTAGCGCCGAATACGCCGGCGCTGTATCTCAGCCGCGCCCACGTCCGGGGCCGCCTGGGCGACCCTAACGGGCAGGCTGCCGACTACCTGGAATGGACGCGCTTGATCGGGGAACAGCCCGTCGATGAGAAGCCGCTGGCCCCGGGCGAGTCGCGCTTGGTGCAGCTCAGCGAGGGCGCTGTGTACCGCTTCCCGTTCGAGGTCGCCGCCGGCCAGGTCATCCAGCTCATGGCGACGGCGCGCCCCGGCTCGACCACCGATCCCCTGCTCATCCTGCTCGATCCCGCCGGCGCGCCGGTGGCCAGCGATGACGACGGCGGCGGCGAACTGAACGCGCAGATCGCCGAGTACACAATACTCCAGGATGGCACTTACACGGCGGTCGTCAGCCACGCCGGCGGCAGCCCCAACGGGCCGGTGCGGGTGCTGCTGCGGGTGCTGCGGTAGACGCGGCGTCAACGGGCGCGGGCGGGCGGCGCGGCGGCGTCATCGTCCAGCACCAGATTAAGCAGGTCTTGCAGGCCGCTGGCGTAATCTTCGCTGAAGTCGATCGGGGGATACCACACCGGCAGCTCGGTGAACGCGTTCGGCTTGGCGCGGACAGGCAGCACGATCTTGCCGGCCTTCACGAAATAATCCACCTCAGCTTGCACATTGTCGGCGCGCGCCGCCGGCGACAGCACCAGCACCATCAGCCCGCAGCGCGCCAGCGCGCTGGCCACCGCCTCGTGCCAGTCCTCATCGTCGGCGATATCCACCGCGTCCAGCCAGGCGGGCAGCTCGAAGAAGCGCAGATCCTCAGCCAACGCCATCGCGAACAATTCGTCCGAGCGGGCGTAGCAGATGAAGATGCCAGCGCGCGCCGCCTCGCGCACATAGCTGGGATCGGACAGCGCCAGCAGCGCCGCCCGCACTGCCGGGGCTTTAGGGCTGACGATGAGCGCGCGCGCCAGCGTCGCCCGCTTCTCCTCAACTGACTGGGCTGCGCTGGCCAGCAGCAGCCACGCTTGTTCATCGGTCGGGTTGATCTGGATGATCTGCTCTAGCAGCCGGCGCGCCGACTCAGGGCTGCCGGTGCGGATGTGCTCAGCGGCAGCGCGCAGGACGCGGTCGCCAGTTAGGACGGAAACGCTCATTTCGCTTCACCATACTGCTCTATCTATTGGCGGTGTTTTCAATTATATGTCAGGATTGATGAGTGGGGGTGAGCGCGTGACAGCTCGTGGATGGGCATCTCCTGAGCGGATCATGAGGCGAGGCTCAGACAATGTTGTCAGAGCGCACTAGTGCGTGCGCTCCGAGGAGAATGCATATTCGGGCGAGGCCGATATGTCAGCCTGCCCCTGCTCCTGCTTTCAGCGCGATCGCCCTCAGACAGCTCAGTTTTGGCCGCGAGCGCGGATGAGCGCTTCCAATCGGCGCAGATAGTCACCGGCTTCGGGCGTGTTTTCCGCAGGGGCCCAGGGCGCGAAACGTTTGTGCGTGTCGGGATGGTACGGTCCCTGGATGATTTCCAACACCGCACAAGGGGTGAGCGCGACGAAGTTGTGGTAGACGCGCGCCGGGATGTCCACGCCGCGCACCGGCCCGTTCACGTCCAGCACGAAGATCGCGGTCACGTCGCCAGCATCGCTGTAGCGGATGCAGGCGGCCTGCCCGTCCAGGATGGCGATCATCTCCACTTTGTCGGGGTTTTCGTGTTTGTGCGGGGTGATGTAGCTGCCGGGCGCGATGGCATTGATCATACGCTGTACCGGCTCTTGATACTGGTGAAAGTTGTACGGCACGCGCCGGCGCGGCGACTGCTCAGCCTGCGCGATTAGACTGGTGATCAACTCATTGGTGATCAGGCGCATGACATTATCCCCCCATAGGGTAGGCGAACGGCAGGGCCCTCCCAAGCTATTTTGAGTGTAACTGATGAGGCTTACTTACAGCAACTGACAGCAACTGAGCGCCACATTGTGAATATATTCACAATATGGGTGGGCAAATGTCATGACTCGTCCTCAGAATGGTTGCAGGGCGTAAGGCGCATTCTATATACTGGTGATCGATTGTGAAATAAACGGCATATTTATCGGGTGTGCAGGTCTTTTTTGCCGGCCATACGTGAGGAGGCTGTAATGGAATTTCCCGCCAATCTGAAGCACGAGCGACTGCGCGCCTGGGTCGAAGCCATGACCAAGCTGTGCAAACCCGACCAGGTTTACTGGTGCGATGGTTCCGAAGCGGAGAACCAGCGCATGTGCGATCTGCTGGTGCAGGCAGGCACTTTTATCAAGCTGAACGAAGCCAAGCGTCCCAACAGTTATCTGGCGCGCTCCGACCCGAGCGACGTGGCCCGTGTGGAAGACCGGACGTTCATCTGCACGACCAATAAGCAGGATGCCGGACCGACTAACAACTGGATGGATCCCAAAGAGATGCACGCCATTCTGGATAGGCTGTTCGACGGCTGCATGCGCGGGCGCACCATGTACGTCATCCCCTTTAGCATGGGGCCGCTGGGTTCCAATATCTCATATATCGGCGTGCAGGTGACCGATTCGCCGTATGTGGTGGTCAACATGCGCATCATGACGCGCATGGGCTCCAGAGTGCTGGACGTGTTGGGCGAAGACGGCGAATTCGTGCCCTGCATTCACTCGGTCGGCGTGCCGCTGGCTCCCGGCCAGCAGGACGTGCCCTGGCCGTGCAACAAAGAGCAGAAGTGGATCGTCCACTTCCCTGAAGAGCGCGCCATCTGGTCGTTCGGCAGCGGCTACGGCGGCAATGCCCTGTTGGGCAAGAAGTGCCTAGCGCTGCGCATCGCCTCGGCTATCGCGCGCGATGAGGGTTGGCTGGCAGAACACATGCTGATCCTGGGCGTCGAGTCGCCGCGGGGCGATAAAACGTATGTGGCGGCGGCCTTCCCCAGCGCCTGCGGCAAGACCAACTTCGCCATGCTCATCCCGCCGCCGGCGTTCGAAGGCTGGAAGGTGACCACCGTCGGTGACGACATCGCCTGGATCAAGCCGGGGCCGGACGGCGAACTGTACGCCATCAACCCGGAGGCGGGGTACTTCGGCGTCGCGCCCGGCACGTCGTACAAATCCAACCCCAATGCCATGGAAACCATCCGCGCCAATACGATTTTCACCAACGTGGCGCTGACGCCCGACGGCGACGTATGGTGGGAAGGCATGACCGACACGCCGCCGGCCGAGGCGATTGACTGGCAGGGGCAGCACTGGACGCCCGACAGCGGCCGCAAGGCGGCGCATCCCAATGCCCGCTTCACGGCCCCGGCCAGCCAGTGCCCTTCGATCGACCCGGATTGGGAGAACCCGCGCGGCGTGCCGATCAAGGCGTTCATCTTCGGCGGGCGGCGCAGCACGACCGTCCCGCTGGTCTACCAGGCGTTCAACTGGGTGTACGGCGTCTATCTAGCGGCCACCATGGGCTCGGAGACCACCGCCGCCGCCGCTGGCAGCTTGGGCGTGGTGCGGCGCGACCCGTTCGCGATGCTGCCGTTCCTGGGCTACCACATGGGCGATTACTTCAACCACTGGCTCCAGTTTGGCCGTTCTATCCCCAACCCGCCGCGCATCTTCAGCGTCAACTGGTTCCGCAAAGACTCGAACGGGCATTTCATCTGGCCAGGGTTCGGCGAGAACATGCGCGTCCTGAAGTGGATCGTCGAGCGCGCCAACGGCCACGCCGTGGGCGTCGAGAGCCCGCTGGGATGGATGCCGCGCTACGAAGATCTGGAATGGCGCGGGCTGGAGGACTTCACGCCGGAGCAGTTCTACGAGGTGATGTCGCTGGACCGGGACGCCTGGAACGCTGAAATCCTCTCGCATGAAGAGCTGTTCCTGAAGCTGTACGACCGGCTGCCGAAGGAACTGAACATGATCCGCCAGCTCATGCTGTCCAGCCTATGGCGCTCACCCGAACACTGGGAGATCGCCCATGACGGTATCTCGTACGCGGAAAGGCACGGCTGATCGCCGGGCCGCAGGGCGCACCGTCCAACAGCGCTTCGCACAGCCGCCCCCCCAGGCTCAGCTTGGCGGGGGCGGCGCTCTATATCGCGGCGGGGCAACAGCTTTTCTAGACCGATATCCTGCCGTATGATTGAAGGCAGATTGGGTTTGCTGTCAGGAGCGGCGCCGCCATGCCTGAATTGGAAGCCTTCGAGGCCGAAGTCAAAAACCGCATCAAGCAGCTCGCGTCCAAGAACGCCCGCACGCGCCGCAGCGCCGCCGCCTGGCTGGGCGAATCGGGCGATCCGACGGCCATCACCGCGCTGGCCAAGGCTTATCGTGACGACGCCGATCCGCAGGTGCGTGAGGCCGCTCGCTACGCGTTGGGGATGTTCCGGGCGCTGGAACAGGCCTGGGAAGAAGATCAAGACCGCACGATGGACATCCTGCGCGAGGTGACGCTCAACGGCAAGATGGGCCGGCGCGTGCCGGTGCCGGTACGGCGGCTGGTCAAGTTTGAGCTGGCGCTGCTGCTGTCGGCAGTGCTGGTGGCCGCGCTGGCCTTTGTGCTGCCATCGCTGCTGCGCGGCGGCCAGGCTCCGCCAGCGCCTGCGCCTGTCGCGCAGCCCCCCGGCGACCGCAGCGCCCAACTGGCCGGCCTGCGCCAGGCCGCACAGCAGCTCAGCGCGGACGTCGAGACGCTGCGGCAGCAGTACCAGGGCGTGCTGGCCGGCGCTGCCGTCAACTGCGCGGCGACCTTCGTCAACCCGACCATTGCCGCCGCCGCTGACGCCGACCTGGCGGCCATCGCCGCCGATCTGGAGCGCGCGGCGGGGGCTTTCCGCGAGGCGCAGACGCGCTACACCCAGGCGTGCAGCGGCGGGGCGGCGCTGGCGCCGGGCGAAATCGGGGCGCTGCTCGGCGCGCTGGCGGGCGTCAGCCAGACGCTGGCCACCGTTGACCAGAGCCTGACCGCCGCCGGCAGCCCTCCGCCGGATGCGCCGCCCGCGCCGGCCGTGGCGACGCCCACCGCCGAAACGCCGGCGCAGCCTAGCGAATCCCCAGCAGCCGGCGCTCCTGACCTGCGCATTTATGTGAGCGACCTGCAGCGCATCGTGGACACCATGACTGATCTGCGCGGCCCGGTGACGGCGCTGCGGCAGTACTGGCAGGAGGCCGTTGGCGCCGGCGCGACGGCCGGCTGCAGCGAACCGCGCCCAGCGCTGCCCCAAGAATATGAACTGCCGCCGGAAATCGCCGCCGCGTCGCAGGAGCTGATGCTGGCGACCAACCTGGTCAGCACTGGCCTACAGCTCACCCAACAGAACTGGGACGAATTCGCCGCCGCCTGCGCGGGCGGCACGCTGGCCGCCGCCGCCGCCGAGGGACAGCGCAAGGCAGACGCCGCCGCCACAGCGTTCGACAGCGCGGCGAAACTGCTGGCCGAACTGCGCGGGTCGCAGCCCGGCGCTTAGTTAGGGATCGGCGCTGGCGTCAGCGCCAGGCATGCTGGTGAACTGGAGATGCCGGCGCAGCATGGCAGTGCCTCGGCGACAATTTGGCCGCTAGGGCGCTGGGCTCACGCAAGGCTCGGACAAGGCCGGTAGGGGTATCGCTCCAGGGTCGAGTCGAGAAAGTGTTGACAGAGAGGATGATATCCGACGAGCATGTCCCCGGCACTAAATATTTTTGTTAGGTCTGGTTAAGGATACCCGTCTACAGTCGATGATGGCTGAAAGATCACCATTGTTTCGCAATAAACCGCTTGGCTGTGATCAGCGCAAACGAAACAGTACATCAAGCCAATTGAAGCGTGATGATGAGCAGTGTGCGGAGGGGGACGAGCTTATGAAGATCTCTTTGATCATTCCCGCTTATAACGAAGCAGAAGGTGTGGCGCAGACGGCGGAAGCCGTGCGCAATGTCGTGGCGTATCTGCGCAAAACGCACGAGGTCGAGGTCGTGTTTGTCAACGACGGCAGCCAGGACGAAACCGAAGCGCTGCTGTGCGCCGCGTTCCAAGACGATCCACAGGTGAAAATCATCGCGCACGACCGCAACCGCGGGCTGGGCGCGGCCATTCGCACCGGCTTTCAGCACGCCAAAGGCGACATCATCATCACCACCGATTTCGACGGCACCTACTCGTTCAGTACCATTCCGCAGCTGCTCAGCCGAATGCTGGTTGACCGTGTAGACATTGTGACTGCTTCGCCGTATCACCCCCAGGGCGGCGTTGAAGGCGTTCCGCGCTACCGCTTGTTGTTCAGCTTCGGCGCGTCGCTGCTCTACCGCCTGCTGGTGAACTGGCGCATCCACACCTGGACGGCGCTGTTCCGCGCCTACCGTCGCCGTGTAATCGAGACGGTGACCTTCGACAGCGATGATTTCCTGGCCGGCACCGAACTGCTGGTGAAGGCCATTCGCAGCGGCTTCACCGTATCCGAGTTCCCGACCGTCCTGCGTGTGCGCACCTTCGGCCAATCCAGCATCAAAATCGCCCGCGTCACGCTGTCGCATCTCAAGTTCCAGGGACGGCTGCTGAGAGCGATCTTGACCGGCGATGCTGAGTTGAAACGCACGTCGCTGGCTAAAGGCTAATTTGAAAACCATGTCGCCATTCGTCTTCATCGCATTCAGCACAGTGTTCGGGGTGACGGGACAGCTCCTGCTCAAAGCGGGGATGATCCGCATCAGCGCCCGTCCCGGCGGCGCCTTTCTAGTGCGGGTGGCTCTGTCCCCCTGGGTGGTCGGCGGGCTGCTGGTGTACGGGATCGGAGTCGTCTTCTGGCTGCTGGCGCTGTCGAATCTGGAGATCAGCTATGCTTATCCCTTTGCCAGCCTCAGCTACATCGGCATCATCATCGGGTCTTACTTCATCTTCAGAGAGCGCCTGAGCGCGC
Organism: uncultured Anaerolineae bacterium; assembly: GCA_937922795.1. Classification (GTDB taxonomy): domain Bacteria; phylum Chloroflexota; class Anaerolineae; order Aggregatilineales; family Phototrophicaceae; genus CFX2. Next base: position 43,174 of record CALAJK010000048.1, read on the forward strand.
TGCGGCTGCTGGGCGTGGCGATCATCATCGCTGGCGTAATCGTCACCAGTTTGAGCTGAGCTAGGTTTTGGTCGTCATTGGTCGCTCGATCCAGCCATCAAACTGCTGAGTTCAGGCTCAATTAAGACACAGTTCGCTACTCCAAAGGGGGCACGTGGAACCACTGCGCATTGCGATCATCGGCGGCGGCATCCTGGGGGTGACGCTGGCCTACAAACTCTCTCAGCGCGGCCTGCGCGTCACCCTCTACGAGCGCGGCGACAACCTGGGCGGGCTGGCCGGCTATATGCTGTACGACGGCGTTCGGATGGATCGCTTCTACCACACCATCCTCAGCAGCGACATGTCCATGCAGACCCTGATCGAGGAGAGCGGCGTCAAGGATCGCCTGCACTTCACGCCCACCAAGCAGGGTTTCTATGATAACGGCCAGCTCTACCCGTTCAATACGCCGGTGGATTTCCTGCTGTTCCCGCCGTTGAACCTGTTCCAGCGCTTCCGGTTGGGGCTGCAAGTGATCTATGCCCAGTTCGAAAGCGACTGGCGCAAGATGGACACCATCCCGGTCGAGGATTGGCTGATCAAAGTCAGCGGGCGCGGCGTCTACCGGAAAGTCTGGCAGCCGCTGCTGCGCGCCAAGTTCGACACCACCGCCCAGAACGTGCCCGCCACCTACATCTGGTCGCGGCTGCGGCGCATGATGGGCACGCGCCAGGGCGTGACCTCTAAAGAGATGATGTGCTACCTGGAGAACGGCTACTACACGCTGATCGAGGCGCTGGCGCACAAAGCTGAAGCGCAGGGGGCTGAGTTCCACCTGCAAGCGCCGATCGAGGAGATCGTCATCGAAGGCGGACGCGCCGTCGGCGTGCGCGTCGGCGGCCAGGCGCAGCCTTTCGATCTGGTGATCAGCACGCTGGCCTCGCCCATTCTGGCGCAGCTTGTGCCAAACGCCCCAGCGGATTTCCGCGCCCTGCTGGCCAAGCAGGAGTACTTGGGCGTACTCTGCCCGCTGCTCATCCTCAAGCGGTCATTGATCCCGTACTACGTCCTCAACATCACCGACGAGTCCATCCCCTTCACCGCCGTTGTGGAGACGACCAACCTGATCGATCCCAAACATGTCAAGGGGTATCACCTGGTCTACCTGCCGAAGTATCTGGCCCCCGACAACGAGATGGCGACCTGGCCGGATGACCGGGTGCGAGAAGAATGGATGGGACATTTCCGGCGCATGTTCCCCAACTTCGACGAATCAGACATCGTGGCGTTCATCGTGCAGCGCGCCCGCTACGTCGAGCCCATCCGCCCGATGGGCACCCTGCACGAGATCCCGCCCATCAAGACGCCGGTCGAGAACCTGTACATGGGCAATACCGTCTTGATCTACCCTGACCTGGGCAACGGCGAGGCCATGACCCGCCTCGCCGCCCGGATGGCGGAACAGGTGCTGGAAGCGGTCGGCTCATGCCAGGCCTTGAGCCAGGCTTCGGTTATCGCCGAGCCTTGACGGACGAGCCGCCGACGGCCCTCTACACACGAACCGGCCGGTGATCCGATAGACGATCAGCTCCCGGCTGGCCTCGCGCGGGCGTTCAGCCGGCGCGCGGCGTTCGGCTGCTGGTTTCCACAGCGTCCCGATTCTGGAGATCCAAAAGCTGCTTTGATCGGCGCACTTCATGGTATGCTTGAGAAGCAGATGGCAGCTATGGAGGGAAAGCAGTGAGCCTGCTACGCCGCATTGAAGGTCGAGGGATGCCTCAGGCCGGTGAACACGTGCGCATCTACCAGTTGAACCGGTTGATCGCCCAGGGACAGGTGATCTGCGTCGACGCGCAAGTGATCTCCATCGCCGGCGACACCCTGATCAATCTGGACACCGATGAAGTCCGGCGCGGGTTACATGACGGCAGCATTCGCATCGAGCGCCCGCCGCGCCGCTGACCGTGGCCAGTGCCCACACTCGCGCTGAAACCGTCGCCGCCAGCCTGCGGGGCGCTATCCTGAGAGGTGAATATCTGTGCGGCGACCGGTTAGTTGAGCTGACGCTGTCGCAGCGGCTGGGCGTCAGCCAGAACACGATACGCGACGCCCTGCACATCCTGGAAAACGAAGGTTGGGTGGTCAAGCACGCTCGGCGCGGCGCGCACGTGCGCGCATTCACCGCCGATGAAGCTATGGAAGTCTACGCGCTGTGGGCGGCTATCGAAGGTCTGGCGCTGGGCTGGGCGATGGCCAGCTTCACCCGCAAAGACCTTCAGGTGTTGAGCCAGCTGGTGCGACAGGCGCGCCGGCTGGCGCTGACCGGCGATGTGCGCGCCGCCGATGAAAAGCTGCTGGCGCTGCACGCCCTCATCGGTGACCGCTGCGGCCGGCCGCAGACGACGGCGCTGCTGGCCCGCCTGCGCAACCAGGTGCACCTGCTGGAGACGCTGCGCCACATGCGCGCGCCGCGCAGCCTGTACGCTCAGCAGACGCAGATCCTCCTCCACGAGAAATGGGTATCGTTGATCGAAGCCGGCGACGTCGAGGCCGCCGAGCAAGTGCTGCGCTACCTCATCCACAGCGATGGCGAGTCGCTGGCGGCGCTGCTGTCCGCGCGCGGCTGAAAGCCACATGTCTTGAACCTCAGCCCGCGCCCTCCCGGTGAACATGCTGCCCCCAGAGCGCGGCCAAACGCCGTTCAGACCGCCTCATTTGGCCTGTGGGCTGCGAGGAGTACAATTCTCATTGATGCGACTGCGCCGTAGCAGGTTTCAGCCTGTGCCAAATGAGGAGAAATGAACTATGCAGTACACCCATCTAGGACGCACCGGCCTGCTCGTCAGCCGATTGTGCCTGGGCACGATGAACTTCGGCCCGGAGACAGATGAAAAAGACAGCTTCGCCATCATGGATCACGCGCTGGAGCTGGGCATCAACTTCTTCGATACGGCCAATGTGTACGGCTGGAAGAAGGGCGAGGGCGTCACCGAACAGATCATCGGGCGCTGGTTCGCCCAGGGCGGCGGCCGGCGCGAGAAGACGGTCATCGCCACCAAAGTTTATGGCGTGATGGGCGACTGGCCGAACCAGAGCAAACTTTCCGCTCTGCACATCAAACGCGCCTGCGAGGACAGCCTGCGCCGGCTGCAGACCGATTACATTGATCTGTACCAGATGCATCACGTTGACCGCGCCACGCCCTGGGAAGAGATCTGGCAGGCGATGGAGCAGCTCGTCCGCGAGGGCAAGGTGATATATGTGGGCAGCAGCAATTTCGCCGGCTGGCACATCGCCCAGGCCAATGAGATCGCCCGGCAGCGGCACTTCATGGGGTTGGTCAGCGAGCAGAGCCTGTACAACCTAGCGGCGCGCACGGTGGAGCTGGAAGTCATCCCCGCCTGCCAGGCCTACGGGCTGGGGTTGATCCCGTGGAGCCCGCTGGCGGGCGGCATCCTGGGCGGCACGAAAGAGGACGGCAAGCGCCGCCAGCGCGACCGCTCGAAAGAACTCATCGAGAAGCACGGCGCGCGGCTGCGCCGCTACGAAGCTTTCTGCGAGCGCCTGGGCGAGAAACCGGCCAACGTGGCGCTGGCTTGGCTGCTGCACAACCCGGCGGTGACCGCGCCCATCATCGGCCCGCGCACGCTGGATCAGCTCACCGGCAGCCTGCGCGCGCTGGAGATCAAGCTGACCGACAAGCAGCTTAAGACGCTGGACGACATCTGGCCCGGCCCCGGCGGCCCCGCGCCCGAAGCCTATGCCTGGTAAACCGGCCGAGATGATCGTTGTGAGACAGTAGCTGAAAGGCGGCCTCATGATCCGCGTCACCGCCCGGTCTGATCAGGATGCCAGCGGCGACATCCCGATGGTGGATGCCTACATGCGCTGGGCGCTGGAGGCCGCGCAGGCGGTGATCGGGCCGGAGGCGCTGCTGCAGACGCTGCGCGAAGCCGGTCTGGAGCGCTTCATCCATACGCCGCCGACGGACGCGCTCAGCGCCAGCGGCGCCGTCACCTTCCGCGATTACGCCGCTTTTCACGCCGCGCTGCTGCGGCGGTTCGGGCCGGCCATCGCCCTGCGCATCGGCCAGTTGAGCGTCCGCCGCGCCCTGCAAGCCCGTCCGGCGCGCTTCATGCGCAGCGCCGCCGCCAGCTCACCGGGGCTGACCACCGAGACTCGGTTGAAGCTGGGGTTGATGGCGCTGCTGGCCGGGCTCAGCCAGCAGATGCAAAGCCCGGCCATGCAGTTCGAGGGCGCGGTCGAAGACCGCGGCGATCATTGGGCGGTTGTCGTCCCGACCTGCCCGGTGTGCGCCGGCCAGCAGGCTGACGGCTGCATCGGCTGGCTGGTCGAAGCGCTGCTGGCGGAGGCCGGCCGGCTGGTGTTCGGCCTGGCGTTCAATGTGGTCGAAGTCGCCTGCCGCGCCCAGGGCGACCCGGCCGGCGTGTGGCTCGTCCCCAAGCGGCCGAATGCGGAGTCGCTGGCCGAGGCGGCCGCCGCCCGCATCGTGGCGGCCTTGCTGCCGGATGACGACCTGGTCCTCACCGATCGGGCTGAACCTGACCGGGCGCTTGACTTGTATCTGCTGGACGCCTACATGCGCTGGGCGCTGCTGGCGGTGGAGGCCATCGTCGGCGCGGAACAGATGCCGGCGATCCTGCGCCATGCCGGCCTGGAGCGGCTGATCGACAACTATCCGCCGGACCATCTGGAAATCAGCGGGCAGTACACGTTTCGGGATTACGCCCGGCTCAATGCCAGCCTGCTCGATCTGTTCGGGCGCGGCGCGGCCAACATCACCCATGCCATTGGCCGCCTGTCGGCGCGGCTGGCCATGCAGCGCCAGTTCGAGCTGTTCAATCTGTCTCAGATCATCGCTTCGCAGACGCTGCCGCCGGCCGAACAGGTCAAACTGGGGCTGGAAGCCATGCATCAGGGCTTTCGCCAGTTGATGAGCGCGGCCGGGCAGGACTGGCATGGCCACGTCGAAGACCGGGGGGTATGCCTGGCCTTCGTGGTAGACACGTGCCCGCTGTGCGCCGGCAAGCAGGCGAACATTCCGCTGGGCGGCATCTTTGAAGGACTGCTGGCCGAATGCGTCTACTGGCTGACCGGTCAGCGGCACGCCGTGCGCGAGGTGCAGTGCCGGGCGATGGGCGCGCACGCCGGCGTGTGGGAGATCAGCAAAATGCCCGACGAGTAGGGGCGGCCACGACCGCCCCCGCCGCCTAGCCGACCCGGCCTGACGGCGTTCTACGCGTTCGTCTGCGTCACAGCTTGAGGATGGCCGCGCGCACGGTCTGCGCGCTGACGACCAGCGCCGCCTGCTCATCGGCATTCAGCGGCGGCGGAAAAGTAGCCAGCACGCCATCGCCGCCGACCAGATGCGGCAGCGCAACCGTCACGTCCGGCACGCCGGCCGCTTCTGGCAGGGGCGTGCACACCGTCAAGATGGCCTGCTGGTCGCGCAGGATGACGTCCACGATGCGAGCCAGGGCGCTGCCGATGCCGTAATAGGTGGAGCCCTTGCCGGCGATGATGTGGTAGGCGGCGCGGCGCACCTGCTCGTCAATCGTCCCGCGCACGTCCGGGCCGGGCGGCGCGGCGTGGCGACGTTCGCAGAATTCCTCCAGCGGCATCCCGCCCACGGTCACCAGCGACCAGGTGAGCACTTCGGTGTCGCCGTGCTCGCCGATGACGTAGCCGTGCACGTGCGGCGGGTCTACCTGTAGGTAGCGCCCCAGCAGCGCCCGAAAGCGGGCGGTATCCAGCGTCGTGCCGGAGCCGATCACCCGGCTGGACGGCACACCGTACTCGCTGGCATAGCGCGCCGCCAGGTGGGTCATCACATCGACCGGGTTGGTGGCCACCACCAGCACGGCATCCGGGGCGTGGGTCAGCACGGCCGGGATCACCGCCCGGAAGACGGCCGCGTTGCGCTCCAGCAGTTGCAGGCGCGTCTCACCCGGCTGCTGGCTGACGCCGGCGGCGATGATGACCAGGCGGCAGCCGGCCAGGTCAGGGTAATCGCCGGCGGAGACCCGCAGCGGGTGGGCGAAGGGGACGGCGTGCAGCAGGTCGTCGGCCTCGGCCTGAGCGCGCACAGTGTTCTTGTCCACCAGGACGATCTCGCGGCCAATGCCGCGCATGACCAGGGCGTAGGCGGCCGTCGCGCCTACCAACCCACAGCCGATGATGCCGATCTTCATGCGCTGCCTCCTTGCGCTTGGTCAGGGCGAACCCGTCTACTGGCCTGAATCATAGCGCAGATGAGATCGGGAACAGATGAGAAGGCGATGCGCGGCGGCGCAGAAAATCAGGCGAGGAAGCGCTCAGCGGCGCGCTGCGCGCCCAGGCCCAGCAGCAGCGGCAGCAGCGTCGGCAGCAGCAGCGCCGCCAGGACATGGCCGAGATCCAGCCCTTCGGGGTCGGCGAACAGCAGCAGCAGCACCATCCCCAACACGCCGGCCCAATAGAACACCATCGCGCCGGCGGCCAGCGCCAGCGCGCCGATGTGCCCGCGCAGCGCCACGCCGCACCACAGGCCAGCCATGCCGCTCAGGTACAGCTCGGCGGCGGGCTGCGCCAGGATGGCCAACACGCCGGCCAGCACCACCAGCGGGCCATACTGAAGCGGGAAGGCCGGCAGCAGCGCGCTGACGACGATGATGGCGGTGACCGCCAAGACTTGCAGCAGGCGGTAGAGCAGCGTCAGCCGTCCAGGGTAAATCTGCCAAAAACTGCCCGCCCAGGTGCTGAGCAGCAGCTCGCGGCGCGAAAAAGGCGCGGCCAGCAGCAGATCCCACATGCCCTGGGCGTAAGCGGAGCGGACGCGCCCGGCTGCGCCGGCGGCCTGCCATACCAGCAGCACCAGCCAGCACAGCCCGAACAACACCGGCAGGCCGAACCCGCCGAACAGCACGAGCAGGCTGGCGGCCGTCGCGCCCAGCATGGGCGCTAGGCGGTCGGAGCGCAAACGGGTGAGATGCTGCCGCACCAGCGGATGGTCGCGGCGCAGCGCTGGCGGCAGCCAGGAGTCAGGCGGGAACAATCTCCACATCGGCTCGTCAGGTCATGTCGGTCGGCTTAGGCGCGAAGTGCATCATCTCTATCGTAAGCCAGGCCGGCCAGACCAGCGGCAGATGTGAAAATCTTCGCCCAAACCTGAACAAACGGCTAACAAGCTCCACTGAGCGCTCACGCCGGCGCCCGCCGCAGCCAGTACCAAGCCGACGCCTGCCCGCCGCTGGTATCCGTCCCGATCGCCTGCGACTCGATCTGGAAGGCGGGGGTGAACAGCTCCGCCGTCATCTCCGGTGTCAGGCCGAGGCTGCGACCGCGCCGTTCATGCGGCAGGAAAGCGTACAGCAGATAGACTCCGCCGGGGCGCACCAGCCGCGCCAGCCCGGCGGCGTAGCGCGGGCGATCACTCGGCAGCACGCCGTGGAGGCAGCCGATGTCCACGGCCAGATCGAACGTCCCGTCGAGGAAGTCCAGGCGCGTCACATCGGCCACGAAGAACTCGGCGGACAGCCCGCGCCGGCGCGCCTTCTGCCGCGCCTGGGCCACTGCCGGCGGCGCAAAATCCACGCCGACCGCCTGCCAGCCGCGTTCGGCCAGGTAGAGCACGTTCGTCCCAGTGCCGCAGCCCAGGTCGAGCGCCCGCCCCGGCGGCAGCGAATCGGCCAGGGCGACTAGCTCCGGCGGGGTGACGCCTGTATCCCAGGGGGCCTGCCCGCGCAGGTAAAACCACCAGAAGCGCAGCCGTCTGAGCATCGCCATTTGAACCTTTCCTGAACGACCGATCACACGCCTATTAAGTATAGGGGGCATTCGGCATATCGAATACACCTTGAAGTATACGTCGCCCGCAGGCGCGGCGGGCGCGGTCAGTATAATTCAATCGGATCGGGGACTTATCTCTGGTATGTGGCTGCCATGCGCGTCATCTTCTTCACCGAGACTTTCCTGCCCAAAATTGACGGCATCGTCACCGTGCTGTGCCTGCTGCTGGATCATCTGGCGGCGCGCGGCATCGCCGCCGCTGTGGTCGCCCCGCAGATGGGAGCGGAGCGTTACCGGCAGACGCCGGTGATCGGCGTGCCAGGCGTCCGGCTGCCGCTGTACCCGGAGCTGAAGGTTGGGCCGCCCACGCTGGCGACCTACCGCCAGGTGAAGGCTTTCCGGCCAGACGTCGCCCACCTCATCGGCCCGGCGCTCATCGGCGGGGTTGGGCTGCTGATGGCGCGGCGGCTGGGCATCCCCACGGTGGCGTCTTTTCACCTCGACCTCAACCGGCTAGTGCATTACTTCGGGCTGGGGCTGATCGCGCCGTTCACCCGCTGGTTCACGCGGGTCACGTTCAACGCCGCCGACTATGCGCTGGCGCCGTCGCGGCAGGTGCAGCGCGAGCTGCTTGACCTGGGCGTGCGGCGGGTGGGGCTGTGGCGGCGCGGCGTAGATGTGGAGCGCTTCCACCCGCGCTACCGCGACGCCGCCATGCGCGACCGCCTGAGCGATGGCCACCCGGATGACCTGCTGCTGCTGTACGCCGGGCGGCTGTCCAAAGAGAAGCGGCTCGGCGACCTGCGGGCAGCGCTGGAACACCTGCCGGGGGCGCGGCTGGCGCTGGTGGGGGATGGGCCGGCGCGGGCGGCGCTGCAGGCGCACTTCGCCGGGCTGCCAGTCCACTTCGCCGGTTACTTGCAGGGCGAGGCGCTCAGCCGGGCTTACGCCAGCGCCGACCTGCTGGTGTTCCCCTCGGCCATGGAGACCTTCGGCCTGGTGGTGTTGGAGGCGATGGCTTCCGGGCTGCCGGTGGTCGCCTCGCGGGTGGGCGGGGTGACCGATGTGGTGCAGGAAGGCCATACCGGTTACACTTTCATGGCCGGCGATGCGGCCGGGCTGGTGGAAGCCGTGCGCCGCGCCGCCGATCGTGACCGGCTCGCGGCGATGGGGCGGGCGGCCCGCGCCTTCGCCGAGACGCAAACCTGGCCGGCGATGATGGATGAGGTGGTCGCGCTGTATGAGCAGCTGGTGGCGGCGCGCCGCTGGCGGTAACCGGCGGCGGGGGGAATGCATCTAAAAGACAGCGCGCAGTCGTATCAATAGACGCAGGTGTGGTGGACGCGCCCTGCTCTGAACCGGGGATCCGTGAGATCGGTGCTATGAGGAGAGCCGACTGTGTCTGACGAAAGCGCGCTCATCGCCCGGCTGCAGCAACGCGATCCGGCAGCCGATCAAGCTGTCGGCGCAGCGCCACCAGGCGCTGTACGATCAACTCGCCCAGGTGTTGGCAGGACGCGCCGACGACTGCGATCCAGACGCCAGCCCGTCGTGACACGCAGCCTGAGCCAACGGCGACGGCCAAAGGGTTACCCGACCGGTTCGGGGACGGGAGCGCCGCGCATCGCCAGGCGCACCAGATAGCCCTGGCGGCGCAGATGCACGCCCGGAATCTGCGCGGCGATGCCCTGAATTGACGACTCCAGCAGCTCGGTGCGGTGGAAATTTTCCAGGTCGGCCTGGCTGCCCCAGAACTGAATCAACTGGGCGCAGTCCGGATCGTCAACCTGTTCCAAAAGATAGGCCGCCAAAAAACCGGGACGCTTGCGCACAACGGGCAGATAGCTGGTCTCGATCACCCGTCTCAGCTCGCCGATCTTGTTCATCGGCACTTGGATCGTGGTCACCTGAGCGTACATTGTTCAAGCTCCTTGTGACTAACTTCCCGACAAAATCTTTGTAAGATCCGTTAATAAAACTTGATTCAGTATTGGGTCAACTTTTATTCACAATTATACAAGATAACAGTTCACATTTCGTATCTAAATCCTTCTGCGATTCTGCACAAATCCCTGTACTTTAGCTAGCCACCGGACACTGAACAGATGAGCGAGAGGAATGGGTAGGAAAGCCAGCGATTTTCCAGTAAGGTTGAGTTGCGAAACGAAACCAACCTGGAGAAGCACATGCGATCTGTCGCCATTCCTCACCTGTATAGTAGCT
>CALAJK010000049.1 GCA_937922795.1 uncultured Anaerolineae bacterium
GGTGTTGGGTGGGGCTGTGGCAGCAGCCAGCGCAGAATCGCCTAGAGCTGGTGTTTGCGGCTACCATAGAAGAGGCTGAGCTGGCTGCTGGGGCTGAGTGGCTGACAGCGCGCAATGCGGCGCTGTCCGGCCTGGATGCTGAGTATGTTGAGCGCGTGAAACCCGCATATGCCGACGCGCCGGTGTGGTCGCTGGTTGATGCCCCAACGTTGGAGCCGGATTTGACCGAAAGCGTCACGTGAGGAGGGACGAGTATGGATCTGTTAAGCCGGCTGAGCGCCGCGCGCGGCGAAAAGCCCGCGCAGTTGGCGCTGCGGAATGCGCGGCTGGTGAATGTCTGGACGGGCGAAATCTATTTGACCGATGTGCTGGTTGAAGGGGCGCATATCGCCGCTGTTGGGCAGGGCTATGCGGCTGAGCGTGAAATTGATCTGGCGGGGCGCTATCTGTGTCCGGGCTTCATTGACGCCCATGTGCACATCGAAAGCAGCCTGTGTACGCCGCCAGAGTTCGCGCGGGCGGTGCTGGTGCACGGGGTCACGACGGTGGTCACCGATCCACATGAGATCGCCAATGTGTTGGGGCTGGAAGGTATCCGGTTTATGTTGGAGCGCGCCAAGCACGGCCCGCTGAACATGTACGTGATGGCTTCGAGCTGTGTGCCGGCCACCCACATGGAGACCAGCGGCGCGCGGCTGGAAGCTGAAGATTTAGCGCCGCTGCTCAACCACGATTGGGTGTTAGGGCTGGCCGAGGTCATGAACTATCCGGGTGTAGTTCAGGCCGATCCAGGGATGCTGGAAAAAATCCAACTGTTCCAGCATAAAGTATTGGATGGACACTGTCCGGCGCTGTCCGGCCAGGCGCTCAACGCTTACGTGGCGGCGGGCATTGGCAGCGAACACGAGTGCACAACCGTGGAGGAAGCGCTGGAGAAGCTGCGCTTAGGGCTGACAGTCTTCATCCGCGAAGGGACGACGACCCGCAATCTGCGCCCGCTGCTGCCGCTGGTGACGCCCCAGAACCACATGCACATCTGCTTCTGCACTGATGACCGCCAGCCGGGCAGCCTGATGGATGAAGGCTCGATCGATTTCATGGTGCGCACCGCCATCGCTGAAGGCCTCGATCCAGTGATGGCGATCCGCATGGGCACGCTCAACACCGCCCGCTACTTCCGGCTGTACAACCACGGTTTGATCGCCCCCGGCAAATGGGCCGATATGATCGTGTTCTCCGATCTGCATGATTTACGCGCTGAGATGGTATTTCGGAGCGGCGAACTGGTCGCGCAGGATGGTCGCATGCTGCGCGATAAGCCGCCGCTGCGCGCGATTGACCTGCGTAGTTCGATGAATGTGCGCGCCGATGGTCTGGATTTCGGCATTCCAGCTCGCGGGTCGCGCATCCGGGTGATCGGCGGGTTGGGCGATCAGGTGGTCACGCAGCATCTCATCGCCGATGCTCGCGTCGTGGACGGCCAGGCAGTATCCGATATCGATCACGACATCCTCAAGATCGCCGTGGTGGAGCGCCACCGCGCCAGCGGCAACATCGGCAAGGGATTCATTCAGGGGTTCGGATTGAAGCGGGGCGCGATTGCGGGCACGGTCGCGCACGATCATCACAATTTGGTGATCATTGGCGCGGATGATGACAGCATGCATCAGGCGGCGCAGGCCGTCATCCAGATGGGCGGCGGCCTGGTGGCGGTGGACGGCGAACAGGTGTTAAGCCGGCTGCCGCTGCCGGTGGCGGGCTTGATGAGCGAGCGACCGTTGGAACAGGTGCGCGCCGATTATGACAGCCTCATCGACAGCGCCCATCAGTTGGGAAGCGCCATGCCGGACCCGTTCATGGCGATGAGCTTCATGGCGCTGGAGGTGATCCCCAGCTTGAAGCTGACGGATGTAGGGCTGGTGGACGTTGAGCGGTTCCAGGTTGTGGACTTGTTCGTGTGAGGCTTGGGCGAGTTCCGGCAGAACAGGGGATGGCTTTTGGGGGTGGGCTGGCCGCGGCGCTGGCCGCCCTGGCGCTGTTCTGGCCGGTCGTGACCTTCGTCGTCCACGAACAGGTAGACTATGCCAACCATCTAGGCTATCTGCGCGATGCACTGGATGGCGGCTCGGTCGGCACGCTGCTGTCGTATTTCCCGCACTTTCTCTACCATGCGCTGGTCTACCTGGCTTACCGCCTCGGCCTCTCATTGGCAGATGCCAGCCTAGCGGTGACGGCGGCGGGCTACAGTCTGGGCGCGCTGGCAGTGTATGCGGCGCTGGTCGTGTCGCTGGGGCGGCCAAAAACGCCCTGGGCGCTGGCGGGTTTCGTGAGTCTGGCGCTGGCGCTGATGCTGGTGATGCCCTTCAACCTGGTCACGCCGGACAACCTCTATCTGGGTTATATCGTGATCCACGCCTACCATAACCCGACGATGGTGATGCTCAAGCCGCTGGCGTTATTGGTCTGGGTGAGCGCCGCCGGCGCCTTGTCGGAACGAGGCTGGCGGCCGCCGCTGTGGAGCGTCGCGCTGCTGGCCGGCCTGTGCGTGATGGCGAAGTCCAGCTATGCGCTGGCGCTGCTGCCGGCGCTGGGGGTCATGACAGCCGGCGCAGTCATCCGCCGCCAATCTGTCGCTTGGGTGCGGCTGGCGGCGGTGGCGCTGCCGGTGCTGGCGCTGCTGGTCGTCCAGGCCGTGTGGTTTCGCAATACCGGCGGCATCATACTGGCGCCGCTGGCGGTGATGCGGGCTTGGGCGGGCGCGATCAACCCGCTGGCCGATGATCATCTGCTGCTGAAGCTGGTTTTATCAGCATTGTTCCCAGCGGCGACGGCGATCGTGTGCTGGCCGGCCGCCCGGCGCGATCGCCACCTGCATCTCGCCTGGCTGGCGTTCGGCCTGGGCGCGTTCTACACCTACTTCCTGGCCGAATCAGGCGAACGATTGGGCCACGCCAATTTCACCTGGAGCGGCCAGATCACGCTGTTCATCCTGTTCGTCGCCTCGTCTATCTGTGCAATCCGTTTTATCCGCGAGTCCAGTGGGGCACGGCGGGGGCTGCTGCTGGCAGCGATCTTCGGCCTGCACCTGGTCAGCGGCTGGCACTGGTATCAAATTCATATGAACGCCGCCTGGATGGGCGATATAATAGCCAACCGATGGTAGCGACAAGACGATCAAAGAAAGAAGAACTCATGATCAACCCAACCGTCATTCAGCATCTTCAGTCCCGCGTGGCCGAGCAGCGCGATGACATCATTCGTTTTTTGCGCGAACTTTGCGCCATCCCCAGCTATGACAGCCAGATCCGCGCGGTTGGCGAGCGCGCCGAAGCTGAAATGCGCAAACTCGGTTTCGACGAGGTGTGGTGGGATCGCATGGGCAACGTCATCGGGCGCATCGGGGATGGGCCGCGCAAACTGCTGTACGACAGCCACATCGATACCGTGGGCATCGGCGCGCCCGAAGAATGGGCGTGGGATCCGTTTGAGGGCAAGATCGAGGATGGCATCTTTTACGCCCGCGGCGCCTGCGATGAGAAGGGCAGCACGCCGGGCATGATCTACGGCCTGGCGCTGGCCAAAGAGCTGGGCTTGCTGGACGGCGTCACCGGCTATTATTTCGGCAACATGGAAGAGTGGAACGACGGCAGCGCCCCGCATGCTTTGGTCGAAGTTGAAGGCCTGCGCCCGGATTTCGTGGTCATCGGCGAGCCGACGCGGATGCAGGTCTATCGTGGCCACAAGGGGCGGGTGGAGATGCAGGTGGTCGCGCGCGGCAAGAGCGCCCACGCCGCCAGCAATTTCATGGGCGACAATGCGATCTATAAGCTGCTGCCCGTGATTGATGCGATCAGCAAACTGGAGCCGGAACTGGGCGACGACCCTTTCCTGGGGCACGGCCGCATCACCGTCACGGATATGCGCGTCCAGACGCCCAGCATTAACGCTGTGCCTAACGAAGCGCGCATCTTCATTGACCGTCGGGTGACGTTCGGCGAAGAACCGCAGCGGGAACTGGAGCGCATCCGGCGGATCATCGGCGATCGCGGCGACATCGAGGCTTCGATCCTGGTTTATGACACCCCCAGCTACACCGGCTTTGTCTTCCCGCTGGACAAAATCTATCCAGCCTGGGCGCTGCCGGAGGATGACCCGTTTGTGCAGGCGGGCGTGCGGGCGGGCGAGCTGCTGTGGGGCGCGCCGCTGCCGACCGGCAAGTGGGATTTCTCGACCAACGGCACCTACTGGACGGGCAAAGCCGGCATCCCCAGCATCGGCTTTGGGCCGGGCGACGAAGTGCACGCCCACACGGTGCTGGACCAAGTGCCGCTGGACGATGTGGTGCGCGCGACCGAGTGGTACGCGCTGCTGCCCAGCCTGCTGTAGGGTCGGTGACGATGGGGCTGTGGGAGAGGTGACAGCGGCCTCTCCCTTCAGTTTACGAATTTCACAACCTTGCAGATCTTTCAGTATTTTAACGACTCGCCCCCGCTTTCTAGCGCTTTTTTCACAAATCTGAAGCCTCGGTAAGAACGCTTGACAGACTCTAACACCGATGACCTTGCGCGGCGGCGTCCGTGCAAGGCATACGCAAGCCCGCCGGCTGAACATGAAACACGGTTACGATCGCTTTGTGCTTATATGTCGTGGGTGATGACTCACATGGCAAAACCACAATCCGGCACCGAGTCTTTGATTGAAGCGCTGCAAAACGGCGATGGTCTGGTGCGCATGTACGCGGCGCGCACATTGGGCAGCGCCCGCGAACCGCGCGCCGTCGGCCCGTTGATCGACGCGCTTTACAGCGATAACGCACAGCTTCAACTGGAAGCAGCGCGGTCGCTGGCGCGCATCGGCAAGCCGGCGGTGGCGGCGCTGATCGCTGCGCTGCGCCATGAATCGCCCCAGGTTTGGAAGCTGGCGGCGGCGGCGCTGGTGAAGATTGGCCGCCCGGCGGTGTCGCGGCTGCTGCAGGCGCTCGAACGGGAAGACGAAACCGCCCGCGTCCTCATCATCGAAATCCTGGCGCAGATCGGCGATCCCAGCGCCATCCCGGCGTACATGCACGCGCTGGCGTCGCCGGATCACGCTGTGGTGACTGCCGCCGCGCTGGCGCTGGCGCGCAGCGGTCATGACGCGGTCAACCCGCTCCTGATCGCCGCCCACAACTTCCAGAACCGGACGATCCAGCGCCATGCCGTCGAAGTGTTGAAAGCGTTGGGCGAAGTTAGCGTTGCGCCCCTGTTAGAGCTGATGCGGATCGGCACCGATCTGGAGCGCAATCAAGCGGCCTGGATTCTGGGGCGGATTGGCAAGCCAGCGGTGCCCGGCCTGCTTGAGGCGCTGCAGCACGCTGACGCGCGGGTGCGTTACGCGGCGGCCTGGGCGCTGGGGTACACCCGCAGCCGCGCCGCAGTCCCGGCGCTGACGCTGCTGCTGTCCGATGAAGCCTACACCCCGGCGGGGATACGCGTATGTGACGCTGCCGCCAAAGCGCTGGAGATGATCGCCTCGACTCGCGCGTTGGAACAGGTACGCGACTGGAAGCGCAATCAGACTCATCAGGACTGAGCCAAATACTCAGCAAATATTCACCGTGATCGGCTCTCAGAACGCTGGCTGCCCGTTGCCAGCGTTTTGCGCTGTGTGCTATACTTCCGTGCCAGTCGCTCCAATCTTCACAAATGCTGAAACCTTCGAGGCAGCTATGCATACTCCACCTCTTCGCGTCTTAGTTCTACTTGCCGTCCTGCTGTCCGCCTGCGGCACTGTGGCGACGCCCGAATGGTCGGCGGATGCGCAGGCGACGCGCGTCGCTCAAGTCGCCACCGCTCAGCAGATGACGGCACTGGCCCCGACTGCCACTCCCACCCCATCTCCGACCGCCACGTCGCTGCCCACTCAGCCGCCGACCGCGACGCCCGTCCCGCCCACGGCCACGCCGACGCTGGAGCCGCCGACGGCCACGCCGCTGCCGCCCACAGAGACGCCCGCCGCCAGCCAGGCAATGGCGATCGGCAAAGGCGATGTGGCCAACGGTAAGGTGCTGTTCGAGACCTTACGCGCCGAAGTGAATTTCGCCTGTGCAACATGCCACTATGTGGACAGAGAAGACCGTTTGATCGGCCCAGGATTGAAGGGCATCAGCCAGCGCGCGACGCAGCGCAAACCGGATCTGACGCCGCCGGAGTACATCTACGAGTCGATCACGCATCCGGGTGCGTATGTCGTGCCGGACTATCCAGATGGTCTGATGCCGCAGGTCTATGCTGAACTGTTCAGCGACCAGGAGCTGTTCGATCTGGTAGCTTACGTGATGTCGCTGTAATCTGAGATATTTTGATCCCACGCTCAACCCCGGCTCCCAGCCCAGGTCGGGGTTTTTCATTTCAATCGCCATGGATGAGCTGCTGCGACAGCCGGTTGTGTGCCTCGATCAACGGCGGCAAATCTGCCGTCAGCAGTTGTCCATCCTGGACGATGAGGCGGCCATGAATGACCAGCACATCGACTTGGGGCGAGGCGCAGAACACCAGCGCCGCCGCCGGATCGTGCAGCGCGCCGGCGAAGGCCAGCGTATCCAGGCGAAAAGCGGCCAGATCGGCGGCCATACCAGGGGCCAGCGCCCCGATATCGTCTCGCCCTAGGACGGCGGCTCCGCCGCGGGTGGCGATCTCCAGCGCCTGCCGCGCCGATAGCGCCGCCGGGTCGCCGCCGACGCGCTGGAGCAGCAGCGCCTGCCGCGCCTCGTTGAGCAGGTGGCCGGCGTCGTTGGAGGCCGAGCCGTCCACGCCCAGCCCGACTTTGACGCCCGCGTCGAGCATGCGCCGCACCGGGGCGATGCCGGAGGCCAGCCGCATGTTCGACCCTGGACAGTGGCATACGCCGGTGTGGGTGGCGGCGAACAGGCCGATTTCCCGGTCGTCGAGCTTCACGCAGTGCGCATGCCAGACGTCATCGCCCACCCAGCCAACGGCCTGGGCGTAGCCGCCGGGGCGGCAGTGGAACTGCTCCAGGCTGTAGGCCACGTCGTTGTCGTTCTCGGCCAAGTGCGTATGCAGGCTGACGCCGTAACTGCGCGCCAGCGCCGCCGACTCGCGCATCAGATCCTGGGTGACGCTGAACGGCGAGCACGGCGCGACGACCACCCGCAGCAGCGCGCCGCGCTTGGGGTCGTGGTACTGTTCGATGACGCGGCGGGTGTCGCGCAGGATGGCGTCTTCGTCCTCGACCACGCGGTCCGGCGGCAGGCCGCCGCGGCTTTCGCCCAGGCTCATCGAGCCGCGGGCGGCGTGGAAGCGGATGCCCAGCTCCTGGGCGGCGCGGATTTCGTCGTCTAGCTGTACGTCGTTCGGATAGATATAGAGATGATCGCTGGAAGTCGTGCAGCCGGAGAGCATGAGTTCGGCCATCGCCAGCTTGGCGGAGATGTAGACCGCTTCGCCGGTCAGCCGCGCCCAGATCGGGTAGAGCGTCTTCAGCCAGCCGAACAGCTCGCTTTCTTGCGCCAGGGCGCGGGTGAGCGTCTGATACATGTGATGGTGCGTGTTCACCAGCCCGGGCAGCACGATGTGCTGGCGGAGGTCTAGCATCACGTCGGCGGTTGCAGCGGGCATGTCGGCCAGCGTCCCGACCGCTTCGATGAAACCGTCGCGGGCGAACAGCGCCGCGTCGCGCAGCTCACGCCGAGCGTCATCCATGGTCACCAGCGTATGGATGTTTTTGACCAGCAGCGTTCCCAAGATGCCCTCCCTCCACCAGCAGCCGGCAGATCATCAGGCGGATGCGCCTTCAGCGATGCGCCAGGCGGCTTTCATCGTGTTCTGCAGCAGCATGGTGATGGTCATCGGGCCGACGCCGCCGGGCACTTTGCTGATCGCCCCCGCCACCTGCCGCGCCGCCTCAAAGTCCACATCGCCGACGAAGCGGTAGCCTTTTTCGGAGCCGGGATCCTCAACCTGGTTGGTGCCGACATCAATCACGATGGCCCCAGGTTTGATCCAATCGCCCTTCACGTACTCCGGCTGGCCGATGGCGGCGATGACGATATCCGCCCGGCGCACGATGTCGGCGATGCCGCGGGTGCGGCTGTGGCAGATGGTGACGGTGGCGTTGGCCTTCATTAGCATCAGCGCCACCGGCAGGCCGACGATGTTGCTGCGCCCGATCACGACGGCGTTGGCGCCATCCAGTTGGGCGCCCACTTCCTGCAGCAGCACCATGCAGCCGGTGGGCGTGGCTGGGGTGAAGCTGGGCTGGCGTCCTTTCATGGCCAGCAGGCCGATGTTGAGCGGATGAAAACCGTCTACATCTTTGTCCAGGCTGACCAGCCGCAGCACCCGCTCCTCGTTGATGTGGCGGGGCAGGGGGAGCTGCACCAGGATGCCGTGGATCGACGGGTCTTGATTGAACGCCTGGACGGCGGCTTCGACTTCTTCCTGCGAGCTGTCGGCGGTCATGGTGTGGGCGACGGAGGCGATGCCCACCTTGTCGCAGGCGCGGCGCTTCATACGCACGTACTGGGCGGAGGCCGGGTTATCGCCGGCCAGCACCGCCCCTAATCCCGGCGCGTAGCCGAACCGCGCCTTGAACTGCGCCGCTTCCTCGGCGATCTGCACCTGCAAGCGGTCGGCGATGACTTTGCCGTCAATGATCGTTGCGGTCATATTTTTTAAGCCTTTGGTGTATCATGGCAAATCGGTTTAGTGACAGCATATCACAGCCAGGCGACCGTCAACGAGTGATGAAGATACTGTTTTCCGTTGATTAATTGTCAACGCATTCGTACAACTCGCGGACAAAAATTGAATCGCTATCGCCCTAGAGTCGAGTAACATAGAAGCAGAGTGAATCGAGCGACTTTGCGCGCTGATGCGGATTGTCATCAGCCGATCGCCAGGAGTCTGGATAAGGGGTCGAGACATGGACCAGCAAGCCCAAACCGCCCGCCCATCGCTGTTACAGCGGGGACAGCCCGGCCAGGCGCTGATTGAGTATGCGCTCATCCTGGTGCTGGTCGTCATCGCGCTGGCGGCGGCGTTGATCGCTACCGGCCCGGCGCTGGGCAATGTGTTCAGCAACACGGTTTACAACCTGATCGGCGAAGCCGGCACGCCTCAACCGGATCTAGTGGAGCGCGGCGCGCCCTCGAACTTCTGGCTGACGGTGACGGCCGTCGCCCTGAACCCGCCCAGCGAACGGCCGCTGCCGACGAACCCGCCGCGCGAGCCGACTTCGACTTTCACCCCCGGCCCATCGCCGACGCCGACGCCCATCACGCCCACCCCGACGCCGTCGCTGACGCCGACTGAGCGGCCGACCAGCACGCCGACCGATGCGGCGTTCAGCGCGCCGTTCTACGATCCGATTGATCGCCCGGCCTGGTGGCGCGTGGACAGCAGCGTGTATCTGGGCGGTGATGACTGGCGCGGTGAGTACTATCCCAATACGAACCTGTCGGGTGAGCCGATTGTGCGCTGGAACGCCCAGCTCGCGGCGGAGTACAAGTACAACATCGCCTTCGATTGGGGGGCTGGCGGGCCGATTGACGGCTGGCTGGTGGATAACTTCTCCGTGCGCTGGACGCGCAATATCTATGTGGCCGGCACGCAGGACATCACTGTGCAGGCGACCATCACGTCTATCGGCGGCGTGCGCTTCTGGGTGGATTCGACCCAAGTGGCAAACGACTGGAACAACCGCACCTTCGACAGCGACCCGATCATCCGCACCTTCACCCTGACGCCCGGCAACCACACGCTGCGGCTGGAGTACTATGTCGGCGGCGGCAATGCGGCCGTGTTCCTCAATCTCAACCAGTTCCGCGGCAACGTGCTGGCGGACACGGCGCTGCCCTCCGGGCCGCCGAACTGCCAGTGGATGCGCGTGACTGGCAGCCAGCCGAACACGATCGCCTGGGCTTGGAAAGAGAGCCAGCCAGGGTTGGGCTTGGGCTTTCCGCCGAACCTGCGCTGCCATCTGGAGCTGCGCGGTTACATTGACGTCTCAGCGCTGAGCAACCCGCAGATGTCGTTCTACGATGTCTGGGACTTCGGCGCGGCGACCACCGCCCGCTTGCAGATCGCGGAGTACCAGCCGTACAATCCTGACGGCACTGGCGGGCCGAACTGGGCGGCGGGCACGACCGTCACCCTGCGCACGGGCGGCGCGAATTACGCTTGGACGCGCAACCAGATTCCGATCCCCAACGTG
Organism: uncultured Anaerolineae bacterium; assembly: GCA_937922795.1. Lineage (GTDB taxonomy): Bacteria > Chloroflexota > Anaerolineae > Aggregatilineales > Phototrophicaceae > CFX2. The sequence goes on from CALAJK010000049.1 coordinate 10,213, forward strand.
CCCAGCAAGAAGATCACTTACCGCTTCATCCTGGAGAGCGGCAGCGGCAGCGGCACGCGGCGCTGGTACATCGACGACATCGAAGTGCGCGATATGCCCACCCGCACCTTCACGGTGTGTTCTGGCAGCACCGCCACCTGCAACAACTTCTGGGATTTGGAGTCGACCGCCCAAAAAGCCGATTTCGTGACGACAGGGCGCTGGGATCTGACCTCGCGTTCGACGGCCGATAACTCGGCGCTCGCTTGGGACGTCAGCGGCGGGACCAACTATGTCCGCTTCGGGCGCGAGCAGCCGACCGGCCAGAACCGCATCCACGCCATCGAGTTCAACGGCCTGATCAGCCTGCCCTACAACGCGGATGGCACGGGCGGTTTGCCTGACTGGGAGGGCAACGATGGGTTCCCGCTGCTGGTATTCCAGCACGCCTACGATATCGATCGCGGCACGACGCTTGCCATTCAGTGGACGCGCGACCCGGTGGACAGCACGCCGGACACTTGGCAGACGCTGGAGACGATCGTCTCGGCCACCAGTTCGGCGGCTGCTCAGCCGATGATGCGGCGTGAAGTGGAGCTGAAGAACATCCCCAACTGGAACACCTCGCCTTTCCGGCTGCGCTTCGCCATGCTGGTGGACAACAGCCGCACGCCTGCCCGACCTGGTTGGTGGATCGACAACATCACGTTCGCGCGCAAGGGCATCCCGCGCTTCAGCGCCTACCCGTTCTGCGATGATGCGGAAAGCGGCACGGATAAGTGGTTGATGACCGGGCAGTGGGGGCTGGCGGTCGGCGGCGCGGCGGGCAGCTCGCGGGCCTTCACCGACAGCCCAGCCGGCCTGTATCTGCATGGCCAGCAGACGGCGATGGAGCTGCGCTACCCAATCGATTTCAACAACGACACGCCGGAGAACCTGACCAACTGGGGCGGCAACAAAGACTGCCTGTTCGGCAACCCGGGCGGCGCCGCCACCGAGCCGATCCTGACATTCCTGCACTGGCGCGATGTGACCGCTAGCGAGAACATCTTCGTGGACATCATGCGGCCGGCGCATACGCCTTCTGGGACGACGCGCATTGACTGGACGATGGTCTGGGCCTATTACTACTCCAGCGGCAACCGCCGGCAGTATGCTTGGGAGCCGGTTGAAATCAATCTGCGGGCGGCCATCGAGCAGGTCACCGGCCAGTCCTGGTCGGCGCTGCGCACGAATGCCAATCCCTATGACGACGACTTCTACTTCCGCATCCGCTTCGATGCCCGGTCAGATTCGTCAGTGGCCGATGGCATCTACGTGGATAACATCGATATCCGCAACTACAGCGAGGTCTCGCACAAACTGTGGGATATCAGCCGCGACGCCGGGCCGGGGCTGGGCAACGGCAATGGGCCGCGCTATGTGGACAACGTGGACGCGCCGCCCGAGTGGTGGCTGCGGTGGGGCGCGGGCGGCACGTGGTCGGCCACCGGCTGGAACGACCCGAACCCCTCAATGCCGTACTGGTGGGATGCCTTCAGCGGCGAATACGCCTTGACGGACAGCCCGCCGTTCAACACCAACTACCGGGCGCGCACGTTCAACGTGCTGAATATGACGCGTATCATTGACCTGCGCGGCACACGGACCAGCGATAACCCGACGCTGTTCTTCTGGAACCACTACAATGTGGGGTCGAATGCTGCCATTCGCGTGCAGGTGGCGGTTGAGGACGCGGCGCGCACCACCCAGGCCTACAACTACGTATACGGCTGGGGCAGCAGCACGTCGTATGCTGCGTATTCGTCTTGGGAGACGATCTGGAGCCGCACTGGGGCGCGGCGGGTCGATACCTGGGTGCGCGAGCAGGTCAGCTTGAGCAATTACGTGGGCAAGCGCATCCGTGTGCGCTTCGTGCTGGATGCGATGAACGCCTCCAGCGGTCTAACGGACGGCTGGTACATTGATGACATCCGCTTTGAGAATTACCAGCCGCTGGTGCGCGGTCTGCCGTTCTTCGACGGCGCGCAGAACACCGCCAACTGGGTGACGGAAGGGCTGTGGGGGCTAGCGCCCGACCTGTGGAAGGGTTCGGGCGGCGGGCCGGCGGCGCTGGGGCCGGACACCTGGAAGCAGTACTTCATGAAGTGTATCAACGCGTCCAACCAGTTGACGACCTGCGACCCGGCCTCGGCCAACACGTTCCTGAATGCGCGGGCGCCGACTGAGGCGGCGATGGACGCTTACGTGGCCGCCAACCTGGCCGCCAGCCCGCCCAGGGTGCTGCCGAAGACCACGGTCAACGATATCACCAACGACTTCGGTTCGACCGGCCGGCCGCTGGGCGCACCTCCAGGCTCGGCGGGCGCCTACTGGGACGATCACTATGTGGGGCGGTGGCTGCGGACGATCACCGTCCAGGGCGGCGAGTATACGTTCATCACCACCTCTGATGATGGCGTCCGGGTGCGTCTGGAACCGGTGGCGAACTTCCGCACCTCGCCGCCGTACACCTGGAACGTGATCAACAACTGGTCGTATCACGGTCGGACAGTCGACCTGCGGACGATGACGCTCGCTGCGGGCGACTATGCAGTGGTTGTAGAGTGGTTCGAGGCCAGCGGCGACGCGGTGATCATCTTGCAAGTGGGCAACAACAACTTCTCGTTCAGCGACAGCCCGAAAGCCAGCGCTACCTCGGACGCGGTGCTGTCAGTGCCTTATGGCAACTCGTCGCTGATGCTCAACGGGCTGATCAACCTGAACCGACCGACCGGCACGCCGGAGAGCCTGTGGCGGCCCAAGCTGCAGTACTACACCTTCTACCAGCTCGGCAGCAGCGCTTCGGCGGTGGTAGAAGTCTCAATTGACGGCGGCCTGACCTGGACGACGGCCAATCTCAACCAGAACTGCCCGTCAGGCGCGGCCTGCGATCCGTTCATCTGGGGTTGGACGGACTGGATGCCGCCGAGCCGCGACTGGCAGTGGCGCGTGCACGATCTGCGGTCGTATGCCAACCGTCCCGGCGGCGCGAACTTCATCGGCCTGCGGTTCCGGCTGAATACGACCAGCAGCGTGCGCGATGGCTGGTGGATCACCGAGATCCAGGTGAACAACTGATGACCTCTGGGTCTGTCTGAGTTGAGGCGGGCAGAGCTGAGCGCTCAGCTCCGCCCGCCGAACCGGCGACCTTCCAGCGCAGCAGAGCGGTTTCCTGAATTAGGAAGCTGCTCTGTATTTTCTCACCAAAATCTCTATAGCCGATGGGCAGGCCTGCTGTTACACTACCTTGCAGCAGGCACATGATCCTCGGCATCCTGAACTCGAAAGCGCAGGTCACGGTGAGCGTTTCAGACAAGCGGCAGGGACTTCTGTTCGTTCTGGTCGGGCCGTCAGGGGTGGGCAAGAACACATTACTGAAGCATGTCGTGAAGGAAATGCAGAACCTGAGGCAACTGCCGACCTTCACCACCCGCGGGCCGCGCCAGGGTGAGCAGGAAGGAAGGGAGCATTACTTCATCTCAGTATCCGAGTTTAAACGCCGGGCAGCCAACGGCGAGATGGTCGAGTGGCAGCAGGTGCACGCAGGCATGTTTTACGGCACGCCGCTGAAGGATATCGAAAAAGCCATCAGCGCCAACTGCGATCTGATCGCCGACATTGATGTGCTGGGGGCTACCGCGCTGCGGTCGGTGTATGCTGACAACACCGTGCTCGTCTTCATCCAGCCGCCTGATCGTGAGACGCTGCGGCGGCGTTTGGAAAAACGTGGTGAAGAGACGACAGAGCAGATCGAGAAGCGGCTCAATCGGGCTGAAATGGAGATGCAGTACGCCCCGATCTGCGACTATCTGATCCTGAATGATGATGAAGCCGCCGCCGCCGATATGCTGCGGGGCATCATCCTGGCGGAGCGCAGCCGGCGCGCGCTGGTGAATTTGCGCGCCGAGCGCAATCTGCCGCGTCACAAGTTCGCGTATCTGGCGGCGGCGCTGCCCATACACGGCGGCGAAGCGCTGCTGCGGGTTGAACCGCCAGATGTGCCAGCCGTTCATTTGCTGCAAGGCGAATACCCGCATGAGGCGGCGCTGCGGCTGCTGACCGAAACGTTCAAAACGGCGACGTCCGCTGAGCAGCTGCTGCCTCATGCCCCAGACAGCCATTTTGTGGCGCCGGCCTCAGTTGAGCTGCGTCAGCAGCTCCACTATCAGCAGTTGGTTTTCCTGTATGGCTACCGTTTAAATGAGCGCATCGCGCCGCCTGAGGGCTGGCGCTGGCTGCCGATCGATGAAGCGGGCTTGCCGCCCTGTGTATTGAACGCGGTCGCTGTCTTGGAGCATTGATCTAAGATCTCGAAATGTGGGCCACACACCTAGTTGACCTGCACATGGCCGAAGGGGCTGAAATCGCCGCTGACGGCATCCCGCTGCATTATGGCGATCTGGGGGCGGAATACGCGGCGGCACTTCAGCAGGTTGTGCTGATGGATCGCTCACACGAAGGACGGTTAGAAGTGTGGGGCGCGGATGGCGCGCCGCTGCTGCAGCGCATTTCTACCAACGACATGCTCAATATGGCCGTGGATGAAGGCCGTCCGACTGTGTTCACTAACCCGAACGGCCGCATCCTCGATCGCGTCACCGTCTACAATCGCTGCGATCATCTGCTGCTGCTCACTGAGCCAGGGCGGGGCGCGGCGGTGCTCCAATACCTTCAGCGCAACATCTTTTTCAAGGATGACGTGCGGCTGGTTGATCTGTCCGCCTCGACCAGTTTGTTTGCCCTGCATGGGCCGGATGCATCTCGGTTGGCGGCGGCGTTGGGCGCGACGCTGCCGGAAGACCGTCTGGCAGGCGCAAAGGTGCATCTTGAAGGCGCAGCAGTCTACGCAGCCCGACGAACGCCGCTGAGCGGAGGGCATTATGCTCTGATCGTCCCGACGCAAGCGGGGCCCCAGGTGTGGCAGCGCCTGCGCCAGCAGGGCGCGGCCTTTGGCCTGCGGCTGGCGGGCAGCCTGACCTACAACGTCTTGCGCATTCGCGCTGGCCGCCCCGGGGTGGGGCGCGAGCTCAGCCTAGATTATATTCCTCTAGAAGCTGGACTGTGGGATGAGGTCAGCTTTCATAAAGGCTGCTACACCGGCCAGGAGATCATCGCCCGCATGGAAAGCCGGGGAAGGCTGGCAAAGGTGATGGTGCGGCTGGAACTGTCCGCCGCGGTTGAAGCGCCGGCCAGCCTGTTTGTGGACGGGCGCGATGTGGGGACTTTGACCAGCAGCGTAGTGACCCCTGATGGGCAGTCACTAGGAATTGGGTTCGTCAAGATGCCGCTGGCGCAGCCAGGGACGGCGCTGCGCGTGGGCGACGGGGCGGCCACTGGGCGCATCCTCGATCTGGCCGGCGCGCCGCCGCCGCGCGCTGACCTTTAGGCCGGCGCGCGAATGACTCAGCCGCTCAAAAGCGCGGCGGCGGGCTGTCGAAGAACAGCGCCCACCACAGCATCCACGGTTCCGGTTCGGGGGGAGTAGTCTCGATCATGACGGGCGGGGCTGCCTCCGGCGTAGCTTCCACCAGGATCTCGCCGGTGGGGACGGGGATCACCAACACCTCGCCTGGACGCACCATTTTGCCCTCGCTGCGCGCCCACATCTCAACGAAGGCGTCGCTGCGGGCGAAATCGCGCTCTGCGTACAACTGGGCCTGCTCGCGCTCTAGGACTCGGATTTCTGCGGATACCTGCTGATACAGCTCTTGCAGCGGGCGCGACGACGCCACCAGACTGCTGAGATTGATGGCCAGCGCCAGGCCGACGGCCAAAACGGCCGCGAACATGATTTGCACGCCGGAAAGCTGGCGCGGACGCCGCCGTTCCGGACGAATGTCTGGGTCTGGTTCCATGCTCACCTTCGTGCAAAAGGCCTCTACATCCTGTTATACAGCAGAAAGCGCCAAATAAGAAAAACCCGGTCTAGGCCGGGTCTTGTGCCGAAGGTGGGAGTCGAACCCACACTCCCTTGCGAGAACTACGCCCTGAACGTAGCGCGTCTGCCAATTCCGCCACTTCGGCTTGATGTGACTAGATTGTATCAAATCGGCGCCGGGTGTCAATATCGGAGTTCAGTGGAAACGCGCCTTTTCTGCGCTCAGAGGCGATTTTATAATCCCCGCACGCCAG
>CALAJK010000050.1 GCA_937922795.1 uncultured Anaerolineae bacterium
TTCATGGTCGGTCAGAAGTATGAGGAGCGCGGCATCATCAAACACGGCGCGCAGATGATCAATGCCGTAGCCAACAGCACTGTGCCGCAGTTCACCATCCTGGTGGGCGGCGCTTACGGGGCAGGTTACTACGCCATGTGCGGCCGCCCCTATGACCCGCGCCTGATCTTCGCCTGGCCGACCAGCCGCACCGCCGTCATGGGCGGTGAGCAAGCGGCAGGGGTGCTGGGCATCATCCAGACCGACGCGGCGCGGCGCAAGGGCGAGGAACCCGATCTCCAGCAGATCGAGATGATGAAGATGATGGTGCAGCACAAGTTCGACGAGGAATCCGACCCCTACTACGGCACAGCCCGGTTGTGGGATGACGGCCTGATCGACCCGCGCGATACCCGGATGGCGCTCACCATTGGCCTGTCCATCTCCTACAATCGCGACTGGGTGACCGAAGATGCGCCCCGCTACGGCGTGTTCCGGATGTGAGCAGTGGGAGGAATGAAGCACAAATGAAGACATCGAATTGAGTATCCCCGATGATGCGGTTTCTGGTGGATGAAAGCGGTGCGGCGGCGGCGTTCGCGCGCTGGGTTTTCACATTTTCTACATGTACATGCGACCGTTGGGTAAAGTATAGACATAGGATATGAGAGGTTTCAGTATGGTTCTAGAAGCAAACCGCACGCCCGTTAGCTTGGCCACGCCCTTCACTGAAGAACACGAGATGTTCCGCAAATCTGTGCGCAACTTCGTCGAGAAGGAGCTGAATCCACACTGCGACGAGTGGGAGGAAGCCGGCATTTGGCCGGCGCGCCAGGTGCTCAAGAAGATGGGCGAACTGGGTTTCCTGGGCTTGAACTATGAAGAACAGTACGGCGGCGCGAACGCTGACATCTGGTTCACGGTGGTGCTGGCCGAAGAGCTAGGGCGCTGCAAATGCGCCGGCGTGCCGATGGGCATCTTGGTTCACAGCGATATGTGCACGCCCGCTCTGGCCAAGTATGGCTCGCATGAGCTGAAGGAGAAGTTCCTAGCCCCGGCCATTCGCGGCGAGATGGTCGGCTGCATCGGCGTCACCGAGCCGGGCGCTGGCTCGGACGTGGCGAGCATCATCACCCGCGCCGAGCCGGACGGGGATGACTACGTGATCAACGGCAGCAAGATGTACATCACCAACGGCACTCAGGCCGACTGGGTGTGTCTGCTGGCGCGCACGACGCCCGGCAAGGGCTACCGGGGTATGTCGCTCATCATCGTGCCGACCGATACCCCTGGGTTCAGCGTCAGCCGCAAGCTGGAGAAGCTGGGGAACCGTTCCAGCGATACCGCTGTGCTGTCGTTTGAGAATGTGCGCGTGCCGCAGTCGTACCGCATCGGCGCTGAGGGCATGGGCTTCTACCTGCAAATGGAGCAGTTCCAGATGGAACGGCTGGTCGGCGCGCTGTCAGCCACCAGCGGCATGGAGATGGCCGTCCGCGAGACGATGAAATACTGTTCCGAGCGCATGACCTTCGGCCAGCCGCTCATCCACAACCAGTGGATTCAGTTCAAACTGGTGGAACTCCTCACCGAAATCGAAGCGCTGCGCCACCTAAACTACCACTGCGCGGCGCTGATGCAGGCGCAGGCCAGCCCGGAGGAGATCACCCGCATCGCCTCAATGTGCAAGCTCAAAGCTGGCCGGCTGGCGCGGGAAGTCGGCGACACCTGCATTCAGTTCTACGGCGGCATGGGCTACATGGAAGAGACGTGGATCTCGCGCTATTACCGCGACGCCCGGCTGCTGTCGATCGGCGGCGGCGCCGATGAGGTGATGATGGGCATCATCGCCAAACTCGAAGGCATGATGCCCAAGCGCGAGAAGAAAGACAACTGAGCCGGGTTGGCAGCCGCGCCATCGCGGATGTCGGGAAGGTCGCTGCGACTATGACGTATCGAATCGGTTCGGCGCAGGGCTTCTATGGGGATGACGTGACCAAAGCCCTGCCGATGATCCTCGGCGGTCATGTGGATGTCGTGTGCTTTGAGGCGCTGTCAGAGCTGACGCTGGCTATCCTGCAAAAAGACAAGCTGGCCAACCCCAAGCGCGGTTACACGTTCGATCTGCGCGTCATCGCCCAGAAAATCCTGCCGGAGGCTTTCCGCCGTAAAATCCCCCTCATCACCAACGGCGGCGGATTGAACCCGCCGGCAGCCGCCGAGATGGTGCGCGAGACGGCGGCGCAGATGGGGCTGCACGGGCTGAAAATCGCGGCGGTCACGGGTGATGATGTGCTGGCGCGGCTGCCGGAACTGCAAGCCGCCGGCGAGACTCTAGCGCACCTGGAGACCGGCGAGCGCCTAGCCGACAGCTCCAACCAGACGCTGGTGACGGCTAACGTCTATTTGGGGGCCGCCCCGATCGTCGAGGCGTTGCAAGCTGGCGCAGACCTCGTCATCACCGGGCGGGTGGCCGATCCGTGTCTGTACCTGGCGCCGCTGGTCGCCCATTTCGGTTGGGGCTGGGACGATTGGGATCGGCTGGCGGCGGGCATCGTCTGCGGCCACCTGCTGGAGTGTACCGGCCAGGTGGTGGGCGGCAACAGCCTGGCGCTCATCCACGACATCAACCCGGCCGATCTACCCAACCTGGGCTATCCGATCGCTCACGTTGAGGCGGACGGCAGCTTCGTCGTCACCAAAACGCCGGGGATGCCCGGCCGCGTCACGTTGGAGACGGTCAAGGAGCAGCTTCTGTACGAAGTTCACGATCCAGCCCACTATGTGACGCCGGACGTCGTGGCCGACTTCACCACGCTGCGCCTGGAGGCGGATAGCGATGACCGCGTGCGCGTGACCGGCGTCACTGGCCGCCCGCGCCCCGACAAACTCAAACTCAATGCCGGGCGGCTGGAAGGCTTCATGCGCGAGCTCATCTTCACCATCGGCTGGCCAGAGGCCTGGCGCAAAGTCGAGCAGATGAAAGCCATGCTGGACATGTTCTTCCAGAAGCAGCCCGGCATCGAGCGCGTGGCCTACAGCTACCTGGGCATCAACAGCCTGTACGGCTCGGTGGCGCCGCTGCCCGACGACCCGCTGGAGATCATCGTGCGGGTGGTGTTCACCGCTCAGGATCAAGAGACGCTGAAGCAAGCGGTGCGGCAGATCATGACCACCGGCCTGAGCGGTCCAGCGGGGATGAGCGTCTCCGGCACGACGGTCGGCGCTGAGCCGCGCTACATCATCGGCTTGTGGCCGACGTTGATCGACCGGGCGCATATCACGCCGCAGATCGACTATCTGGAGGTGAGCGCATGACGCGCCGGCTGTATGATCTGGCCTATGGACGGGAAGGCGACAAAGGCAATATCGCCAACATCAGCGTCATCGCCCGCACGTCGCAGGCGTACCAGGAACTGAAGGCCAAGCTGACCGCCGAACGGGTGAAGGCGCATCTGGGCGACCTGGTGCAGGGCGAGGTCGTGCGCTACGAACTCGACAACATCGAAGCGCTCAATTTCGTCTGCTACGGGGCGCTGGACGGCGGCGCGACCCGGTCGCTGCGCATCGATAACCTGGGCAAGTCCCTGGCCGGCGCGCTGCTGTACATGGCGTGGGACGAATGAAGCGTGGCACTCAATGAAGCTTCCGCATCATGAACAGGCCGTCGTTGCCGAGGCGAAAATCGTAAAATATCTTTTGAATGTGTCGCATGTGAGGGGAAAAGACAAAGCAACGTTCTTTCTGAGCTTTGGCTTTTCTACAGATCAGTGGTGGGTGTTCGCAGAAGCGCTCCTGGAACATGCCGGCCAACATGAGGTGGCCAAGACGCTGGAAACGCCGGAGGGTACTCATTACAGTATAGACGGAGAGCTGCGGACGCCGGATGGACGTAATCCCAGAATCAGAAGCATTTGGGTCATTGACACGAATGGTCAAACCCCACGGCTTGTCACGGCTCACCCTCTGAAGAAGAGCAAGGATGTGTATGAATGATCAGCCCAATCCAGGAATTTGAACAGGTTGCCTTGAACCAGGACTTGCCAGAATATCAACTGAAAGCTGGCGATGTGGGCGTCGTCGTGGATATCACTCCGAACGGTAGTCAGTATACGCTGGAGTTCTTCAATTTTGACGGCGATACCATAGCTGTAGTTCCGGTGAGACCAGATCAAGTGAGGCGGATTAGCCGCCGGGAAATCACCCATGCCCGTGAGATGGATATAGCCTGAACGACAAACCTCAGGCAAGTCCCTGGCCGGCGCGCTGCTGTACATGGCGTGGGACGAATGAAGCGCGCCCGCAAAGTTGGAGCTGTTTGATCTTTACCCTGATATTCACCGCCAGCGCGGAAGGAAGCAGTCGCTCATGACCTGGCCCCATTACGACACGCTCGCCATTCATCTTGATGGCCCGTTTGCCCATATCACGCTCAACCGCCCCGAAGTCAAAAATGCAATGAACGCCCAGATGGTGCTGGATCTCCAGGCGGCGTTCGCCGCGTTACACGATGATCGCAGCATCCGGGCGGTGGTGCTGTCCGGCGCGGGCGGCACGTTCTGCGCCGGCGGCGACATCAAAGAGATGGCGGCGGCCTTCCAGGGTGGGGATATGAACCAGAACACTGCCGCGCTCGATGCCCTGCTGCGCGCCGTCAACCAGGCGCCGCAGGTGGTCATCGTCCGCATCGAGGGAGCGGCCATGGGCGGCGGCTTCGGCCTGGTGTGTGTCTCGGACATCGCGGTCGCTAGCGCCGACGCGAAGATGGGGCTGCCGGAGGTGCGGCTCGGCTTGGCTCCAGCGCTCATCTCGCCTTACGTGGTGCAGCGCCTGGGGCTGACGCGCGCGCGCGAATTGATCCTGACCGGGCGGCGGTTCAGCGGCGAGGACGCGCTGCGCTACGGCCTGGTGCATGAAGTCTGCCAGCCCGATATGCTGGACGCGCGCATCACGGCGATCTTGGACGAAATTCGCCAGTGCGGCCCGAATGCCCTGGCGGCTTGCAAGCGGCTGCTGTTCGAAGTGACTGATCGCGATCCGGATGCCACGTTGGAATACCGGGCTGCCTTGCTGGCTGAACTGCGCCGGAGCGCCGAAGGCCAAGAGGGCATGATCGCTTTCGTACAGAAGCGCCCGCCGCAGTGGGCGCAGGCCTAAGCTGGCGCGCAGCGGCAAATCAGCGTAGACTCACACTATGACCATGATCCGTAAAATCCTGATCGCCAACCGCGGTGAAATCGCCTGCCGTATCATCCGCACCTGTCGGGAGATGGGCATTCAGACGGTCGCCGTCTACTCCGACGCCGATGCCCGCGCGCTGCACGTTGAGATGGCGGATGAGGCGGTGCATCTGGGGCCCAGCCCAGCGCCGGAAAGCTACCTGAATATTGACAAGCTGATCGCCGCCGCCCGCCGCGCCGGCGCGGATGCCGTTCATCCCGGCTACGGTTTCTTGGCCGAAAACGCCCCTTTCGCTCGCGCCGTCATCGAGGCCGGCCTGATCTTCATCGGGCCGCCGCCCGAAGCCATCGAGTTGATGGGCAGCAAGCGCGGCGCGAAGCTGCTGCTCAAAGGTATCCCAGTAGTTCCCGGTTACACCGGCGATGACCAGACAGATGAACGTTTGCTGGCCGAGGCCGAGCGGATCGGCTTCCCGATCATGGTGAAAGCCTCCGCCGGCGGCGGCGGCAAGGGGATGCGTCAGGTCAACGCGCAGAGCGAACTTTTGGCCGCCATCCAGGCCGCCCGGCGCGAGGCGCTGCAGGCTTTCGGCGATGATACCCTGCTGCTGGAACGCGTCGTCCGCGACCCGCGCCACGTCGAGGTTCAGATTTTCGGCGACAAACTGGGGAATGTCATCGCGCTGGGCGAACGCGAATGTACGATCCAGCGCCGCCATCAGAAGATCATCGAGGAAACCCCTTCTACTGCCCTGACGCCGCAGCTCCGCGCTGAGATGTTCGCCGCCGCCGCCAGCGTCGGCACGCAGTTGGGCTACTACAGCGCCGGCACGGTCGAGTTTCTGGTGGACAGCGACCGCAACTTTTACTTCATGGAGATGAACACCCGGCTGCAGGTCGAGCACCCCATCACCGAGGAGACCACCGGCTTCGACCTAGTGCGCTGGCAGATCATGGTGGCGGAGGGGTATCCCCTGCCCGATATGGACGTCTATCCGGCCGGCCATGCCATCGAAGTGCGCATCTACGCCGAAGATCCGGCCAACGAATTTCTGCCCGCCGCCGGCAAAATCCTGCGCTGGCGCAGCCCAAGCGAGGTGCGGGTGGATACCGGCGTGCGCACCGGCGATGAAGTCAGCGTGTATTACGACCCGATGCTGGCCAAGATCGTGGCCTACGGCGAGCACCGGGCCGGCGCTATCCGGCGGCTCGATCACGCGCTGTCCCAGCTTCAACTGCTGGGGCTGCGCAACAACATCAGCTTCTTGCGCCGCGTGCTGCTGCATCCTGACCATCTAGAAGGCAACATCACGACCAATTTCATCGCCCAGCACCCCGAGCTGCTCGTCGATGATGCGCCGCCCCCGCCGGCGGCATTCGTGGCGGCGGCGCTGGCGCGCAGCGGTTTGGCCAACCTGGACGTGGCGCACTGGCGCAATAATCCATTCCGGCCGGTGCGCGAGTGCTTCCAGTATCAGGATCGTCAGTACGTCGTGCTGCTGACGCCGCATGGCGTGGGCGCGTTCACCGCTCAACTCGATGGCCAGACGATGACCGTACAGGTCGAGCGGTTGAGCGACGATGATCTGGCGCTGACGCTGGACGGTCACCGCCGGCTGGTGACGGTCGTCGCTGATGGTGAACAGTGGTGGGCGCACACTGAGGGCAACGCCTGGGCGTTCAACTGGGTTACGCCTCTGCCGGAGGGGAAGCGTTCGGCGGAGATCGAAGGATCGCTGCACGCGCCGATGCCCGGTCAAGTGCGGGCTGTATTCGTCGAGATCGGCCAGCAAGTGGGCAAGGGCGAAACGCTGCTCATCCTGGAAGCCATGAAGATGGAACATCGCATCAAAGCGCCCTATACCGGCGTGGTGACAGCGCTTCACTATCAAGTTGGCCAATCCGTCCAGGCAGACGCCGTGCTGCTGGAACTTCGCCCGTCCGAATGAGATTACGTCAGCACAAGCGTAAGATCGTCCCAGCCGAACGGGTCTATAGTAGCGTATCAGCGCCTGCCGCCGTTGGGCAAGCGCGGCCAGGCGATCCGCGTAGGCGGCCTCTGCGTCGTCCCCACACAGCCTCTGTATCATTAAGTCGAAAAGGAGAACACATGACTCGGAAGCAGGTTCACTGGCACGCCGCTGCCGCTGTGATGATGGTCATCGCGCTGCTGTTCATTGTGGGCAGCGCGAGTGCCCAGCCAGCGGCGGGCGTGCTGCGCGTGGGCATGACCACGCCCCAGGTGCTCGATCCAGCGCTCGGTTCCAACGATCCAGAAATCTTGCTGAACCGTTCGATTTATGACTATTTGATTGAAGTGCTGCCTGATAAGAGCATCGCGCCTAACCTGGCGTCCGCTTGGACGATCAGCGACGATGGGCTGACCTACGCCTTCCGGCTGGAGTCTGGAGTCACGTTTCACGACGGTTCGCCGTTCTCTTCAGCCGATGTGGTCTACACGTTCAACCGGCTCAAACAGATCGAGTCGCCGGCGCTCAATCTGCTGGGCGACTTTGACGTGAGCGCCCCAGAGCCTACGACCGTCATCTTCAGTTTATCCGCTCCTAATGCCGATTTCCTTTATGGGGTCGCCGACCGCTTCGCCCTCATCCTCAAGGACGGCGCTGCGCCGCTGGATTTCAACGGCACGGGTCCGTTTGTGCTGGAGTCGCTTGACGCCAATCCTGGCGGCCGGGCGGCGCTGGTCAAGAATGCCAATTATTGGAAGCCTGGCCAGCCGCTGTTGGATCGCGTTGAGTTCGTGTTCATCACCGAGCCGACCACCCAAGTGGATGCGCTGCGCAGCGGCCAGGTGGATTTCATCTTCAAGATCAGCCCGGATCTGGTGAGCCTGCTGGAGACTGAGCCGGGCATCACGCTGCTCCAGAAGGCGACCAACCAGCACCCGGTCATCCGGCTGCGGACGGATGTTGGGCCAGGGCAAGATGTGCGCGTGCGGCAGGCGTTCAAGCTGGCGACCGATCGGGCGGCGCTGAACGACGCGGTGCTGCAGGGGCGCGGCATCATCGGCAACAACGATCCGATCGGCCCCGGCTTCGGCGTGTTCTTCAATGATCAGATCGAGGACGTCGGCTACGACCCTGCCGCCGCCTGCGCCCTGCTGGCCGAAGCAGGTTATCCGGAAGGCCTGCGGATGACGCTCCAGACCATCCGCGTGTTGGGGTATGTGCAGTTGGCCGAGGTGCTCCAGATCCAATGGCGCGAGGGCTGCATCGACGTAGATATCGTCGCAAATGAGGAGAGCTTCTACTACAGCGACGACAACCCGAACAACTGGCTTCAGGCCGAGCTGGGCATCACCGGCTGGGGCGATCGACCCATCCCGCAGGGCTACCTGGCGCAGGCGTACATCAGCGATGGCATCTACAATGAGACGCACTGGTCTGACCCCGAACTCGACCAGCTCATCCGCGAAGCAGGCGTGACGGCTGATACCGCCCGGCGCGTCGAACTGTACCACCGCATCGCCGAAATCTTCGCCGAACGCGGTCCGATCATCGTCCCCTGGTTTGCGCCGATCTTCGGCGCGGTTGGTCCGGGCGTCGAAGGGCTGGATATGGCTCCGTTCCCCGGTCTCACCGATCTGCGCCTGGTGTCCGTCTCTGGTTGATGCCGCGAATGGGGGCGGGGCGGCGCTCTGCCTCTCATTCCGATAGGTTTCATGACGTCTACCCGTTCGTCGTCTAGTATCTCCAACGCCGATGCGGATTCCCGACGACGCGCCACCTATCGCGCGCGGCAGCTCCTGCGGCAGTTGATGGCGCGCCCGCTGACGCTGTTAGGGCTGGTCATCGTCAGCGTCTTCCTGCTGATGGCGGTATTTGGCCCGTTGATCGCCCCGTATCCTTTCGATGCTATCATCCGCGGCGCGGCGCGCCTGCCGCCCTCCCCTGAGCACCTATTTGGGACGGATCGCCTGGGGCGGGATGTGTTCAGCCGGGTGCTGTGGGGCGCGCGCGAGATCATCGCCATACCGGGCATCGCCACCGCGCTGGCCGTGGGTTTTGGCACGATCATCGGACT
Organism: uncultured Anaerolineae bacterium; assembly: GCA_937922795.1. Taxonomy (GTDB): domain Bacteria; phylum Chloroflexota; class Anaerolineae; order Aggregatilineales; family Phototrophicaceae; genus CFX2. The sequence goes on from CALAJK010000050.1 coordinate 9,201, forward strand.
GGCCACGGGCTACCTGGGCGGCTGGTTGGATGAGATCGTCTCGCGGCTGATGGACAGCCTGCTGGCGATCCCGGCGCTGCTGCTGGCGCTGGCGCTGTTAGGCGCGATCGGCTCGTCGCCGGTCGGCATCATCATCGTCATCGTCCTGCTGTATGTCCCGATTGTGGCCCGTGTCATCCGCAGCGCGACGCTCAATCTGCGCAGCAGCGGCTATATCGAGGCTGCCCGCCTGCGCGGCGAACCGCTCATGTACATCCTGTTCCGCGAAATCCTGCCGGGCGTGCTGCCGGCGCTGGCGGTGGAGAGCGCGCTGCGCTTCTCCTATGCTATCTTTCTGACTAGTTCACTGGGATTCCTGGGGCTGGGCGTGCAGCCGCCTACGCCCGATTGGGGGCGTATGGTCAGCGAAGGGCGCGAAAGTTATGCCACCACACCCTGGGCGTTGTGGTTTCCAGCGGGTGCTATCGCGCTGCTGGTGATCGGCGTCAATTTGCTGGCTGATGGGCTGCGCCGCATCCTGCGCTACGAGGGGGCTGCCTGAACATGCCCAATCCGGTGATTGAAGCGCGCGGTGTGTCTATGGACTACCGGCTGGAAAAGGGCTGGCTGAATGCGGTTCGAGATGTGTCGCTGAGCATCAACCCATTGGGGATTCACGGTTTGGTCGGCGAGAGCGGGAGCGGCAAATCCACCTTAGCGCTAGCGTTGATGGGCTATCTGGCGCCCAATGCGCGCCTCAGCGGCGGCGCAGTGTGGCTGGAAGGCGAGGATCTGTTCCGCAAGAGTCAGGCCGAGCTGCGCGCTCTGTGGGGGAGCCAGCTCAGCCTCGTGCCGCAGGACTCGCTGGCGGCGCTCAACCCGGCCTACACGATCGGCGATCAGATCGCCGAGGTCACGCGTCAGCACTTCGGTTTGAGCCGGCGCGCCGCCTGGCAGCAGGCGGTAGAGATGCTGGCGCGGGTGCGGATTGCCGACCCCACCAGCGTCGCCCGCCAGTATCCCCACCAGCTCAGCGGCGGGATGCAGCAGCGAGTGACGATCGCTATGGCGCTGAGCGCCCGCCCGCGGCTGCTGGTGCTAGATGAGCCGACCACGGCGCTGGATGTGACGACGGAAGCGGTCATCCTCGATTTGTTTCGCGAGTTGATCCAGGAGACGCAGGCGGCGGCGCTGTATGTGTCGCACAATCTGGGCGTCATCGCCCAGATCTGCGATCAAGTGACCGTCCTGTACGCCGGCGAGGTTATGGCCAGCGCGCCAGTCCGTGAACTGTATGCGCGCCCTGTTCATCCCTATACTATCGGCCTCTTGGCCAGCATTCCGCGCCCGACGACCGGCGTAGAGACCCGCCTGCCCACCATCCCAGGCGTCGCGCCGGCATTAGGCGACCGTCCGCCGGGCTGCGTCTTCGCGCCCCGCTGTCCGGCGGCGCTGCCCCACTGTTTCACCGACAAGCCGCCGCTGGAGATGATCGCCCCTGGGCATCAGGTGCGGTGTCACCGGTGGCATGAAATCGTGAACGGCGACGTCGCCATCCTGACGCAGCCTGAGGCGGCCGCGCCGCATGTGGCTCATCAGCTGGCGGCTGAGTCGGTGCTGTCCGCGCGCGGGCTGCGGAAGACCTACGGCGGCGCAGGCTGGTGGCGGCGGCTGACGCGCGGTTCCGCCCGGCGCGTGCGGGCGGTAGACGATGTGACGGTGCGCGTACGGCCGCAGTCCACGCTGGGGCTGGTGGGCGAAAGCGGCAGCGGTAAGACCACGCTGGCGCGCTGCATCGTCGGCTTAGAGACGGCCGATGATGGCCAGCTTGAGCTGCTGGCGATCCCGCTCGATCGCCGGCTGGCGCGCCGCTCGCGCGCGCAGCTCCGCGAGCTGCAGATGGTCTTTCAGAATCCCAACGACACGCTCAACCCGTATCGCACCGTCGGCCAGACACTGGAACGGGCGCTGGAGCGGCTCAGTCCACAGCCGCTCCCCCCTGATCAACGCCGACAGCGCGTGCTCGAACTTTTAGAGGTCGTTCGGCTGACGCCTGACTATGCTGATCGCTATCCGGCGGAACTCAGCGGCGGCGAGAAGCAGCGGGTGGCGGTCGCCCGCGCCTTCGCCGCTGACCCGGCGCTGGTGGTGGCCGACGAACCCACTTCCGCCCTGGACGTTTCGGTGCAGGCCGTCGTGCTCAATTTGCTCAAAGATCTGCGCGCCCAAAAAGGCGCATCGTATCTGTTCATCTCGCATGATCTGTCGGCGGTCGCCTACCTGGCGGACTGGATCGCGGTGATGTATCTGGGGCAAATCGTCGAGGAAGGCACGGCCGAGCAGGTCTACCAGCGCCCCTCGCACCCGTACACAGAAGCGCTGATTTCGTCAATACCTGTCCCAGACCCGGCTCAGGCCGGCGGCCGCATCCGCCTGACCGGCGACGCGCCGCGCGCCGCCGACATCCCGACCGGCTGTCGCTTTCACACGCGCTGCCCGCGCAAACTGGGCCCAGTCTGCGAAACCGATGCGCCGCCCTGGCAGGAGGCCGGCGGCGGTCACCGGATTCGCTGCCATATCCCGGCGGCAGAACTGCTCGCGCTGCAAGTCTCTGCGCCGAAGTCAGATTGAGAAGCGTAGAAATGGTTCGCTATCTCGCCCGCCGCGCGCTGCTCCTGGCGGTCACGCTGTTGATCGCCTCGGTCATCATTTTTGCGCTCACGCGCCTGCTGCCGGGTGATGTGGCGCGTCTCATCCTGGGGCGCGAAGCGTCTGAAATGGCGCTGGCGAATTTCCGCCAGGAGTTCGGCCTTGACCAGCCAGCGCCGCAGCAGTACGTCAACTGGCTGGTCGGCTTTCTGGCTGGCGACTGGGGACGCTCCTTCACGGGCACGAAAGCGCCCGTCCAACCGCTGGTGGTAGGCCGGCTGGGTAATTCAATGCGGCTGGCGTTGATGACGCTGGTCATCAGCGTGCCGCTGTCGGTCGGCCTGGGCATCATCGCCGCGCTGCGCGAAAACACCTGGGTAGACGCGGCTGTTTCGCTGCTGTCGCTGGCAGTGGTCGGTCTGCCGGAATTCGTGACCGGATTGGTGCTGATCAACGGTCTGGCGCTGGGCGTTCGGGCGCTCGGCCTGCCGGCCACGTCCACCGTGCCGGATGGCACGCTGGCCGACTGGGTGCGGCAGCTCATCCTGCCGGCGCTGACGGCCACGCTGGTGCTGGTCGGCTACATTTCGCGGCTGACGCGCGCCGGCGTGCTGGAGGAACTGCGCAAACCCTACGTGCGCACGGCCGTTCTGAAAGGGCTGCCGACCCGGACAGTGATCTTCAAGCATGTTCTGCGCAACGCGCTCCTGCCCACCATCACTGTTACCGCCCTCAGCTTTGGCTGGTTGATCGGCGGGCTGGTGGTCATCGAAAACGTCTATAATTATCCGGGTATGGGTGCGCTGTTAGTCGAGGCGGTCAAACAGCGCAATTTGTTTGTGATTCAAGCGATCGTGATGGTGACCGTGTTCTTCTTCGCCCTGGCGAATCTGGCGGCTGATTTGCTGTACGCGCTGCTGAATCCGCGCATCCGGCTGGAGTGACGGCCAGGGTATAATAGAGTTGCGGATAGTTGAAGCGCCGCAAAGGAGGAAGCCCATGCCGCTGTACGATTATCGCTGCCAAGCTTGTGGAACCCGCTTTCAGTCCCGGCACGGTTTCAACGATCCTGTGCCGAGCTGTCCCGCGTGTCAGAGCGCGAACATCCAGCGCCTGATCATGACGGCGCCGGCCATCGCTCGCGGCATGCTGGCGCTGGCTGGGGATAGCCGCGGCGCCACTAAAGAGCAGCTTCGCGCGAAGTGGGCCGAGGAAACCCCCCGGCTGCGCAAAAAACTGGTGGACAAGCTGGGCGAAGACGCTGTCAACCGCTATGCGCCGACCCTGAACACGTCCTATGAGTGAACCCGCCCCGTCGTCGCAATCGGTCGCGTTCGACCGCGCCGTAGATTTCTATGACCAGACGCGCGGTTTCCCGCCCGATCAGGCGGCCGCCATTGGCCGCCTGATCGTTGAGGCCGGCGGCCTGACATCTGCCAGCCGTACGCTGGAGATCGGCATCGGCACAGGCCGTATTGCGCTGCTGGTCGCGCCCGGCGTGGGGGTGTATGTCGGCGTCGATATTTCAGCGCCCATGATGAGTCGCCTCCGCGCCAAGCAGAACGGCGAACGCATCCACTTGGCGCGGGCTGACGCTACACGGCTGCCATTTCCCGCCTTTACGTTCGATGTCGTCATCGCCGTCCACGTCTTTCACCTAATCCCGAACTGGCGCGCTGCCCTGGATGAGGTTCGACGAACGCTGCGCCCCGATGGTCGGCTGCTGCATGCCTGGACGAAAGCCGATCCAGCCTACCAGCGCGTTTGGGACTCGTGGCGAGTCGCGTTGGGTCCGGAGATCGAGCAGGATGTCGGCGTTCACTGGCGGCACTACGCTACTTTTCTGGAGGACTCCGGCTGGCAGCCAGATGGCCCGGCGCTGACGCACCCTTACACTGTCGCGAAAGCGCCGCTGACGCTAGTGGACGATCTGCGGGCGCGGCTGTGGTCGCAGACCTGGCGATTAACAGACGAACAGATCGAAATCGGCGCGGCGGCGCTGCGGCGCGCGGTTGAGGCCGAATTTTCACAGCCGCAGGCCGTCCACTTGTTCACTTCGCGCTTTCACGCGCGCGCCTACCGCCCGCCTGATCGCTGACCGTGCGCCCCATCCACTTGCGCGGCGGTTGGGTATGGCAGGGCGCGGGCGAACCCAGCCGCTGCGACCTATTCCTGACCGACCGCATCTTGCAGCAGCCCGTCGCCAGAGCCCTGACGATCCATCTGGAGGGCTGCACGCTGTTCCCCGGCCTGGTCAACGCGCACGACCACCTGGAGCTCAATCACTATCCGCGCAGCAAGTTCCGCGACCGCTACGACAATGCGCACCAGTGGGGGGAAGATGTGAACGCCCGCTTGGATTGTGAGCCTTACCGGGGGCTGCGCAGTTATTCCCTGGCCGACCGGCTGTTCATCGGCGGGCTGAAGAACCTGCTGTGCGGCGCGACCACCGTCGCCCATCACAACCCACCGCATCCTCCGCTGTTCCGCCGAGACTACCCCGTCACGGCGCTGCGGCGCTACGGTTGGGCGCACTCGCTGCACTTCCAGACAGATGCGCAGGTGCGCGCCAGCTACCGGCGAACGCCGCCCGGCGTCCCCTGGTTCATCCACCTGGCCGAGGGGGCTGACGCGCTGGCCGCGAGCGAGTACCGCCGGCTGCGCGATCTGGGCTGCGCCGGCAGGAACACCGTGCTGGTGCACGGCGTCGGCCTGTCGGATGCCGACCGCACAGAGGCCGCGCAGCGCGTGCGCGGGTTGGTCTGGTGCCCGACCACGAACCTCTATCTGCTCGGCCAGACTGCTTCTGCCAAGCGCTGGCTGGAAGCGGGTGGGCGGCTGGCTTTGGGCAGCGACTCCCGGCTGACGGCCAGCGGCGATCTGCTGGATGAACTGCGAGCGGCCTGCGCTCTGGGTTTCAGTCCAGATGAAGTTCTCGGCTTAGCGACCGCAGGCGCGGCGGCGCTCATCGGCCTACCGCAGGCCGGGCATCTGCGGCCGGGCGCGCAAGCGGACTGTATCGCGCTGCAGGCTGAAGGCGGGGCTGAGACGCTGTGCCGCGCCCACCGTGCCGATCTGGCGCTGGTCGTGCGCGGCGGCGTGCCCCAAATTGGCGATCCGGACATCATGGCGCAGTTCCTCATCCCGATCGTGATGGCTCGGTTGGACGGTCAGCCTAAAGCCATTCACGCGCGTTTGGCGCGGCAGATCGCGCGCTGCGCCCTCAGCGAACCTGGCCTCCAACTAGAGCCCGTTTATAAACCGTCCAACCCTCTGTGACCCAGCCTTCCCGGTCTCCGCCTTGAACTGCTGTTTGCGGTTTGGGGCGTTCTGCTGTCCATCAGCTTGTGGCGACGGCGCGCCCGTTGAGCCTCACCACAACGTTAGCGATTCCGCGAATAGTTGGCGCAACGCATCCGCATCGGCTGGACGCGGCGAGAGCTTGGTCACGCGGTGCTGCGGCAGCGTGCCGGCGACCAGGACATCGAGATCGGCTTCAGAGAACCCAATCGCGCTCAAGCCATTCGGCACGCCGAGCTGCCGCATCAGCGCGATCAAGCGATTGGCGATGAGCGCGCCAGCATCCTCTGGCACTGCGCCGCGGGTATCAACCCCCAGGAGCTGCGCCGCCCACAGGTGGCGTTCTGGGTTGGCCGGCGCAGTGAAACGAAATACAGCCGGCGCGTTGAGGATCACCGACATCCCATGCGGGATGAGCGGGTGGTCAATATTCACGCCCTCTGGCCGGTAATCGCGCACCCTGGCTGAGACAGGATAAGACATGCCGTGCGGCAGATGTACGCCAGCGTTGCCGAAACCGGTGCCGGCGAAAGCCGCCGCCAGCACCATCGCCTCACGCGCCTCATCGTCTTCTGGATCATGGACAGCGCGGACGATATGATGAGCGACTATTTCGAGCGCCCGCGCCGCCCAGACGTCGCTGATCGGATTTGAGCCCTGATAGGCAGGCCGCATGATCGGCGTCTCCGGTTTGGGGCGCTCTTTGTAAGGCAGCGCCGTGAGCGATTCGAGCGCATGGCTGAGGACATCCAGCCCGGAGCTGGCCGCGATGATTTTGGGCATGGTGCGGGTGTTGTCAGGGTCGAGGATGCCCAGCGCCGGCCGCAGTGCGCGATGCGCTATACCTGTTTTGGCGTGCATATCGGTCAAGTCGAAAATGGCCACGCCGGTGGTTTCGCTGCCGGTGCCGGCCGTCGTTGGGATACAGATCAGCGGTTTGAGACGGCCGGGGACGGGCTTACCGCGTCCGATCGGCGGGTTGACGTAGTCGAGAAAATCGGCTGGATAGGTCGCATAGAGGTTGGCGGCCTTGGCAGTATCCATCGTCGAACCGCCGCCGACCGCGATGAATCCGTCAAAATTGCCTTCGATCGCAAAACGAATGGCTTGTTGAAACGAGATGTCAGTTGGCTCAACCCGCACCTGATCGTACAGCGCCGCGTCTATGCCTTCGACTTTGAGCGCCGTCAAAGTGAGGTGAACGGGTTCCGAGTCGCGCAGGTAGGGATCGGTCAATACCATGACCCGGCGCATGCCGAGCTGCGCCGCATCAACGCCCACCTCGCGCGTTGCCCCGCTGCCATATTTGATGCTGGAAGTGTCCATCGTAAAGATCGTCTCATGCATACTCGCTGCTCCTTTCATCCTGCTCGCGGCTCAGCAACCTAGCGTGGGTTTGGGCGATAGCGTGCAAGCACCGGCTCGACTGATTGCCAGATGCGGTTTTGAAGGTATCGGCTGATGCCGTACTGCCGGGGCCAGGTCACTTCATACCCGCCTTCATCGAACGCGCTGGCCGGCGGTAGATAGCCGTAAGTCCCATTGGCATAACTGATCAACATCGGGCACGGGTAGCCCATGCGCTGCGCCGCGCTGCGGAATGCGATGGCCGTCTCGCTGAAGGCTTCGCCCGGCTGTCCTTCAAAGACGACTGGTCCAACGCCGGCGACCATGATCTCCATCGCGCAGATGCCTGCGGCGATCTCCGGCAAAATCGCAGTGTAATGCGGCAGAACCGTCTCAGCCGGGGGTTCATCTTCGGCCAGCGACCCATCAACCATGAGCTGTTCGCTGAAAACCCGCGCGGTATCTGACAGTTCGATGCGCCGCCACACCCGCAGCGCCTCATCGGTCAGCGCGCGGGCGATGGTCTCGGCCTCAAAAAAGGAGCCGTCAAAACGATCTTCTATGTTCCAGTATTCAGGATGCGCCGGGTCATCCGGACCATAGAACGAGGTGAGATGGCCAATGGTGCCGACGGGATGGCCGGCCGCCAAACGCTGGCGAACAGTTTCGGTGATCGGGTTAACATCGCCTGCGCCGCCCTGCGCGTACAGCGCCGTCGCACCAAGCGCCGCTTCGAGCTGGCGGCTGGCGTAGCCCGGAAAGTCGCCGGAGATCGCTTGGTTGCCGCCCCCCATGACGACAGCGTGGCAGCCATAATGCATCAAAACTGCGAGCGGCGCGCCGTCGATCTGATCGATCCTCAGTACCCCGACCGATGGATCGGTTGGTCGGTTGAGCCAACGGCGGTTGATATTGTAGCCCAAAAGCTGGCCGAAGGCAGCGCCCAGACGCGCTGGCTGCCGCGTTTCGTAGGCCTGCACAATGGCATCGGCGATCCGGTCGTGCAGTGAGAACTCCCAACTGTCCAGCGACCGCGTTGACGGCCCGCTGTGAGTGTGGGTGCAGAAGATCATGAGCTGGTGTGGTTTGAGCGAACAGCGCGCTGCCACGGCTGAGCGGATGCGGGCGATGTCCGGCAGCCGCAGCCACAGGAGTTCGACGCTGCACAGGCAGACGGCCGCTTGACCGTCATCGATGACCAGCGCCCGCGCCATCAGATCATCATGCACCGACGTGGATGTTTCCATGTAATCGACTAAGACGGATCCGATCCGCGGAGTGATGATCGCCCGTCCAGTACCGGCTAAAATCGTCATGTTCGCTCCTCGCAAATGTGGCAAGTGTGTCCGATAAGCATCGAAAGTCATCCTTTCAGCGATCATTCATCCTGCCGGCCAGGCGATGACCTGGGCGGTTCTTACCTCTGGCCGGGCGCATTCGCGTTTGAACATGTTAGAAATCAGGAGCGCATCTCACTGACCTTTTTTCACCGCTTTCTGGGCGAGCGTTTGCTGAAGATGCGCTACAACCGCTTGAGTGATGTCGACGCCGGCGGCGCGCAGTGCGAGCAAGAGGGCGCCGGCGGCTGGACTGAGAGCGGGTTTGCGCACGACGCTGGTCGGCGAGACCTCCGCAATGCGGGCGCAAAACGGGTCGAGAATCAGCCGGCCCGCTTGAAATACGCCGCCCGTCGGGTAGATGTCCATACCGGTATCGCGCTGTCCGAGCTGATCCAACACCGCCAGTGCCGCGTCGGCCAGGTCGGCGGCTGCGCGTTCTAACAGAGCGCGGGCGGTCGCGTCGCCGGCTGCGGCATCGCGAGCGACAGTCTCCGCCAGGCGGGCGATGTCAGCGCGCGTGACCTTCTGCGCGTAAACAGCGCGGTGCACCTCAGTGAGCGTTGACATCCCCAACGCTGCCGGCACGCTTGTCACAAGCCGTGTCGGGGCCGCGCGGCCGTCGTTGGCGCGGCACGCTGCCCGCAGCGCGGCGATGCCCAAATCGTAAGCGCTGCCTTCATCGCCCATCACATAGCCCCAGCCGCCCGCGCGCGCCTGCCGGCCATCGGCCAGACGTCCGTAGGCGACTGCGCCAGTGCCGGCAATCACGACGATGCCTGCCTGCGCCAGGCTGGCGCCGGTCAGCGCGGTGACTGTGTCGTGATGCGCTTCGACAGCGGCATGCGGCAGCCAGCGCGCCACGATCTCACCTGCCTCGACGTGCGCGCCGGTCATCCCCAAGCACACAGCGCGCACCTGCTCAGCCGAGGCCCCGGCATTGCCCAGCGCGCCGCGCGCACTTGTCATCACTGCCGTTTCGAGCCGCTCGCGGCCTCCGGGTTCATCCACATGGTTAGACGGCCCGGCTTGGCCGTAACCTAGCACCTCGCCCTTCAGGTTCGCAATCAAGGCGAGCGTGCTGCTCTGGCCGCCATCGATCGCTAGAACGACGGCTTGCGTGGCTGAATTCGTTTGCATAAGCATCTCACTCCGTTAGAA